>NZ_AP019400.1:929166-1270833 GCF_004295585.1 Cohnella abietis | reverse complement strand
ATTATTTTTCTGTTGCTGCTTCTTTTACGGATTTCGCTGCCGCATCTGCAATAACCTTAGTGAAAGCTTCTGGAGTTAGCTTCTTAGCTTCAAGCTGCTGCAGGGAATCGTAATAGATTTTTTGTGTAACCGATGTGAATTTATCCTGGGCTACTGTACCACTATAAGAAGTTGCTTGGTTAAAGATATTACTTAGATCTTTCTGAACAGGCGTTTCATTACCAGTCATGAAGCTGTCGTATTTCTGTGCAGGGAAAGTAATTCCGTTCTGCCATACGCCCTTAGCCCAGTTGTCAGGCTTAAACATCCACTTCAAGAAAGCAATCGCTTCTTCTTTGTGCGCGGAGCTGTTGGATACCGAATATCCGCCGCCGAACCATGCAGTCAGATCACTTGCGCTTCCTTTACCGCCTTCGATAGCCGGGATGGAGAAAGCACCCATGTTGCTACGAACTTCTTCTGGGAAGTTCTCATCTGTCGCCATACCCATATCCCACTCGCCCATCATGTACATTGCAGCTTTACCTTGACCGAACATGTTACGCGCTACACTGCCATCTTGGTTCAAGAAGCCTGTGCCGAAAGCTCCGGCATCTATCCATCTTTGCATGGATGCTGCGGCTGCAATTGTAGCTGGATCGTCGAAGCTACCTGTACCATCCATAGCCTTATGGGAAGTTTCCCATGTGCCGGAAGCACGCTGAAGTGTAGCGTCAAACCAAATTCCGGATACCCAAGCCTCACGCCCATCGAATGCTAGAGGAATGATTTTTTTCGCTTTTAATGTAGCGAAGGCTTTCGTAATTTCAGCCTCTGTCTTTGGCACTTCAATGCCGTTGTCAGCGAATATTTTCTTATTGTAGTAAATGACGAAGAAGTCCGAGTTTCTTGGCAGACCATACAGCTTGCCACCAGAACTGAAGCCATCAAGAGCAGCATCAATGAAGCCCATGTCCTTCAGATCATCACGATTGATTTCAGCGAGTGCACCGTTTTTAATCAATGGCTGTAGAAAGCTTGTATTTCCCCAAGAGCTAATAATGTCAGGAAGCTTGTTCGAAGCGTTGTATACTTTGATTTTATCTTGGTACTGCGGATCTGGAGACAATGTTTCGATGTTGATCGTAATATTTTTATTTTCATTCATATACTGCTCGATTAGCTGCTGCTCCATCTTACCTTGCCCAACAGTGCGGTCAGAGTTATTCGTGAAAAATGTTAAAGTAATTGGTTCTGCTGCAGGAGGAGAAGCGGAAGGAGAAGCGTCGGGTGATGCGGCTACACTAGGGGACGGCTCTACAGACGGACTAGATGAACCCCCATTGTTATTATTGTTGCTTCCGCAAGCCGATAAGCTTGCCGCAGTAATCAAAGCGATCAAGCCTATGCTTAACCTTTTTCTGTTAAAGACTTTCATTTTTAACCCCACCTCATTTTTTGTTTTGTCGACGTCTTCAGTATAAATCCGAATGACTTATGCAGGTAACGCCGCATTCTTAAGAAGCTTTTGTATATTTCTTAACCTACTAGCATAATACCTCTCGTCTGAGTACCTTTTTCCCGCATCCCAGATTTAACTCTTGTTCATTTTTCATGTTTTATTGTAAAATTTTGTGGTCCTGCTCCTAACTGTCTCATTGTTTGCTATAGTTGAAAAGATGAATTTATTTCTATCTTCTATTAGATGAGGAATGACTGTGATAAGAAGCCCACGCCAAATGTACTTAAATATGCCTGTTCGAAGTAAAATAAATTTGTGGTTCGTCCCTCTCATTGTTTTTACCATTGCAGTAACGGGTTATTATTCCTACCGAATCGCGGCAAGCGACATCGTTGTCAAAATGAAAAATGAACAAACAAGCACAGCCAAACAGGCGATCGATCATCTCAACTACATTGCTCAAGATGCAATCGATATTTCCAATTACTTGTTTCTGACGCCGGAAATTCAAGCACTGCTTACCCAAGATGTTGAAAGTGGCGGGTATGTAAAAAAGGACATCATTGATTCCATTAGCCGCTTAATGGTTACTCGTCCTTATTTCCGATTTCTTACCCTGTATTCGCCTCATTTTGATTTAATCCAATTCAATAATAAAGGTCTTTCGGCAGCGATACCGTTTAAGGATTACCAGGAAAAGTTCGACTATGATCGGATTGTGAAGGACCCTCGGATTGAGTCATGGAACGTGGAAGTGCCTGGGCGGACCAAGAGTATGTTCTACGGTGACAACATGAACAAAATCCTTTTAACCAAAGTGTTAAAAAGCGATATGACCTACAATCCCGAAGGGATTATTATTCTAGGCATGGATGAAAAAGACTTTCGCAAATCCTATGCCACAGGTACGAACGATTTGGAAATCGCAGTCATTGGAATCGATGGTACGATCTTATCCGACAGCACTGGAAAGTGGATTGGCTACTCTGTAGCTGATTTGCCTTATTTTGCGAATCCCGTTGAAAGTCTCGATAATATATCAGGTGCCATTGATTCCTCCAAGTGGGTGTCAGCTCATATCAACTCTTCCTTAACCGGATGGCATGTGTTGGTTGTCCAGCCCCGCAGCAAGCTATTAAATCAATTGAATCGCATCCAATGGCTCACAATCGCAATCGCACTTCTCACCATCCTGCTAGGATTATTCGTCTCATGGTCCGTTGCAGGCGTTATTCTGAAGCCTATCAAGAAAATACTCATTTCTATGAAAAAGTTCCAGAAGGGTGATTTCTCTCAGCAGGTGCAATTGACAACACACGATGAGATCGGTCAATTCGGAGTCGGATACAATACGATGGTGCGACGAATTCGCGAGCTCATCGACGATGTGTATACGTTCGAGTTAAAGCAAAAGGAAGCTGAGATTAAAGTTCTTCAATCTCAGATTAATCCACATTTTCTATATAACACGCTGAATACGATCGCATGGTCTGCTCAAAGGAATGGAGATCAGGCCGTAGCCGAGATGATCTACTCCTTGTCCGAAATTTTCAAAATCAGCCTCAGCCATGGCAAGGATATTATTGCATTGGACCAAGAGCTGCAGTTGGTTAATCATTATTTGTTCCTACAGAAAATGCGTTACCCGAATAAGCTGGCCTATGAATTGGATACGGCCCCAGCACTTAAAGAATTCACTCTGCCAAAACTGCTCATCCAGCCGCTAGTGGAAAATGCTGTTGTACACGGTATAGAGTCAATTGCAGACGACACGGGATTCATTCATGTTCAAGCTTACCTGAATGGGGAACAAGTCATTATTGAAGTAACGGACAACGGGGCAGGCATCCCCCCTCTTCAGCTCGCGAAGCTGAAGGACCTTGTGCAAGAAGGGAACGACTCCTTAATGGGAGACAACTTCGCTCTGCTTAATATCCGCAATCGAATTCGTTTGCACTATGGTGATCAAGCGTCTATGAGCATAGAGAGCGTCGTTGATTCGGGAACGCGTGTAATTCTAATTTTACCCTTTACAAAGAGGTGATGAAGGATGCCTATGCTAAGCATGGTAATTGTAGAGGATGAAAGAACGACCCTCGAAGGCTTACGAACATTAATCGACTGGGAATCGCTCGGCATCAGAATATGTGGAGAGGCTGAGAACGGCTTGGCTGCACTCCGCCTGCTTGAGCATGAAACGATAGATTTGCTGCTAACGGATATTCGTATGCCGTTGATGGACGGCCTACAATTAATTACGGAAATTCGAGAGCGCGGCTGGGATATCGCTTGTGTGGTGTTGTCGGGCTATGGGGATTTCGAGTACGCACAACAGGCTCTGCGGTTGGGTGTGTCTGACTTCTTAATTAAACCTTGCTCTCCACGGGAAATTCGGTCTGTATTCGAGAAGATCGCTACCCGGTTAGCCGAGAAGCAGCAGCAGAATGATCTGTTGAGGGGACTACAGCAACGTCTGCATACGAGCCTGCCACTCGTTAAATCACAGCTCATTCGCCAATGGCTGCATTCTCCTGCGCAAGTAACGGATGACAGACAAGAGCAGATGAAGCAGGCCGGCTTG
The DNA here is from genome assembly GCF_004295585.1 of Cohnella abietis. Lineage (NCBI taxonomy): Bacteria > Bacillati > Bacillota > Bacilli > Caryophanales > Paenibacillaceae > Cohnella > Cohnella abietis. The sequence continues at coordinate 1,266,811 of NZ_AP019400.1, read as the reverse complement.
TCTATTTCATCAGAGCATATCTTAACGCTAGTCATTCGAATGGATGGCTGCACCATTGAGAAGCTGCATTACAACCGGAACGACACAGAGCTGCTTGGCTTTGCGGCTGCCAACATTGTGCGGGAAACGCTTGAGCATACACTGCGCCAGCCAGTCGAGGTAGTGAAGGAGCAGGGTGATATCGTTGTCGTCATTAACGGGCTACTTGAATGGTGTGAGCCTAAACTGATGGAGGGGCTTGCCCGTCTTAACGCCAATCTGGACGAATACCTTCGAGTGTCTGTAAGCATCGGTATTAGTCAATCCCAGCCGAGCATTAACGACCTTTGTGAAGGCTATCGGGAAGCTATCGAAGCGCTTGAACTACGATTCTATAGGGGAACAGGCAGCACGTATTTCTATCGAGATCTGGAGGAGCGCACCTCAAATGCCGGAGGTGACGCGGCACTATGGAAGCTGGAGCAATCGACGTTAGAGCATCTGCGCTCCGGCCTATACGCTGAAGCGTTAAACGATACGGAGCAGTGGCTCATCACGCTGCAAGAAACGGATGCCCCCTCACGAAGTCAGGTCAATGCACGCACATTGTCCTTCCTTAATCAGATGGCGCAATTAGAGCTGGAGCCGTCCCATTCTCCTGATCCCCTCCGTGGATGGGATCATCTAGAGGAAGGCATTAACCGGACAGAGACCCTTGAGGAGCTGGCAAGCTTTGTCTATCGTTTTATTCGCCAGCTTGTGCAATCCCTTAATCCGCACAAGACGCCTAAGCGCAAGGTCCAACAAGCACTAGACCTCATCGCGGAGCAGAATGCGATGCCAGGCCTGTCCTTAGCTAGTGTTTCCAAAGCATTATTCGTCTCCAGCACCTACCTGTCCACTTTGTTTAAGCAGGAGCTTGGAATTAATTTTCTCGATTATGTACATCAGTTCCGTATTGAAAAAGCAAAGGCATTGCTACAGTCAGCTGATTGCAAAATCCAGACGGTGGCTAAAGAGGTTGGTTATTTCGACGAGGCGCATTTCACGAAAACCTTCAAGAAATGGACAGGTATACTGCCATCACAATATCGTAGAGAGCATTCCCAGCGATAATTAGCTATAGCAAACAGGCTATCTCTCAGGTCTAAAATGACCCGAAGATAGCCTGTTTACTGTTATATAGGTTGGAATGCTTAGATTAAAGAATGACTTCCCGACCCGTTTCGGCCGATTTGTAGATGGCAGACAGTATTTTAATCATATCAACGCCATGCTCCGGTGTAATGATTGGTGTCTCACGACCAAGCACGCATTCAATAAAATGATGAATATTAGCCGTATGCTGAGCTACACTCGCTTCTGGGAATTGCGGCTTCTGATCAATTAAAGTACCTTCTGATTCTGTGAAGATGGATAGCTTATCATTAATTAAGCTAAATCCGCCTTCTGTCCCTCTCCACTCCAGGAACTTCTGCTCCTCAGCAATGTTAGAAGCCCAGCTGAATTCAATTTGCAGCGATGCTCCATTGTCGAAGCGGATGAACCCTGCAGCCAAATCCTCAACGTCAAACGTACCCGCAGGAATCTGACCTGAAGCATCAGGACGATCAGCGAACTTGCGGTACGTTGTTCCCGTTACCGATACAGGCTTCGGATTTCCACTTAACCATATCGCCATATCGATCATGTGTACGCCAAGATCGATAAGCGGTCCGCCTCCGGATAGCTCCTTCGTCGTGAACCAGCCGCCGCGTCCAGGAATTCCCCGACGACGAATCCAGCCGCAACGCCCCATATACAAGTCACCTAACTGACCTTGACCAATGATACGCTTAGCGAATTTTGCTTCTTCACTAAATCTGTTGTTACGCATCGTCATAAGCAGCTTACCCGATGACTTAGCTACGTCTGCCATCTTCTGTGCCTCTTCAGGGTTAATGGCATCTGGCTTTTCGCAGAAGACGTGTTTCCCCTTCTCTAAAGCCGCAATAGCGATTTCGGAATGGTACAGATTCGGAGTGCCGATGCCAACAATATCAATAGATGGATCCGCTAACAGCTCATTATAATCGTCATAAACCTTTGCATCAGGAAAATCCTTTGCCGCTGCTTCAGCAGAGGCACGAAAGGCATCACAAAACGCCACGATTTCAACCTCTTTGTGCGAAAGCCATCCAGGTAAATGTGCAAACTTAAAAATACCGCCTGTGCCGATTACTCCAACTTTTAGCATATTAGTGTTTCTCCTTAATGATCTCAAGTGGTTGGGCATTGCCATATTTCGGATACTCGCGGTCAACTGGAGCTGCCCACTTTACTGCATTAGAAATAACTTTGCGAACCTGCGGATTATAATAAGTCGGGTAAGTCTCATGCCCCGGACGGAAGTAGAAAATTTTACCGGAACCACGAGTAAAGCAGCAGCCGCTACGGAATACTTCTCCACCCTCGAACCAGCTAACCATAACTAGCTCGTCTGGTTGCGGGATATCAAAATGCTCGCCGTACATCTCTTCCTGTGGAAGCTCGATATATTCACCGATACCGTCCGCAATTGGATGAGCTGGGTTAACGACCCAAATACGTTCCTTCTCATCTGCCTCGCGCCATTTCAGATCACATGAGGTTCCCATTAGCTTCTTGAATATTTTTGAAAAATGACCGGAATGAAGCACGATAAGCCCCATACCCTTGAGTACACGTTGTTGAACTCTCTCCACGATCTCATCCTGAACCTCATCATGTGCCATATGGCCCCACCAGATAAGAACATCGGTATTGTTAAGCACCTCTTCAGATAAGCCATGCTCCTCATCATCCAAGGTTGCTATCGTAATTTTACCTGTAGTGTCCAACCCTTCGGCAATTGCTGTATGCATTCCTTGTGGATAGACGGAAGCTACTACTTCATTTACTTTCTCATGACGGTGTTCATTCCAAACCGTAACATTAATTGATTGGCTCATTGTTAACTCTCCTTAGTGTCGATTTCCTTCTCCATTCTAGCCCAGGAATTCACTTCAATCGATTGCCTATTTGATCTATTTTTTACGGTATTCTGTCATTATCTATATCATTATTGGCGTTTGTGTTAAAGTATTGTTACGCGATCCTGTTTCTTATTTCAACATACAAGGAGCTTAAGCATGTATCCTGAGATGCGTCATGAACAAGTCGTCTATCAGAACCCCTTTCTTGCCGTGCGCATATGGCAGATCGACTCCAAGCAGAGCACCCCGGAGGGAATTCGAATAAGCGTGGAGCAGGAAGCTTGGAAGCATAAACGTTATACGGGCTGGCATTATCACGAAGAGATCGAGTTTCTTCTTGTGCTTAAGGGAGAGCTGACAGCTTTCTGCAAGGAAGAGGTTCTTGTACTGAGCAAAGGCGAAATCGGCTTGTTCGGCTCTTCTGAGCCACACACAACGGTACAGACTAAAGTCGGAAATTTGAGTCAAATGGTTCTGCAGATCGATCTACGTAAATACTGGGATCCGAGCTCGCTAAATAGCATGCAGCATTTCTCTGAAGTTATTCGACCACTTAGCTCTCTCAATTATATCTTTAGAGAAAATCGAGACGTACGTAATCAAGCTGCTGTGCTCATTCGGGATATTTACCGAGAGATGAATGACAATCAGATCGGCTACGAGCTTGCCGTCTCGTCCAGAATTAAGAGCTTGCTATTGCTTCTGCTCCGTCATGATACGCAAATGCGATTAAATTATAATGACAATCGGTTGCTTAACAGACTTCAGCCTGCTGTTGATTATGTAGATGAACACTTAAGTGAGAAGCTATCCATCGCAGAGGTATGCAGTATGGTTAATATGAGTTATACCCACTTTATCAAAACCTTCAAAAAAGCACTCGGAATGTCATTCACCGACTTTGTTGTCTATAAACGAATCAAAAAAGCCGAGCAGCAGCTGCTCACGAACGATGTGAGCATAGCAGAGGTTGCTGAGTCTGTAGGTATTTCCAATCTGGGTCATTTCTATGACATGTTCCGTCGTTACAATGATTGCTCTCCGAAGCAATTTAAGGATCGTTTAAAGGAGCCATTAGCAAATTCCGTTTAATGAAGGCTTTCGTTATTGTTCCTCCGAATCGGGAATTATATATGTATCGACAAGTCGCCTGTAGTGAGGTAAAATTTATGTATATTTCATATTTATGAATCATTTTCTGTGAAGGGTGTTATCGGAATGAGCCAACAAACGCCAAAAGTTAAATCGGCGGATCGGGTATTGGATATTTTTGAGCTTTTTACTGGCGAGAAGGAATCCTATAACCTGACTGAAATTTCCAAGGGCTTGAACATGCCCCCGAGCAGTACTTATTTAATTTTGCAAAACATGCTAAACCGAGGATATCTGGAAACTGACCGTTCCGGCAAGCAATTTCGAATGGGCTACAAGCTGTTCACGATTCGTTCAGGGTATATGCGCAGCTCCAGCTTAACTGGTGAATTCAATATGATTGCAGAGAAAATCATTGATGATCTCAACGAGACGATCAGCTTGGCTATTAAAGCCGGAAGCGAGCTGCTCTATATCGGGGAAAAGGTAAGCAAGCATGCGCTTCGTTTCAACCCTAATGTTGGAACTACCTTGCCTTTACATGCTACAGCTGCTGGAAAGGTACTGCTGGCCGATCTTTCAATGGAGGAGCTTCGTGCACTCTATCCGACTGAAGAGCTAGAGAGAGTAACAGATAAGACAATTTCCACGTTCTCCGATTTGCTCAAGGAATTGAATAAAGTGCGTACGCAAGGCTTCGGCTACAACATGGGCGAAACTGTCGATGGTGTGCATTGTGTGGGTGGAGCTGTTCTTGATTCGGATGGACGCGCGGTCGCATCTGTGAGCATATCGATCCCAGTTGTTCGTATTACAGGAGAAGTATGGGGCAATGTGCACGACTGGATCAAGCGCGCCTGCGAGGAATTAAGCAACAAAGTATACGGTCATCAAAATTAATAGCTTTATGAAGAAAACCGTCAGTGCTTTTGACGGTTTTTTCGTGCTTTTAGGGTCTTCTGGGTATTCTACTTTTTCCTACTTTTATCGACAATATTATACATAATTTTATTCTTATATGAAAATTTATTTTATTGACTCAAAAAACCATCCTGTTAAAATAAATGAATACCAACTAGGAGGTTAGAGGATGAAGCATTTTGTTACAATGAAGAGTAATTCAATAGGCATGTTAGCAACAGCGATAGCGATTTTCTCCGTGTCATTGGCCTCTTGCTCCCAACCTATGGACAGCCCCGACGATGGGCGTAAATGGCTCGCAGGCGATCACCATGTACATACGGAATTTAGCGGGGGCTATGATACGAAGCTAGATCCTCCTGCCTTCATTGCTACGGGTGATGGTACGTATCCGCTCAGTCTTCACGTAGAGAATGCACAGAAATTTGGTCTCAAATGGCTGGTTACTACTGATCATGGCGGTCCGCTCCATTCTATCGTCAACCGAGATCAGGCTTATCCTAAACTCGTTGAGACACGGGCAGCTTTTCCGAATATGCTTCTGTTCTACGGTATGGAGTTCGATACGCCACAAGCCGATCACTCCACGCTAATTATTCCAAAGTCGAACGAGGAAGCTCAAACGTTATTTGATATCGAGAGCAGGTTTTCCAAGCTAGATCCTTGGCCAGAGGATAAGGCAGGAGATACAGAGGAGAAGATGATTGCCGCTCTCGAATATATGAAAGCGCTACCTGAGCCTCCCATTGTCATCAAAAACCATCCTTCTCGCACAGCTCCTAAATTAGGAGCTTGGGGGCAAGACACTCCCAAGGAGATGCGCAGCTGGAACGATACGGCTCCCGGTGTCATGATCGGCTTCGAAGGCGCTCCAGGACATCAAGCAGCATCTCTGCAGGAAGACAGCTCACAGAGCACGAAGGGTGTCCGGGGCGCTTATCACTATACGAAAACTAGAGGCGGCTACGATCCTGCTGTTGCCATAGTAGGAGGTCTATGGGATTCTCTGCTCAGTGAGGGCAGGCGCTGGTGGATGACGGCCACTTCAGACTCCCACACCCATTATACCGAAGGGAACATTGATTTCTGGCCAGGAGAATACTCGAAAACTTACGTAAAGGCTCATGAGGACTACAAGGATGTAATAGATCAGCTACGCAACGGGGCTATCTTCACGGTAACCGGCGATCTTATTACTGAGCTGGACGTTACGGCACGTGAGGTCAAATCCTCCTGGCTAAGCTTCAAGAAGCTTGCCAAACCGGCATCAATCGGAGGTACGTTGAACCTGACAGGCAAAGGGGCCGACGTTACGGTAACTATCCGGTTTCGCGACCCGCTGTCCAACAATGCCAATGGAGCCAATCCCCAAGTTAAACGCGTAGATCTTATTATAGGAGAAATAACCGGCAAGGCTGCTGATCCAACTACAGCGAGCAGCCCTACTTCTAAGGTTGTTGAAAGATTTGATGAACGCACCTGGTCCCAAGACGATGATTATTTCACCATTACCTATACTTTGAAGGACATTAAGAGCAACAGCTACATCCGAGTACGCGGCACTAATACGGACGAATTGGAACCGGAGGAGGATGCTAAAGGCGAGGACCCTTGGCACGATCTATGGTTTTACTCCAATCCTATCTTTATTGAGGCCAAGCATAAATAGTATAAGCACTATACGATTCGTTAGCCACTAATCACATATCTAAAAAGAGTTAGGGCTGGCTACCCCTTGATCACATCAAGCTTCCCGGTAGGCTCGGGGGGTTACACCAACCTCACGGGCGAATACCCGACTGAAGTATAGCGGATCATGATAGCCTACCTCAAGGGCAACAACCGATACTGACTTATTGCTTCCCCTGAGCAATTGCATCGCTTTGTCCAGCCTTACTCTCGTTATATACTGTACCGGAGAGCACCCGACATACTTCTTGAACAGCACGGAGAAATAGCTTCTGGATAGGGACACCTTACGAGCCAATAGTCCGCGTTCCAGCGATTCTTGATAATGGTTGTTGATATAGTTAACGCAATCCATAATAGACCGTTCTGCCGAATCGTCCTTCTCTCGCTCATATAGCTGCTCGCTAATACGCAGGAGTAGGTTAAAGAACAACAGCTTGGCTTGCCCCGAGAAGCCTTCCTTCTTCCCTGACCAAATCCGATAGAGCAGCTGCATATCTGAACGTAGCCCTCTGTGATCCATCATGGGGACGACCAGCTCGAAGGGTAAGCATTTCTCGACCGGCTCCTCACATCGAGTCAATGCTCCTTGCCACTTGATCAGCTTAAAATCGTATTGAATCATAAAGTATCGAAGAGGTCCCGGAGGAGAATTGCGGATAATCAGCTTACGCCGAACAGGAATTTGTGCAATACTGCCTCCTGCAAGGGAGTATGGCTGTCCATCTAGCTCCATTATGCCTTGGCCCTCATAAACATAAAGCAAGCAAAGCTTACCCGTAGACTTCTTGTATAGCTGGGTGCCCTGTGTTTCCCAATGCTCAAGCTTACCGTGCTGCACGTCCAAAATATGCGGATAAAACCGGTCAAAAAACTCATACATTGGAATACCTCCTCGGGTTTCACAAACATAAAATCATTTTTTAACTATTTATCCATTATAATCAAACTATATTCCATATACCGAACCTTAATTTTTCTGCAATATTGAAGAAACGGCTAATTACTATATAAGCCTTTTAACAGAATCTCAGGGAGGTTACATGAATGAACAACAAGTCTCGTATTTTCACCCTGCTTCTCGTATCTATGCTGCTGTTAACTGCTGTATTATCAGCATGCAGCAAGAAAGAATCAGCTCCATCATCTAGTCCAACAGAATCTGAAAGCGTTTCCCCTTCTCCAACAGCATCTGAAACGCCAGCTGCAACACCTGAGCCTACGCCATCTCCAGAGCCAGTTGAGTTGACGGTCTTCGGTTCAATTCCAGAGGATGCATTCGATGCTCGTATTGCCTCATGGGTGAAGGGTAAGTATCCCGACTTCAATCTGACGTATCACTGCTCTTGTATTCTGAACATTCCGGACTTGAAGGAAAAATCGGGCATCACACCGGACATTCATTATGGAGCATCTGAGGCTGACTTACGTGTATTACTAGGCTTTAATCTCCAAACCGATCTGACTGACCTGATTAACGCTGGTAATGTCGACCTAAGCAGATTCGATCCTAGCGCCATTCAAACTGCGAAAAACTATTCAGATGGTAAAATTTACGGTCTACAGGAGACTGGAAATCCTATAGTACTCTTCTACAACAAGGACATCTTTGATAAATTCAAGGTAGACTATCCGAAAGACGGTATGACTTGGGATGAGCTCTATGATCTTGCCAAGAAAGTAACTGGCAAGAAGGATGGCGTTGCCTACCGTGGTCTGAGCAACTTCTTCTCATTCACATTACAGAATAATGAGTTCTCTCTTCCTATCATTGATGCAGCAACCGGTAAGGCAGCCGTCAATAATGAAAGCTGGAAACGCATCTTCGATAACTATGCGAGATTTTACAAAATCCCTGGTAACAGTGTAGGCTTTGAAGCTGGCAATCCGGGATTAGAGCTTAACAAGTTCTATGAGCAGAAAAACATCGCCATGCTGATTTCTCTCTCATCCTCTATCAATCGCGAAGGCTTTGATGCTCTAAATTGGGATATGGTTGCCGCTCCAACGTTTGCCGACAATAATGGTGTTGGTTATCAAGACCATCCGCAAATGATCTATATCACTGAAACAACTAAAAATAAGGAAGCAGCGCTGAAGGCCGTAAACGAGCTGTTATCCGATGAAGCACAACTGGCAGCAGCCAAGCAAGGTAGATCGACTACACTACTTAACGAAGATGTTCGCAAAGCATACGGTGAAGATGTAGAAAAGCTTAAAGGCAAGCACACAGCCGCAATCTACTACAATAAGTTCGCACCTAAGCCTGCCATTCATCCTTTGATTACTTTGAACGCCACTGCCATTCTAGCCGCTGAGTTTGATAAGGTCATCGCTGGTCAACTAGATTCCGCAGCAGCCCTGAAGTCAGCAGAGGTAGAGCTCAACAAAGCAATCGAAATGGAATTAGCTACTAAGAAGTAAATTGTTGTGAAAAAGGAGCTGCCCCCTAAGGGCAGCTTCTTTTACTTTACAATGGAGAGGTTTAGCCGACGATAGCAACTAAGCTAGCCGCAAACACTCTTCCACTCACATTTAACGCACTGAGGGCTACTTAGCTAGTCGAAAACTCTCTTCCACTCACGTTTAACGCACTGAGGGCTACTTAGCTAGACGAAAATTCTCTTCCTCTCACGTTTAACGCACTGAGGGCTACTTAGCTAGACGAAAATTCTCTTCCTCGCACATTTAACGCACTGAGGGCTACTTAGTTAGACGAAAATTCTCTTCCTCTCACGTTTAACGCACTGAGGGCTACTTAGCTGGACGAAAACACTCCTTCACTCACATTTAACGCACTGAGAGCTACTAAAGGCAGCGGTCTAACCGAATGCCTATGTCGACACCTCGTGCAGTTACCCGCCCGAGGTGCGATGACGCGTTATGGCAACTATCAGCTGTACACGCTGCTAGCCGTTATTCAACTAACCCTGTACGTTCAATTCCTTCTGTGAACCAGCGCTGTGCAATCAGGTAAATAATAAGCGGAGGAAAGATTATTAGGAACGCTCCTGCCATTTTTGGACCTTCAGAGATCGGGTCTTGCCCTAATCCTGCGCTAAAGCTAACCGCCTTGTTACCCATTAGCTCCATCTGTAGCGAGCTTAATCGGAGAGAAAGAGGCGTGAAATCCTTGCTTAAGAACAATGCGGCTTCATAGCTCATGTTCCAGTACCAAACGAAGGAGAACAGGAATACGACTAGGCAAGCTCCCCCAGCAAGAGGCATCATAATGCGAAAAAACAAACGAAATACGGATGCACCATCAATTTTCGCCGCTTCTTCAAGTGCTTTCGGCTGAGAAATGAAAAATTGCCGGAAAATTATAATGAATAAAGCGCCCCGCAAGCCTTGCCCGAAAATGGCCGGAACAAGAAATACAAACGGAGTATTAATCCACCCTAGCTCGCTATAGATCATGTAGAGCGGGACAAGAGTTAGCTGCGGTGGAATGAGGAATGCGACAAGAATGAGGAAGAAAAATAGATTTTTCCCCGGGAATTTTAGGCGCGCAAGCGCATAACCAGTAAGCGCGCAAGTAAATACCTGAAATATGGACCCGAACAAGGCAATGGTCATCGTATCTAGAAAAGCCTCGGGATAACTGAGGCCTTTCCATGCATCCTTATAATTGTTAAAGTAAAGCTCACGCGGAATGAGGCCGACAATCGGATCAATCATATCAGCTACACTCTTCAAGCTCGTAGAGATCATATACAGAATAGGTTTCACATACAAGAATCCAATGACGGTTAACAACGAGATAATAAATAGCTTTGCTATTATTCCGTCTTTTACATTTTGCCCAAACACCAATGCTCTTAGCTTCTGCGTCCTTCGATTAGCCAATGTCTCCGTTATATCTAGCTTCACTTGCTTATAGGCTTCAACCAGCTTCATCGCACGTCCCCCCTTCCTTTAGTCGCCCGGTATGTCAGCCATAAAGTAATTCCTAGCAACACCAATATGATAAGGAAATACAACCACGCCATCGCACTGGCATAACCATAACCCGTTGTCGGCGAGAACATATTGTTCCTGACGATCTCCATGACCGGATTAAAGGGAAACGTAAACAAATCAACAATGGTATATATAGCATTCAAACCCATGAACGGCAGCATACCGGGAAAGGTAATTTTCCAGAAGCTTTCCCAGGGGGATGCGCCATCTACTCTAACTGCTTCATATACCGACTTGGAAATGGTCTGAAACCCGGCGATGAATATTAAGATTTGTACACCGGAATACCACAGAATAATAACCGCCTTGCTAAGAATGCCTAACAGCATGTCGGACGTACCTGCACTGAAATATTGGCGCAAAATGACATCCAGATTGTACTGTGACACGAATGGCAGCTCTCCCGCACCCTGTACGAACAATTCCATAATTACTTGTCCTGTAGCGAATATGACGGGCAGGAAGAAGAGCGCACGCATCCATCCCCGTCCAGGAAACTTCTCGTTCAACAGTAAGGATACGAAGAAAGAAAAAATGAGAATTAACGGAATAATCAACAATACTTCCTGCAAGTAGGTGAGAAGAATAATGGGATACGCATTATTCTCGATTAGCATTCGCTTGAAGTTACCTAGCCCGACCCAAGTATATTGGAAGCCTTCGCTTGTAATATAAACGCGATTAAAGCTATTCCATAGCGACCAGCCGACGGGAAACGCAACGAACGCGATAAACCCAAGAATCCATGGCAGCATGAACAAGTATCCAAGACCGTATTCCTTCCAGCGGAACATTAATATCTGTTTGCGGCGAGAGGTTTTTCCAATCATCTCTTTGCCCCTCCCTCGACGCTGAATTGCTTGGTATTGTAGTTCACGGTAACCTTCGTCCCATCTTCATAAGTCGTTGCATAAATTTTTTCCCCAAGCTTCTCATGCTTCGTTATATTCTGATGATATACCGTGGCCAGCTGATCAAATTTCTTATACTCTTCCACAATGCGGTCCTTCCAGATAGCATATTGACTGCTGTATATCGATTGAAAATCTGTTCTCTTGAGCACTCGGCTTTCTGAGTAAGTTAGCTTGAAGAAAGGCACAGCGCCGTACTCAATAGCTTTCAGAAATTCATCCTCATAGATATCGCGCATATTACCAGGAACTGTCGTATACGCAACCGTACCGTGAACGGCTATCGGATAAAAAGGGACAGTCTCATCAATCATCAAATCCTGGCTTGAGGAATAAGGAAACCCTTCGATGTAATCGACATGCTTCAACGAGTATTGCTCTCCTCTTGTAATCCCTACCGAGCCTAATTGCTGTTGAACGTAATCAAGCAATTGCTGATAGTAATACACGGTATCGCTCCGAGTCAGTGATGCTTTCGGATTGTAATCGCTGAATGTCACATTCCCTGGCCCGTCGACATAATGAATACCGTCTATACCGATTTTTTTAAGGGTATCTATTACCCCTTTCTGCTCCCGAACCGCCTTCATTGTATTTACAATGAAGCTACCGCCTTGACCAGACACACTGGTGGAATCTATTCCACGAATGCCATCCGTTTTCTTATAGAAGGAGCTCTGACTTGCAGACTTCCATGCCATATAATCGTCCAGCATAACCTTGATTCCCTTGTCATGCATACTCTGCACGAAATCCTTGGCACCTGCTACGCCACCAATGCTAGAAACAATAGGGAAACGTTCGTCTGTATAGGTGTGACCGCTATTTTGCCAGCCTTGAAATGTCACATTAATGTGAGCCACTCCAGCTTCCAACAGGCCATCAACCATTTCCTCCGCTTGCTTAAAAGTAGTAGCCGTTTCATAGCTGTTGCGACCAAATTGTGGCTTATTTCCTCCACCGACAATGGATAGCATCAACGGCATATGATCTGTCGCCTTCAGCTGCTGACCAAGCTGATCACTGCTGGCTAAATACTCGCGATAAGAATGAGCCATCCCCACGTAATCCGACTGGTCGCCAGATAATAAACGGTATTCTACGAGATGGTCCTCTTGACTCCTTGCTTTGCGAATGGACTTTACAGATTCTTGAGTTAATCCGCTCACTTTACGTCCATATTCCTCGCGATAATTGAAATTGACGCTAATTGAATGATAATTCGAGTTCGTTCCAGGTATTGCTGCTTTAATCTTAGCTGTGTAAGGTCCCTCTTTCACAATCGCTGCGAAAGCTTGGTTACCACGCTTCAATCCGAATACAGGATAAGCAATTTGTTCACGAATTACAGACATGTCCTCATCATAGTTAGTCTGAGCCGGATCATCACCATAGATCGGAAACTCATAGCTAGAGCTAACCTTAGGCCTGACGCGATCATAGTAAATCAATCCCCCAGGACCATCTGGTACGAACAAATATCCCGACTCGCTCTTCGACGGCACCGCCCCGAAATAAGGTAGCAGGTTAATGGAATAAATCCAGTTGTCACCTGTTTCTCGAATGCCTTCGCTAGGAATACCTACTTCCAGACCAGAGCTCGTAATTTTGTATTGAATAGCGAATGAGAGCTGTTGCTTCTTGAACGTATAGGTGGCCTGTATGCCCACTTTATCTATCAGTGTGTAAGCAACAGTCATGTCCTTAGTTAACGTATTAAGCATAGTTCGCCTAATCTGACCCTCGACGACATGCTCCATAATGAACGGAGATTGCAAATTTTCCAGCAAAGCTCCCTTCACCGTTTCGCCTGACAGCTGCTCCTTTGACGGATTGCTCCGCCATAAGTACCCTGTCTTTTTGTCAACAACTGCAATCTGGCTACTCTTCGGTTCGATGAGTAAGGTGAACTGCCCGTTGTCCGCTACTTGTGCGAAGCCTTCGGCATCCACTTTCCCTGCGTGCCATTCCCCATTGTCCAGTACAGGCGCGGATATCTTCGTTCGATATTCGATACCCATTTCCTTGAAGGATGGCAGCCGATCTCTTCTCGTATATAGAATAGCTATTACCACAATGGCAATTACAATGGCAAGGATAAGCAACAGACGATATTTACGGCTTGTCGGCCATAACCTTCTAGCCATGGAAGGTCACCTCCCGGTAGATCTGGATGATGAAGTCATAGAAGTTATAGACAAGACCAGAAACAATCGTGAAAAATAGCCAAATGACCCCAATCGTAAACAGAGTAATTACTGCATTCTTAATAGCTTCAGTGAACTCAAAATTGTGAATGACCTGAGTCATAACGAAAAAGAGAACAATGATCCATACCCACATGCTTTGATTAATTAAATCAATAATTATCCACTCTTCGAGTACGACGAAATTGGTCAGAATGGTGACCGGTATCGTGATCACGATGTAAGGGACGATAGCAAAGGTGCTCGCTTGTAGCACTTCCCTGAACCGGCCTTCACCACCTTTAACGGCGCTTACTAAGTAATTGGCAACAACCCAAGTCACCCAGGGCACAATCTTAAAGGCGAAGGATAAAGGAATATTATAAAATCCAAGCTCGTACGGGTAAGCAATAAATCCTGAGGCAAAGATCGACCACGTATGGACACCTAGTGCCAGTAATAAGATAAAACCAATTACACCATAGGAAACATTGCGATCCTTCAAGCGATAAAATCCATTGTACGGATGAAACATCAAATACAAGGAATCTCTTATTTCTCCTGCGTACTGCTGCAGCTTGGGTGGCCATGTGCGCTTGCGGATGAGCTTCGATATTCGGCGTGCTCCGAATACTAAGCCCCACAAACCAACTACCAGCACAGCTACACCCAGCAAAAAGTTGTCCTTCATCCATTCATATCGGATATACCAGAAGGCATCAGAATATCCTGCCGAATCATTGGATTGCTTAAAGTAATCGAGAGCCAGCTTGTAGTCCCGATCATGCAAGGCGATCTTGCCCAGGCCATTATAAGCAATGTTTAGCATGCCGTTCTGGCTAATGACTTCCTCCCAATAGATGCGGCTCTGATCGTAATCCCCATCGAAATACAAATGGGCTGCCGTCATATACGTGTCTCCAAAGCTAGTACGCTTAAATACGTGAATTAAATTAGACGAATTGTCCACTACCCATAGCTCGTTGTTACTATTCACATCGATGCTAATCGCATAATCGGTAATGCCAAGCTGACGGGCGTTTTTCTCTATCGCTCCAAAATAGAACATGACCTCTCCCGTTGGATCATAGACCGAAATATTCGAATAGTCTGCTCGATTAAGTCCATACATAAAGCCATTTCGATCAATCGCCGTATCTACGAGACTGTACTCCCAGAGAGGTTTATTATTGAACGCATCAAACCCGCCGGCATTTAATTTCTTAATCTGCCCGTCACTCGCTTGACCTGAGCTTGTCGTTAAGAGAAAGCCATCCTGCGCTATCGTCACATTCTGTATCGCATTAGGCTGCTTCGAAATCTCTTGCGACAGCTGCTTTTCGTTCAAGATCGATCTCTTAAATCGGTCAAGCCAGGACAGCTTCGCCTTGTTAGCTCCGAAAAAGCCCGTAAACTTACCTTCCGGATTCATCCTTAGCAAGCCTAGGAAGGTGTCTTTCACGACAACGTACATAACGCCACGATTGTCTACTACTAGCTTGGTCGGGAGAAAGTGATAATCATCTGTGAGCACCTTCGAATCAGGCTTCTTGAATTCATGCTCGAATTGACCTTCCGCCGTATAACGAACGATCGACTGTCCCCCCGTATTTGCCACATAGATCATTCCATCTGCTGAGACAAACACACCTTCTGGTTGATCCAGCTTACCTGGTCCCTCAACCTGACCTAAGCTGCGTATGTACTCCCCACGTTCATTTAGCTCCACAATGCGATTGTTGCCTGTATCAGCAATATATACGTGATCATTGTCTGCAATGTACAGATCGCTTGGTGAGGACAACGAGCCTTCCACACTATTACCGTCGATTACTCGATCTGGCACATAGATCGGCTGAGTCGCTATCATTCCAGAATTCAGATCCCTATACCACGTATAGTAAGGGAGCTGCGCGGAAGCGAACTGTGGGAAGAGCAAACAGAGCATACACAAGACGACAACAGCTTTGATTCCTATTCCTTTCAGGGCGTGGCTGAACATCTGTAAGACCCCCTCTCATTCCCCTCGTTCATTTCACACCCGAATGCAGCATGGTTTGGATCATTTTCCGCTGGAATAGTAGGAAAATAATTAAGTTTGGCAGGAACATCAATAGCCCGATGGATGACGCAATGCTTATTTGCGCAACTCCTGGGATATTCGACGACACGGCCTCCACATAGTAAGCGAGCGTCTTCATCGTTTCTTTGGACATGTAGAGTGATGAAGGCTCCACATCCATATACACCGTTTGAAAAGTAATAATAGCTGCTGTAGCGACAGCTGGTGAAGTTAATGGAATAATAATTCGCATGAAAATATACATATCCGATGCCCCATCCAGCTTCGCCGCTTCAATTAAAGGATTAGGAATTTGGTCAATAAACTGCTTCATCAGAAAGACTGCGACTGGCGAAGCTAGAAAGGGAAGCACATGCGCGAAATACGTGTTCTTGAGTCCAAATCCGCTTACGATTAGATACCGAGGGATGGACACTGTTTCAGGCGTGAACATTAACGCAATTAGAATAGCCCCCATGATAAACGCCTTAAAGTGAAAGCGATGCTTGGACAAGACATAGCCCGCCATCGTACTGACAATAATTACAGCAAATGTCGTTATTAGCGCTACCACGAAGCTATTAAACAAATAGCGTGTAAATGGTACAACACCTGCAGCAGTATGCATAAATAATTGCTCAAAATTGAAAAGCGTTGGATGCTGTACTAAAATTCTTGGCGGGAACATGAATAGCTCATTTAACGGCTTAAATGCGTTATTAAATAGAAAGACAATGGGCAGGAACATGAAGATACCCATGCCCGTAAGAAACAAGATTAGAAACATACGAGAGAGGGCGAATTGCTTGCGAATGGTCTGCAGCATTTATTCATCCTCCTTCGTGCCGAACAGCTTATAGCATATTTGCATGATTCCATAGCTCAGTAAGAGCAGAACTACAGATAAAGCTGAGGCATAGCCCCACTCATATCGGAGAAATGCATAATCATAAATATGATTGTTGATGACATGACCCGCATATTGTGGGGTAATCGTCATCCCGGTAAGACCGCTGGACACAGACCCCGCTTTAATCGCACCCACAATGGCCATAACCGCGCTAAACAGCATCTGTGGCTTCATACTAGGAATGGTAATATAGTAAACTTCCTGCAAATTATTTTTAATACCATCAATTCTGCCCGCCTCATATAGCTCGGTATTAACGGTCTGTAATCCGCCGAGCATCGCTAGGAAGCCAACGCCCATACTGGTCCACAGCGTAACGATCATCATGATTGTCATTAAATATTTGGGATCCTGCAGCCACAATTGCGGAGTTTCAATAAAACCAAGACTAAGCAAGATGTTATTCAAGTAACCAACGCTGTCACCACTGAACGTAGCAGTCCATACCATCGTTAACGCCACACCCGCTACCATAGAAGGAGCGTATAGCGCCAACGAAAAATAGTCTCGAATACTCTTCGGTAGCTGGTGAATCAACCAAGCGAATATAAAGGATAGAATATATCCGCCTGGGCCTACTACAATTGCAAATTTCAACGTATTAGGAATCGTATATTTCATAAATACGACATCCTGCGTAAACATGTAAATAAAGTTACTGACTCCAATAAATCTTGGAAATTCAAAGCCGTTGAAAGAGGTAAAGCTGAGTACCACAGCAATAATGACCGGAACGATGACGAAGCAGATAAAACAAAGCAAGAAGGGCGCCAAGAACAGGTAGGATAGTCGAGTCGACCAGCACTCCCGCAAAAACAAACGTATACGTTGCCTATAACTGTTTTGCAAAGAGGACGAATTAACTAGGTTTTTCGTATTAGTCACAGGTTTCACGGCGTACTCCTTTCATACGGCTTGTCATAAGGAGTGATGTGCAACTGATCCTCGGATGTTATTCCGAACTCTTCCTGCTTACGCATCATTTCCCGCGATAAGGACATTTCCGATTTCTCTAATGCTTCTCTTGCTGGCATGTGACCAACAACGACATTGTTCCATGCAAATTCAATTTCTCTGCTTAAATAATAGTAACCGGGAACAAACGGTATATTTTTGACCCATCGATCCTGTTCATTAATGGCAGCCAAATCCTCATCCGGCCAAGGTATCGTCTGCATAGCTGCTAAATTAGCGGTGTTCCAACGATAGGCAATACCCGCGAAAGACTCCATGTCACTTGCGTATCGGCTTTGAACCTCTGCTGATGTCCACCACTGAATAAACTTCCAAGCATCATCTTTCCGATCGCTCTTCTTAAGCATCATGATGGAGGACGGCTCCTGCAATTTAGCAAATGATTCATTATGTGACCAACGGGCAACCGTTCCATCTGCCTGCTTAATACCTGGAATAGGTATCATTTTCCATTTTCCCTCAATTTCTGGAGCCGCGACCGTTAATTGAATGTACAGCTCGAAATCGGCAATACCGATCGGAATGTCCCCGTTGCGGAAGTGATGGATGAAGGACGGAATATCCTTCGGCAAATTATATTTACTGTACCAGTCGGTCCATTGTTTAAAGGCAGCCAAGCCCTCCCCGGAGGTCAGATTAGGCTCCATCCCGCTTGATTGATAGAAATCACTGCCATGCTGTAGGAAAGGGATGTGGAAATTCTTTTTTGAGAAATTAAAGGTCAGGCCATTTTCCTGCAAGGTTGGCAAAATTTTCGACAAATCATCCCATGTATCCGGTGGCTGGATCTTTAGCTCCTCGAAAACATCAGTTCGATAAAATAACATGTAGTAGTTTTGTGTTTCAGGTAAACCGTATACTTTATCGTTGTACATGTAAGAGCGCATCAAGCCTGGATTGAACTGCTTAAAGACATCCTCAAAGCCAGGATAAGTGCTCAAATCCTCAGCAGAGCCCCGCATGGCAAAATCCACGGGAGTTTCCAGAGGAACTCCGAGCGCGATATCGGGTTGATCTCCGGCCACATTACCTAATAGCAGCACATTCGTATTCGGTATGAGATTGATATTGACCTTAATACCGGTTTTAAGCGTAAATTCTTGCTGCGCCATGAGATCAAGTAAATCTACATAATCTTTACCTCTTTGCACCCAAACCGTCAGTGCGTTCCCATCATCAGCCTCACTCGTGTCATATTTCTGGAAAAATGACCTAAAGAAGCTGGCCGTAGAGTAGCGTAGTTTACTCCAGGAGCCTGGCACCTTCAGTCCCGTTTCGGTTTCAGGGGTGCGCACAACCAAATAATCGAGCTCAATAGCTTGGGCTTCAATCGTTTGAATCCAACTGTTAATGCTAGTTCTAATCGTTGCGAACTGGGTAACACGATTCGGAATATCATTAATATGCTTTAGCAGCTGCTGCAATCGATCCGCATTGATAACCAGTGCAGTGGCAGAATCTGTTTCCGCTTGATTCAGCCCGTTTAAATAGTCAGAGGTGCGAAGTAAATCATCGACCAACGATTGTAGCTTTGTTTCAATATCAGGATCATATTTGCGCATATCCCAGGTGCGTGCTTTATCCACATTTTGCACGCTATCGTACCCGTAGTTTCCTGTGATTGCACGTATGTCCTTCTCAATGACCGTCAGACGTTCATTAATATCAAGCAGCGACATCGTAACCGGGCGGATTAACGAGGTGTCCACTGTCATCTCGATTAAATGCTTGCCCTTAGTAAAATAAAACAGGTATGGTTTGCTCTCTCCATCAGAAAGAGTCGTAATTTGCAACGCTTTATTAGGAGCAAATCGGTAGCTTTGCATTTCCTTAAAAGGTATTTTGCCATCGATAAGAATGGTCCGATAGGCACTCGATTTACCATTATAGCCCTGATAATATTTCACATCGATTGCATAGTAGCCATCTTCTGGCACTGATAGCTCCCAGCCTATCGATTCCCCTGGTTTCGTCCAGTTGGTGCCTCCAATTGCGTTATATACGATTTTCCCTTTCGGGTCAGGAGAAATATAAGGCTCAGCTACACTTTGCAGTTGAATGTTAACAGAGGATTTGTAGGCAAATCGTTCCGCTTCAACAATGTCATACCAGTTCTTCTTAGCCGTGTCGTTGGCTAATTGTCTTGATGAGTATTCCGAATAGGCTGGAATCTCCTCTGGTGCTGCGAGCGTAAGAGAGTGAAGAGACATAGGCTCGTTTTTCCCAATAAGGCGAATGGTATGCTTACCAGAGGTCAGCGCCCAGCGAAGCGGTACGGAAGAGAGCGAGAAATTAGTCACGGGGTCGGCTCGCCAGTGAAGCAGCTCCTCTTGAATAGGACGAATTTCATTACCGATTGAATTACGATCATACGGATATTTACTATCCTTCCAAAGCCTCTTAAAGGCGATTCGCTCCGCGTCAATGAAAGGGTAAGCGCCATCAATTTGAATTCCCCGAACAACGGACGAGAAGCCCCCTTTGAGAGGGGCATAGTCAACAAGGAGCTCATATAAGCCATCTTGTGTTACTTCAACCTGCCATTCGATCCACCCTTTGGTGTTATTCCAATCGATGACATCGCTTCCTTTTACATTATCCCGACGGCGTTCCACTTGCGCATCAGAGGAAATGGCGGAATAATCTGTTGCCATCACCGTTGCCTTAACGTCTACGACCGGCTTAAAGGCTGCATATTCCTTACTTCGAATCCACTGAACATAAGAAGGAGGAGTTTTTCCTGTTGAAGCTACTGAACGAATGTCGGCTATAATTTCCTCTGCGGAAAGCACAGAATAGGTTCGATCATCACTTCCGGTTGGCCGCAAGACAAACCATAATCCAATGCATAGCAGCGCAACTGCACTGACAGTAATAATAATGCGTCTTTTCTTCCGTCTCATGATGATCACTCCTCTAGCACAGCCAGTGATAGTCCGCTGTCGCGGTCGAAGAAATGAGCGTGATCTACATTGAGGGCAAATCTGACTGAGTCGCCGGGCTGAATGGGTGTATGAGCTTCAGCACGGGAAATCAAAATGTCTTCACCGAAGCTAGAATATAAGTATGTATTCGAGCCTAGCGGCTCTCTCATATTAACGAGAGCAGATACTTGCCAATCTGGATAGCGATCCAACGCCCATGCTTCGCAGGACACATATTCTGGGCGGATGCCCATTACGACATTACGCAAGCTCGTTCTGTTAGACTGGAGAAAAGGTAAATGCTTATCAGATAGCTTGAGCTCTAGTCGCTTGCTTTTGAAATAATAGTGACCATCCGACATCAACTCGATCATGCCATTAATAAAGTTCATTTGTGGCGTGCCGATAAAGCCTGCTACAAACAAATTCCGCGGCTCATCATATAGCTGCTGAGGCTGAGCAACCTGCTGAATTTTGCCATCCTTCATGACGACAATTCTTGTCCCCATAGTCATAGCCTCTGTCTGGTCATGGGTTACATACACCATCGTCGTCTGCAGCTCTTTGTGCAGTCTGCTAATTTCCATCCGGGTTTGTGTCCGAAGCTTGGCATCCAAATTCGATAATGGCTCATCCATTAGAAATACTTGAGGCTCTCTAACAAGCGCACGTCCTAGCGCAACGCGCTGCTTCTGTCCTCCGGACAGCTGGTTTGGCTTCTTCGTTAAAAAATGTGCGATTTCAAGCATTTTGGCCGTTCGATTCACACGCATCTCAATTTCGCTTTTCGCTACCTTATGAAGCTGTAAGCCAAGCGCCATATTCTCAAATACTGTTAAGTTTGGATATAGCGCATAATTCTGAAACACCATTGCGATATCCCGATTTTTCGGAGAAACAAAGTTCATTAATTTACCGTCTATTAGAATATCACCTTCGGATATTTCCTCTAGCCCCGCGAGCATGCGCAGGGTCGTAGACTTGCCGCACCCGGACGGTCCTACCATAATAAGAAATTCTCCGTCGGCAATATCAAGGTGAAAATCATTAACTGACGGGTTAGGCTCTCCTTTGTAATATTTGTACACGTGGTTAAATGCTACGTTCCCCATAACTCTTACCCCCACGAACATTTTTAATGAAAAGATTTCAAGTACATGAAAATATGATAGCAAATAAATATAATCACGTAAATACATAAACTTCTATATTCCTCGAATAAAATTCGCGAAAACAAATTACTCTTCCTATAAATACATCTATTATCCATCGTATTTATTACTGATCATATTATTTTTATAATCTTATATGTGAATTATATTTCTTGACATGAAAAAATGTCGTGTTAAAATCTAAACATGGCAGCCTTTTCATATTTTCTGGAAAATAGAGCTTAAGATAAGCTCTAAGCTACTTTATTTTTATCCAAGGGGTGTACGCCAATGAATGCACGAAAGACAAAGAAAAATCGTTATTACTTGGTATGTTTAATCGCTCTACTTTCTCTACTTCCCGTTCTAGCTGCTTGTTCGAGCAACAATTCAGGAGGCTCAGAATCTTCCTCAACAAGTCCAACGTCGCCTACCTCATCTGAGTCCACAAGCAACACGCCGAATTCCGACCATGAACCGGTAACCTTAACCGTTCTTACCTGGTTTGTTGGGCCCAACCAAGCTTTGTTTGACAAGTTTCATGAGATGTACCCTTGGATAACAATTGAAGCCAATACGAAAATCGATAAAGCCGTAGTCAACAATGTAATAGCTGGAGAAAAAGCAGATCTCGTCTTCTTGGATGCCGGCCTTTCCCAATGGCTGTCAGGCGATCTTCTGGAGGAGCTAACCCCTTACATTCAGAAGGATACTCGAATTCAAGGAACTTCAATGGCTAAAGGATTCATTGAAGCATTCCAAACTGGCGGTAAGCAATGGGTTGTACCTTACTCCGACATTCCGATGTGGATCGTTGTGAATAAGGAAATGCTTCATAAATATGGCCTGGATATGCCAAGCAACGACTGGACTTATGACGATCTGCTTGAAATGGCTAAGCAAGCAACTGATCCTGCCGCTAATGATTGGGGAATAAGCGGTCTGGTGGATGAATTCACCAGTATCCTGTCTATGGCTAATGGAAGCTCAGCTAATTACCGTTTCATGAATGAAGATAGCAGCAAGAGCTTGGCAGATACACCTGCGGTTCTCGCAGACTTAAAGTGGTCACAAGAGCTCACAACCAAGTGGCATGTAAGGCCAAGTGATCTAGAAAAAGAGAAGCTCGGCATGCAAGGCGACTCTGTTAAAGTATTCCTGCAAGGAAATTCTTTATTTACACTTGGCGCAGACTGGAACTTGGATGCACTCAAGAATGCATCCTTTGAATGGGATGTACTGCCAATGCCAGTGGGTAAGGCTCAACAAGCAACTATCCATCAGGCTGGTCCTATCGGAATTCCTAAAGCATCTAAGCACAAGGAAGAAGCATTCTTATATATCAGCTTTCTCTTCGATATAGAAGCGCAGAAGACGATGATAGAGAACGGAAGCGGATCTTGGGTACAAGATCAAAGCTTGTTCGATTACTATGCAGAGGTCCCGGTGTGGCAAGGCAAGAACGTTGACGCTATACGTTTGAATTCCAAGATGTGCTGTTACTCAGCTGATCCCAAGGTTGCCGATCTTGTCACCCTCGTTGACAGCATTAACGGGCCACTCGGCGGAATGATTACAAGGGGTGGAGACTTCAGTACACGTATCCCCGCAGTACAGGCTTATAATCTAAAGGCAGCAGAAACTAGAAAAGCACTGGGTTGGTAACTCAGCGGAGAGGAACATGACTGTTGACTATGGAAATCAAATATGGAATGGATGAGCTTCCATTTGCTGCTTCATCCCAATCAGATTCCCTACTATTTGTATCCGGACAGGGCGGCACCGATCCAATCACCGGTAAAATAACCGCTGATGATCTGGAGGGCCAGACCATTCTGACTCTGGAAAACATTACAATTATTTTATCTCAATCCGGATTAACCCTAGAAGATATCGTTAAAGTAAATATCTATTTAAAGAACCGTTCGGATTATGAGCAGTTCAATCGTATTTATGCCGATATTATTCCACGCCCTTATCCTGCTAGAACGCTTATATACTGTGATCTTAACTTTGATCTACTCGTCGAAATCGACGTTATCGCCAAGCTTCGCAAATAAGAGTAGGAAACAACGCCCGTAGGATAATCTCCTGCGGGCGTTACTCGTACTATACTAGTCTCGCTAAATGCTAACTCTAAATGTATGGCTTTCGTTATCATGAAGGTGCTTTTATGCTCTCTTCCCCTTGTTCCATCGAATGATACACCTTAATGAGCCAATCCCCCACACTGCGATTGATTGCCTCTAAATACCGTTCGCCCCGCTCCTTCGTCGCCAAATGCGGTGCGTCCGTGTAACCATCAACTCCGGTTAGCTCCTGGTGTCGACCGATGAATGTGCCGGCAGGTCCGGAGTTTATCCATGCACGCCCCTCATGCTCAGTCGCCAATTCCTCTTTAGCAACCAAATCCTCACGTAAAGCCATAATGGCAGCTGTCTCGAACCCACCCGCATGCCCTGGCACCATACCAACCTCATCCGCATTCACTGCACGTAACGCCTCACGGGAAATGCTCCAATACGAAGCGGAGGCTGTCCACACGGGGTGTTTAACAGCGAGATCATTAGCCGTCTGATGCATCATCGGCTCGTTACCGCCATGCCCGTTCAGAAATACGATTTTACGAAACCCATTAGAAACTAGACTTTCACCGATATCTCTAAGCATCTGCAGATAGGTAGCCGAGGAGAAGGACAGCGTCCCACCAAACCTGAGATGATGATCAGAGCAGCCGATCGGGATGAGCGGACAGAGTAGCACCGGAACAGCCTTGGCCGCTTGTTCTACCGCTTCTGTGGCCACAGCCCCACCAATTAGACTATCTGTAAATACTGGCAGATGCGGACCATGCTGCTCGGTTGCAGCTAGCGCTACAACCACCATATATCCGTCCTCCGCCATCTGTGTAATTTGCTCTCTTGTATGCTCCTGATACAGAAATGACTTCTTCACTCGCTCATCCCCCTATTTCCACATTCCCCAGCAACGTCCGGGATGCTCTACCGTAAATACTTGCAGATTACCAATGTCTGATACCGTGACATAACAATGCTTGCCCTCTGGTCCTCCGAAGGTCAGGTTCGTACAGTCTGTCCCTTCCAGCTTAACCTCACGCAGCAGCTCGCCTTGCGGAGAAATAACGGCTATAACCCCTTTACCGAAGCGCGTCGCATATAAATTCCCTTCCATGTCGCAGCGCATCCCATCAAGCAAATGATCAGGAAATGCAATAAGGATACGCTTATTACTAATTTCTCCACGCTCATTCAAATCGTATGCCCAGATCGTACGCTGTACCGTTTCATTAACATAGAGCACTGTTTCGTCCGGGCTTACCTCTATACCATTTGTCGTTCCCATATTCGCTTCGAGCAGCGTTACTGTCCCATCAAGATCAATGCGCCACATGTTCCCCGTACCTTTATCCCAGTTCGGATCGCTTGCAAATATAACACCATTTCTTGTAATAGCAATGTCATTAGGCTGATTCATGCTCGGCTCATGCCCATGCACAGACAGCTGCTTCGTAGCTCTATCAACCTTAAGAATATTGTGATTTACAAAATCGGCAATGAACATATCGCCTTCCCGGTTAAAACGAATTCCGTTGCCGATGCTTCCATTCGGCAGCTCAATGAATATACTGCCCTCCCCTTGCGGGGTCACTAAGCCAATTGTAGCCGACTTAGCAAAATTAACAGCGTAGATGTTGCCTTCCCTATCACACGCAGGACCTTCAATTCCACTGGTGAAGCTCCCTGGCTCTGTTAATGAATGACTAATATAGTTCATTGTATACACCACCTTACCCTTCAAAGATGAGGGTGCCGAATTTAGACGAAATATGATAATCAATTGCGCCAGTCGGTGACCATGCCTGAAATTCGCGCTGCCCCTCCCGATTATCATCGATTCGATAGAAGTTCACGCGCCACTGTGTACCTATTTCTGGTGTTTGTTTGAAATGTATAAATGGAAGCTTGATTAAGTAAATACGGAGTTCTCCCTCTGTATGAACGCTTGTCTCAAGGCCCTCTGCATCCCACTCCTTGTTGACATCGATTTTCTCACCATGATTCTGAATGATGGCATCGAAAATAACGTTCCTAGGACTGATTTCAAGCTCGATGTACCTCTGTCCCAAGCCTTCCTCATCAAGGAAAATCTCTACGACATCTTGATCATAGAGTGGATCGTCCCGGTTCAAGTAATCGGCAACTGTATGATCGTCCTCACATTCAAACCGGACATAGATAGCCTCCGAATCCCAGCAAGTCTGAAGCAGAGTTCTCTGGCGCACCTTTCCGCCGGTCGCCACATCAACCAGTGATTCAGTTGGCAGGCTCCCCCATACCTGGTCATCGTACTTAACGTAAGAGCAAGCTATATTTTTCATTTAGTGAAAACCCCCGTCAACTTGATAGAGTGATCCCGTCACATAGGACGAAGCATCCGATAACAGGAATGCAGCTACTTCGTTAATTTCGTCCGTATTCCCACTTCGGCCAAGCCAAGCAATGTTCTTCATAGCCGCCTTCTGTTGCTCCGACTGGCGGGCATTCGATTCTTTCGTATCGAAGTCCCCAGGCACAAGTACATTAGCACGAATACCTTGCTCCGCGTATTCAGCTGCGATAACCCGCGTCATCTGATTCATACCAGCTTTAGCCGCCCCATAAGCAAGAGATTCCTTCTTAACAACCTGACCCAAAATGGAGGATGTGTTGACGATAGAGCCACCTCCAGAACGGATGAGCAAAGGAATAGCATATTTATTTAACAAAAATGTGCTTGTAAGTGTGCCTCGGATACAGTTGTCCCATTCCTCTAGGGACATTTCCACTGCTGGCTTCCACCCGCTCGTATATACATTATGATAGGTGCCATTTAGCTTCCCGAAGCAATACTCAACATCGGCTATGACTGCCTGTACCTCCAGCTCGTCGCACATATCCGCCTGCTTGTAAATGAAACGCTGTTCACTGTACTGTTCCTGCAATTGTCCGATTTCGGAAAGGGGATCCAGCGGTATTCGATCGCAGCCGTAAACTGTCGCCCCCCTATCTAGAAACATAGCGACAGCTGAGCGACCAAGCGAGCCCAAACAGCCTGTTATCAATATGACTTTATCCTGTAGCATGTTCATTGCTATTCCTCCTGACTACTATAAAAGTTACGGATACAGATATGGATCAAGCAGGTTATTGCTCGCCGCGATCCGTTTCTTTCCCGGATACGCTCGAATAACATCTGATTTCATAGATTCCAGCAGAAGGGTCACCATTCGTTGCAAGCACCGTCACACGCAATAAATCGGTAAGGACAGATGTTTGCAGCGTAATAACACGTCTTCTCTGATAATTGCCTAGTAACGACGCAAGCTCTATCCAACGTCCCTCGACGTAGGCTTCAACCTTAATGTCCTTCGGGCACTGCGGATCCTTGTAGAACGAAGGATCTAGAGTATATCCACGTAGCAAGTTGCCTGGAAAGGTAAGCTCTATAGTCCCTAGCTCTACTGGCTCATCCCAACATAGCTCTAACCATTGTGGCAAAGCTTCAGTCGGGTCTGACCGCCAGAGATTTGTATTGCGATAAGGACGCGTTACTCCGCTTAACACATTACTTGCCTCGTAACAGCACTGTGGAGGCTCCACCCGCAAGCTCATCATCACCCCTGGGCCGAGCTTACGCATCTTCCCTTCCCCGATCTCGTAAGCACTTACATGACCGGGTTCAATTGATGCTGCTGAGTGCCACCGAATGAATGGATTCGCGAGCACATCTAATCGAATATAAGTTCCACGTAGCTCCTGCACATTCAGATCAACAGACCAATCCACCCACATTTCCTTGCCGGGTGATATCGTTAGGGTAGTTGTAGCTAAAGGCTGCCCTGCCTCCACTCGATAATCCCACAGATGGTCTACTACGTAAATACGGGCCTCAACGACATGATCTTCATTCGAATCATTACTGACGCATACGGAAACCGAATCAATGCGCTCCGCTCCAACGGCGATCCATTGCCCCCTCGTCTTGGTCAGCACATCATCCTGCGTTTTCTTATCATCCCGCTGCGGCCCAGGTCCGACTGGGGCAAGTGTTGCTTCGCTGCTCGCACGCGCTGCTGCCTTGCGAGCCAAATCATCTGGGTCCTCATTCACCACATTCGGCAAGAAGCAGCCGTCTCGCAGCAATGCCTGCTGAACCTCGCGAATGTTCCTATCCGGTACCTCTCGTACATGTATACCGTCTCTAAGAGCAAGTGCGGCCGCCGTTCCCGCTGCTTGCCCCATTATCGCGGTCGTACCCATGACTCGCACGGTACCGAGTGCAGCATGCGTGACACTGACATTGCGCCCTGCCATCATGAGATTGTTCATATCCTTAGCAATTAAAATCCGCAAAGGAATTCCGAACGGGCCAACATAACTCTTTGCCATATAATCTTGTGTCTCATGCTCCTCAACAGCCGACTTTTCGCTATATTCAGCCAGTAGTCCCCCCGGCTCATGTAGATCGATAAACCAGCCACCATATGCGATCTCATCCGGGAACTCCGTCTTTTGAAGCGCATCATGCTCCGTCATCAGATATTCGCCGATAATTCTGCGGCTCTCTCGCTTTCCGGGAACTTGACCGATCCAGTCCAACGCATAATTCTGAGCTTCATCAATGAGAACAGGATCGCGGTTTTTAATATAATCCCATATACCGAGTACATGCCTCGTTAATTCATGCCGCAAGGTTTCATTGTCATGAATCGTATGCCAAGGCACGGACAATTCAATCCACCAGAAGCCACTGTAAGGATTCACACCCCTGCCCCGCTTCCAGAAGAAGTCAGGATTGTCATAATAAACTGCCCAATCCGGCGCAGTGAAAGGCACTGGGAACCCCACGTTTTTGGCCTTAAAATGGATAGAGCTACCCATTACCGCATCAGTTGCCTGTAACGGAGCATGAGGCTCACCGAATTCTTCCTGGCCCTCTGTTCCATAGCGCCACTTACAGCCCGCAAGCGCTGCCACAACACCGTCACCCGTGCAATCTATGAAGGTACGCGCTCTTAGCAGTAGCTCGGTTTCGGCATGGTTGACACGCACTACTACCGCTTCTACTGTTCGCTCGTCACTTAGAACAACATCCGTAACCGATGAATTCAACCGGAAAGTAAGACCTGGTGTCGTCACTGCCATGTTGTACATCACCATGTCCCACACACTGTTAATATAGCCGTTATCGAATATCGGACTTTCGTGATTAATCGCCCGCTCCTCAATTAAAAGCTCTGAAATAATGCCTGTCTCTCGAGCATAAGCATGATAACTAGCCGCCCCTTGCGGAGGTACGCGAATTTCGGAAGAGCTATTGCCTCCAAATACTGGACGATCCTGCACGAGACATACCTTTGCCCCATGACGAGCTGCAGCGACCGCAGCAGAGAATCCCGCAAGTCCGCCACCGCAAACGACAATATCATACTGCTCCTCCACTTCCCGCATACCCTTTGTAACGAATTCCACTCCGCTCATTTGTACCCCTCCTGCCTTTGCGCGAATGCTCTGTTTATGAACTCTCACTTCCAATTAAGGAAATACGACACCGGTATACCGAATGACACAGCCGTACAATTCTGCAGAGGCGACACAAAGACAATCTCCCTCGTTATCATACGTCACAGCAGAGATATGATGGATATTGCCAAATTCCGAAACGCGACCATTCAGCTCCGCATTATCTTTGATCATACGCGGCCTTCCCAAGTCAACGAAGCCATGCTCGCGAGAATAATGGAACACATGCCCCGCTTCTTTTACGCCCCCATAAATACCAAGCACCTCATCATTCGAGCGCTTAATGAAGTGACGCAGCTGTCCATTGGAGTAAAATCTGCCATATACAGTTCTTGTCTGCAGATCCGGTGTTAAACAGAACAGCATGCCGTCCAAGGTTCCTGCTACAACAGTGCCGTCGGATAGAACGACTCCCCCCGTAATTGTCGCCTTGAACATTCTGCCTCTAATCGAAGCCGATTTCACGTTCAAAACCTCGGAGCTTTCCTCCTTAATATCGTAGATCACGATCTCATCATCTTGACCGGATAATAGCAATCTATTACTGTCCAGCTTAATAATATGACCTTCATCTGGCTGAATTTGAAGCTGCTTAAGCTTACGGAAGCTACCTTCTGAATATACGAAAATGGAACCTTCGCTGTCGCTGATCAGTAGCCCACCCTCATCTAAATCAGCGTGAAGAAGCCTTTTCAGCTTAATTTCTTGCGGTACTACAACCGCCTCTTCACAGCTGCCACCTATGAGATCTACTAGAAGTATTTTATTGTCCGTCGTTAGCACATATGCTCTACTAGAGTGAGCTTGAATGCTGGATAATGGCGCTCCATTTTCGTATATCGTTCTAATCCTTAGTGGATCATTCCCGGAATATTCAGACTCAGTTAAAATCAGGCTTTGTTGACCCCCAAGGGTATACACTCTACCGCTAGCTGCATATACGTAGCTAACTGCTGTATCCTTCCAGCCCATATGCTGGTGTAGAGGCAATGTGCTAACTTCCTTTGCATCAATATGCATAAAGGCCGCTTTGCCGACGCCGTTATAATCTGGTTCAACATAAGGTCTCAGAGCTGCATGGGCTGCCTCAACTCCCGGCGGCTCTAGCTTGTCGACATCAACGGTCAAAATGTACGGTGAGAACTCCCCACACACATCTACCATATGAAGCAAGCCCTCGTCGTCGAAAATCATTTCACAAATATATTGAGAGTCTTTCCCGCCCCAAGTAATTAACCCCAGGTTTTCCGGCTTCCCACCACCAAGAAGATCCCAGCGAACTAACCGAATTGGACAGTACTCATCATGCGTCTTAAGCCCATAGTAGATTACGAAGTTTTTATCTGCTGCAAAGCCACCAATGCCATACCCATTAATAGATGGAACATGATCCGGTAAAATAGACCCGTGTCGAGTAACCTCTAGTGTCTCAGGGTGCAGCTCGATGATTTCCCCATCCATATTACTGACTAAGAGAAGTGTATTCCTCGGCGTATGGAGTGCAAATATGAATTGTCTGCGATGCTTCGTGCCACTTGGAGGGAGGAAGCTAAGCTTCAAATCCTCTATCTCGTCCGTAGTAGGGTCATACCTCCAAAAGCTGCCCGTGTAAGAGCTTCCATAAAACCGTCCTTGAGCATCCTTCACCAGCCGACAGGAAGAGAACTCGGACACCTTGCCATAATCCTTCACTTCATTCGTTTCCAGATCAATTCTATAGAAATGTCCCCTCATATAACCGAGAAAATAATAGTATCGCGGATCGTTACCGAGCATGCCTCCATAAATACTTTCCCGTGGTACAGGAATACCTTTGACCTGCACTTCATTCGTGTCCGGATTCACGATCATCAGAATGGACCCGGGATACCCTTCCCACGGATGCTCATAATGCTGCTCGAACATCCATTGCTTATGATTAGGTGCAGGAGCCGTATTATGGGTAGCCATAATGAGCCGTCCGTCCGGTAAGAAATCAATACTCGTATGTATTTTACTAGGCGGCATTTCCTCAGAGCTGACAATCCATATTTTCGCCACATCAAAAATTAAACGCAGCGCACCCGTCTTCGGTTCATATTCATACAGTAAAGCCGTTAGTGGTTTTTCATTTTCCCCGCAGACGGTAACATAAAATCGACCATTTGGAGAGCGTACGAAGTCCCAGACAGCGTTGTGTCCCTCCGCATTAGGCAGTTGAATAAATCTGGCATGTTGCTCTGGTATAGCTGCTAGCAAATTTGGCTTCAAAGGAATTCCCTCCCTCATGAGGACTGATTATTAATAGGTAATATCAAGTGTTGGCGTATCCAGCTTCTTTCCTTCATATAAGGAATCCATTGCGAAGCAGATCATACCCGTCGTCAATAATGTACGCTCTAATGGAAAAGGCTCTTGACCGCTAATTAAAAATTGTTCAACCATTTGGGTCAACCGTTCAAAATGAGCAAAAGGGCGATCTAAGTCACTGTCGCATAGTGCCGCTGTCACCTGCTGCTGCCCATGGCGGAATGCGAAGCTCCACTGCTCGACTAGCTGTTTGAATTGAATAATGTAACCCTTCGTACCATCTATATATTCAATAATGAAAAGGGCTGGCTCAGGCTCCAACTCTCTCAATGGAGCATTAGGCAAACCGGGAATGACACTTAGCGCCTGCAGCATTAGTTCTTCAGGCCACTCCCCTCGATCCATTGCGGACCATGCTTCACCATTCGTGCCTCGAAGCAGCTGAATGGAGCGAACACCGCTCTCTCCACCCTCTCTCTGCTCGACCAGCGACTGGAGCACCTCCATTGCATGAATGCCGTACCCTTCAAGCCCACCCGAGCTGACAACTAGAATTTCTTGTAGAGAAAACAAATTCTGCCTATCGAATGCCGGGACATGGTCGCAGTGTGGAATCGAGGAACCACCCATGAAGGGAATCCCTCTAGCTTTCATGAGGTTATACATCCACAAGGCATCGTCATAGTTGTACGCTAAGTGCTTATCTGAGAAAATAGGAACTACCAAACCGAGCCCGTACAAAGCGGCAACTGTCTCCTCGAAGAAACGCCGGCGTGGATACATCATCTGCTCTTTCTCATTAATCGGATAGTTTCCATGCTCACCGATTATAACGACCCCATCGATTGGCTTCTCACCGTGCGGAGCCTGAATGGTCTCTCTAATGGTTGAATATATGGGAATGCCGCAGCGTGCAGCCACTTCCCTGCTCATATCATTGACGGGCACCTGATCCGTATATAGAGAAACAATTTCAACCTGCGGATGATAGCCCATATCACCCAGCAGCCGCCCGAGGATAACCTCTGCGTGGGAATTATATCGGTACTCCGTCACAATCGCCGCTACTCTTTTTTTTACGCCGCCCATACTATTGAGCACCCTCTTTGACTTGCTCTGCAGGAATAAAATTGCTCATTTCAGCGGCACGTTTCTTCTCTCTCATCGGACAAACCTCCAACTTGATATGAAATCAACTATTCCCAAAATATCACATCATTTATTTTATATAAAGAATTATTTTTATATATAAGAAAAATATTATTATTTGTAGGCTGATATTAGGCGTGTTTGGTGCTGGTGGGGGAGGGGTAGCGGAGTTGCGGGGAGTTAGTCGGCTTCTAAAACGAGAATACCTCCTGCTAGTCCTGAAATACATGGACAGCAGGAGGTATCTA
The DNA here is from genome assembly GCF_004295585.1 of Cohnella abietis. NCBI lineage: Bacteria > Bacillati > Bacillota > Bacilli > Caryophanales > Paenibacillaceae > Cohnella > Cohnella abietis. The sequence goes on along the minus strand of NZ_AP019400.1, from coordinate 1,233,786 downwards.
AAATAGTGAGTACAATGGCTTTGTCGCACACGTATGAACTAATGTGCTAGCTACTAAATACAGCTACATCTATCAGCGAAATCCGTATCGTTTTAATTTCATAAGGCGCTAGATCTAAGATGATTGGACCAGACTGAGCAGCAGTTTCCAAAGACCGCTCCAGTAAATCTGTTTCTTGCCAAGACTGAATCGGTACATCGCTTGCGAGCGCAATCTGGCTTCTTCCGCCCTTGTACTCGTGCAAACGGACAATTAACCCCATGCCATCCTCTGCACGTTTAACAGCATCGATCATCGCATCTCCTGTTACAAGCCGTAACAACGAGAACTTTGGTGTCGGAGCGCGACCAGCAGTTGCATATACAGGCTGATTCAGCTGCCATGCCGCCTGCGCGGTATGACCTTCTCTCCAATCCCCTTCATGCGGATAGAGTGCATAGGTGAACAGATGCTCACCCTGGTCAGCCCCCGGATCAGGATAGGTTGCTGACTTGATCAACGTTAATCGAATGACCCCATCCTTGATGTCATGACCATATTTACAATCATTCAGTAGACTTACGCCATAGCCATGCTCCGACAGATCCACCCATTGGTGCCCGACTGTCTCGAAGCGCGCGTAATCCCAGCTTGTATTCCAATGTGTAGGTCGTTTAACGTTGCCAAACTGAATATCATAGGTCGCTTCTGTCGTTCGAATATCGACTGGGAAAGCTACCTTGAGTAACTCCTGACGCTCCTGCCAATCTACCTCTGTCTCGAAGTCGATCCGGCGGTTGTCCGCATAGACAATCATCCGCTGACGAATAGAAGAATCCATATAGGACCAGACGAATGTAACGACAGTACGCAGCAGCCCCACCTCAACCTGACTGGAAACGAGCCCATCGATCTCCTGCATTTTCTCGCCATAGTAAATATCAATATCCCAAGCTTCAAACATCTTCGGCTTGTCCTCGAATACCTGAAGTACGTTCGCACGATTACCGGGAGCAAGCACCTCTCGTCCTGCAGCGCGATCGTATAGACGTGTTAATTGACCCTTTTCGTTCCATTCCAGCTCATAGAAGGGGGTGTCGATTGCGCGATCACGAATGGAGAAGGGGGACGATACTTCCTGCTTTTCCACGTCCAGCGAATCTTCACGACGGAGTGTAACGAAGCCTAATGCAGGTACATCCTGTACCTTTACCCAATGGCGCTCACCATCAAATTCGGACACTAGCAAACGCCCCTCGGCATCCCGCCAAGCTGTATCCTTCGCGCAGTTCTCCACGGCGACTAACCCATTGTAAGACCAAGAGGAGGCATTCCAGATGACATATTCATCGTCTCCTAAAGTCCCCTTATCAGAAAGTGCAGTTATCGCCTGTACGCGGCAATCTTCTAGCGTATCCTTCGCTTGCTCATATTCTTCTCTCGAGTCATGATACACCTCAGGAATCGACGAACCTGGAATAATGTCATGAAACTGGTTACGCAAAATGGTTTTCCAGCTTTCATCGAGCTGTTCCTGCGGATAGTTCGACCAATCGCCACTCAGCGCAGCACGACAAACCTGCAGCCACTCCGCATCACGTGAGAGCAGCTCCAGCTTGCGGTTCATCCGCTTGTTATACGCCTGACTCGTATACGTTCCGCGATGGTATTCGAGATAGAGCTCCCCGTCCCACGTATGTACATAACGATCGGATTGTTCAACCGTTTGCTGTAGCTTAGCGAAGTATTCATCCGCGCGTCCTGTCTCCACCTTCGGCAAGCCGGGCATATTAGCTAGCTGTCTACGCATCTCTAAGTGCTCGCGGTTAACACCTCCGCCGCCATCCCCGTAGCCATAGGAGAGGAGCAGCTCGCGATTAACCTCTTTGTCTCGATATTTATCCCAAATGCCTTGCACGCTTGAAGCGGTGATATCTCCATTATACGTATACCACCAATTATCACTGTCTTCAGGTGTCGTGATGAAATGCGTTAACACCTTGCTGCCATCAATACCACGCCATTGGAACGTGTCATGCGGCATCCGGTTATATTGGTTCCAGCTGATCTTGGTCGTCATAAAGGTGCTAATGCCACTTTTCCGCAGAATTTGCGGCAACGCCCAGCTATAACCGAATACGTCAGGCAGCCACAAATAGGTACATTCTGTGCCGAATTCCTCCCGAAGAAACTTTGTACCATATAGTAACTGACGAACAATGGATTCTCCGCTTGTCAGATTGCAATCCGCCTCTAGCCACATGCCTCCGGCCGCTTCCCAGCGACCTTCCTTCACCCGTTCCTTCAGCGCAGCATAGATGTCTGGATAATCATTTTTCAAATATTCATAGAGCTGTGGCTGCGTCTGGAGAAACACATATTCGGGAAAAAGCTCCATTAGTCGGAGTACCGTACTGAACGAGCGAGCAGACTTTTCCCGCGTATGCTTTAGCCGCCATAGCCATGCAACATCAATATGTGTATGCCCAATGCATCGCACCGTCACTGATGAGTTGTTGCGAGGTATTGCCTCAATTGCCTGACGTAGCTCGTCCTCTGCTGCACTAATCGACTCGTAAAAGCGCTCCGAGCCTGGTCGGGACCAGTCGATGCTGAGGAAGGAACGATCAAGCGCCGTTAATAGATCTGTCCGCTCAGCGATACCCGAGCTTAGTACCTTTATCGTCTGTAGCACAGCTTTGGACATATAATAGAAGCGATCCGTTGCTTCGTCTAGCCATACGATTTCAGCGCGGTGAAGCCGATGCTCCTGCTGCTGCGGTTCGCCTCCCCCTTCGAGTCCTGACCAGAGTCGGAACTGGACCCGGACAGTCGTTCCCGCTGCACCTTCAGGCAGAAATACCTCTTTATGGTTTGAATCCACGCCTTGGTAAGGCACACCATTCAAATAGAGTAAAGATTCAAAGCCTGAATTGTTACCCGCGCCAGTAAGCCCGAAATCAAATAAACCGACAACACGGCGGTTAGTCCACGCTGCTGGAATAGAAACGTTGGCATCGAGCCAGAGATAAAGATCTCTTCCTTCCCAGCGGTCGCCCTGTTTCATGTCACGCCACTGGCCCCCCTCCGGAGGACGAACCCCGACTTCGCCTTCCTCATCGACTAGCGCGCGAAACACCTCGATACGCTGCGCCTCCCGATAACGCCATGACGCTAGCTCTTTAACTCTCGCTTCTAGCTTTTCCTCTGTCCAAAACATCCATCGTCACACTCCATTTAGTTGTTAAACTATTCCAACTGTACAATATAAATATAGAACATGCCATGCTCTATTAATCTGATCCTATTTATTTCAGGAAAAGGACTCTAAGGCGATTTAAGCCCTAGAGCCCCTTCCTTCATGCTTATTTCAGTTGATTAATGGTACCCAGAATCAGCTTGGCCGCTTCTGCTCTTGTTGCATTGGCCTGCGGGTTGAACCTATTGTGTCCGTTGCCTTGAATGAGGCCCATTTGCTTCAGTTCTGCCACTGAAGAAATTGCCCATAAAGGGATATCCTTCGAGTCGGCAAAATCAACCTTTACGCTCGCATCATCCTTTAACCCAAGCGCTCTAGCAATTAGAACGACCATCTCCGCACGCGAGATCGGAGCATTCGGCGCAAAGCGATCAACACTAACACCAGTAACAATGCCCGCCTTTACAGCTGCTTGCACGCTTCCTGCATACCAAGCATCTGATTTCACATCCTTGAATGCCTTCACATCTTCAGCGGCTTCAAGGTTCAAGGCGCGAACTAAGAGTGCTACAAATTCCGCTCGTGTCGTTTCTCCTGCAGGCTGGAACAGGCTATCACTCACACCGTTCACAATGTGCTTAGCCGCCAGTATTTGCAGCGTCCTTGCAGCCCAATGCGTAGCCGGCACATCACTAAACGTTTTGCTATATTGCAGAACTGCATATTTACTTAGATGCTGTAGCTTAACCGTCATTGTCTTCGCACTACTGTTCAATTGTCCGCCTACATACTCCCATTGTTTGGTCGTTTCATTGTAGTAGTAGATACCGAGAAGCTCTGAATCAACACCATTGGCATCATACGGTAATGTAATTTCTACGCTGCCTGTTATCTGTTTAACCTCAATTGTGCTACCGTTTGCTTTTATCAACCTCACACTAATCTCGTAAACCTGACCTGCCAATTTGATCTGCGCTGTTCCTTGAGATGAAGCACTCATGCCACCGGTTTCGATCACTGGCTTGAGCTGTACCTCAATGGTTGCACCTGCCTCATTACCGCCCTGATTTCTCAAAGCATTTAGCTGTACCTGATCAATATTAACCATCACAGCCCCTGCCTGCACTTGGAAAGGATGGTCCCCAATCTCTGTTAATGGAACGGTTGCCGTCGTCTGATTTTTCTCGAGCTTGGCTACTGCTTTACCGTTCTCTAGAGTAACTTTAGTTATGTTATCTTTATTACTACCACCAATATTGTTAATTGGTGGATTTGGCGTTTCTGTTGTATCATCACTAACGGAATTCACACTAATAATCGCTTGCTTCCCGTGGTAGGTAACGGTTATCTGTGCTGTTCCTTTAGCCACTGCAGTAACCTTGCCGTTAATATCTACTGTCGCTATGTTTGGATGAGATGAAACATAGCTTGAAGCTGTAGTGACCGGCTGATTAACTCCACTTTCAAATACTGCATGAACGACTGTATCGTGCGTCTCTCCGACTTTTATCGTATAGCTTTCCGAGTCTAGTGTAATACCAGTCGGTTCTACCGATAAAAGATGGGTTTCCAACGGGGACAACAAAAGTGTATTCTCTGCAATTGCCGTTGTGGAGCTTATCAGGTCCTTCCAATTCCCTATTCGTTGTCCGTTGACTTGAACGTAGACACTTTTCACAACTGACGAATAGTTATCGATATTGATTAACAATCTGCCATTCTGCCAGACTGAGCGCCATTCCGTATCATAAACCGGAAGGTTCGTCGCCGCATCAATCAACACCACTTCATTTAATCCAACCTCCGCGAATAACGGAGTCACTGTTTCACGAATCTGCTTAGCAAGCGTGTTGGACGCAATTAATGTTGTATTGGAGCTGTTCATAACTTGATTACGAATAGAACCAGACAAAGCACGATCATGCTCATCAAACTTCAAGGAATTGCTTCCAGTAACGACCAGCTTGCCCCCTCGCTCCACAAATTGCTGAATGCTCACTAACGTTTCTGCATTCATATGAGACACCTCTGGAACGAATAGCACTTTGATTCCAGCCAATCCACCTTCATGTGCTTGCTTCTCAGAGACAAATCCAACCTTTAGACCGCTGTAAGAAATCGCATCATAGACTTGATTGATCGCTTCTGGATAAGGCCTGTCATATATCATCGCAGGCATTGCATACAGAATTGCTGCTTTTGCTTCGTCATCCTGGAATGCCGTGATCTCCTCTGCCAATCGATTCATATCGAGACTCACTTTACCTACGCCAGCCACTACATCAGGTCGATGTAAGATACTTCCTTTAAAGTCACTATTTGTATCGTAAGTCCGTTCCCATACCCATATGGTACTTCCTCCGCGCCCATGAATTGCTCCTTGCCACAAAACAGATTTAACGTGAGAAGCTATTACGGGAATATATTGCTCAGCGCCATCCATAATGACATGAGTTTCAGAGTTAAACACGGGTGCTTTTTTTAAGGAAGCTTGCAAATCGTAAAACTTCAATTCATTTGAAAACCCTGCTGGTCCATCGCCATAGTAGTTGGCATTGTCATTTCCATTAATCTGGCTAAATTCTGCAAACTGCTCTGGATCGACACCCCACGTCAGATTACCGATATCATTTAAGGCCCCGTTCATTACTTTAGCTTGCAAAGGAATATTAGGTGCTATTTCATGAATAATATCCGCCATCCATTTATGCCATTCAGAAAATAGCTTGTTATTAAATTTAACCCAATCATAAAAGAATGGTGTATGTGCTGGAGAAGCAGGCAGCGGAACATTAGCAAACGATACATAACTCGTATGATAAGTATTATTAAGCTGCTGAATATCTGTGTAGTTTTCCTGCAAGTACTCCTGCCATGCTGGAAGGTTGTATTCGTCCCTGTAAGATTGGTACACCGACTCGTTACTTAATGTGATGCTCTGTAGGGATGGATAATCCTTAATTAGAGGGATAAGCACGCGCAAATAATCTTCGATGATTGCCCTCGCATTCGGATTGCTAATATTATATTTAATAAAACCTGCGCTTTCGCTTTTCATTTCCGGCCACTTTTCAAGCGCCCATGACGGCATGTAATGCGGCGAAAGAAGTAGATTTACTGCAATATTATTGTCTGCTGCTTTTTGTAGCGTTTTAACAACATCATTCTTAATTGTTGATGTATCGCCTAAATAATGCTCATTATTTAAATCTACAAAACTGTTATGCTCAAAGTCTCCATTAATTAATAAATTGTCCACACTTCCTTGCTCGGTCATACTAATGTCGTCAAACCAGGCGTTTCCGATTGCATCATCAGTAAGGATGATAAACGTAAATTCTGTTTCATTCGCACCGGTCGTATACGAATACGTCACTTCGGTCCAGTCGTAAGTTCCTTCAGGAAATGACTTACGTAATACCCATCCCGGACCTCCCATAAACCATGTATTCGTTACAGCCTCCCCCTTTACCCAGGCTTTCATTTCATAATGGGTATTGGGTTTCACAGCAACAGTCTGCGAAATATTCATAAATACATTCGGACTGATTGGTGATTGTCTATTCATTCGCACAGAAGCTTGCCCCGAATGACTAACAGTACGATCTAACACTGCACTGGCTTGAACGCCTCCTGACAGATATATATTCCAATCGGAGAAGCTATCCTTCAATTTAATCACACTATTGGGTCCTATCTCCATTTGTATTGCATTAGTTCCATAATCTGCAAACTGAGTAATATCCTTTCTCACCTGTCCGAAGCCAAGGTAGCCGTTGAAAAACACAGGCCGGCGAACAACTTCATTAGATCCCGTGATCATCGTGTCGGCAATAAAGGAATTCCCTTGGATCTCCACGCTTCCATTCACATAACGGGGAGCTTGCAGCGGTGTTTTAGTTCCTTGTAAGTAGGCTTGTAAATTACTTTCAGCCTCGTTATACAGCTTATCAAGCTCATTAGCATAATAATATGCCCGGTCGAGATAGGCATTTTCTATGTCCTCTTTGCCGTATTGAATGAAATTTTTGATAACTGTAACGTTTACTTTTTCATAGTCAATTGGAATCTGCTGGGCTTCAGCTGAAGATAACAGACTTTCTAGAGCAGGAAGCTTCTGTTCTAGCACAGTTAATCGATTAAGTAGTTCATTTGGATTGCTAGAAACTCTAAGCTGCAGCGCATCCCGCTTCGAAATACCACTTGTTTCGTCGAGCACGGAAACATCAGCCGTATAATCCCCTCTCATTGGCACCGAAAGAGAAATGTCTTTTTTCCAGACAGATTGGGCTGGAATCACCACATCCTGATTCACCAGATGGAAGAAATCTGAGTTTACCTTCACCTGCAAGGGTTGATTGCTGAAATTAGGCACATAAATCGCAAAAGGGTTTTCATCGTCAGCTGCAAAGCCTCTGTTTCCTTCAATAGAGACTATCCATTTATCTTCTTCCGATACAAGCTGAAGTTCCGCCATTTCATTGGGATTTTTACCACGTCCAATGGCCGAAGTCCATTCAATCCACCCTCTTCTCCCATCGCCGTCGTTATCATTAACAAGCATTGTGAATGGGATACTGTCTCCTACCGATGGTTTTGTGTCGAATATCGCCAGCCAAGGGAGCTTGGCTTCATAAATTGTCTCATCGTTTATTCGTTTAACCTGATAAGTTACAGAACTTTTATCCATAGTGGCGCTGCCTGAGGCATATCTCCAAATCTGCGGCTGCCCCTCGTATAATGAAAAAGCGTATTCAGGACCATATACTCCATCCTGACTGAAGGCGATTTGCACACTGTCCCCAACCCACATGGCTTCATTTGGAACAGAATAGTGCACATTGTCCTTTACCTTTACAGTCATATAGAAAAAATTATCATCGTAAGCAAACTTGGCATTGGCAGACAAATCACTTTCGCCGCCCCACCCTGGGAGCACGACTTGCTTTTGAATATTGGATGGAAGCTTTATGCCTGTATAGCTAGACCATTCGTCGGGATTTCCATCTACCTGTATATTGTTAGCCTTCAATATTGGAGCTTTTCTTCCTTCACCGAGCTTATTTTTGTACAATTCCAAATCCAGAATGCTCTCGCCGGTAATTCCGGTTCCAATCACATATTGAAAGCTGCTTACATGACTATCGAGCGAATCTATCTTTGTTGCATACGCTTTTATTGTCATCGTTTTTGTAATGGAAATAGGCTGCGCATAAACCAGCTTTGTTGCTGAGGTGCGTGGATCGCTCCCGTCCGTTGTATAATAGATTTCCGTTCCAGCAATCCTGCTGTGTAATTGTACTTCCGTACCTACAAGAACCTCTCCCGCTTGCTGATTGGAAGTAACATCAGGTAGACGCTTCTTTTCAAAGCCACCATTCTGAATCAGATTTTCCGTTGTTCCTGCTTCAACCATTGAAATATCGTCGAACCAAATATGATCTGTAATATTTTCAAGACCGATTCTAAAAGTAAAGGTTGTTTCTGCACTACCTGTTGTATAAGAAATCGTTTCCTTTTTCCAATTATAAGTATCCTGATTGTCTGCAACATACTTCCGTAAGTTCCACCCAGGGCCTCCACCAAACCATACCGTCGAAGCGTTATCCGCTTTGACCCAGACACTGAGTTCATAGGTTGTATTCGGCTTCACCTGAACCTCTTGAAAGGCGTTATAGAATACATTTGGCGTAACCGGAGTCCGGTTGTATAGACGTAATGAATAGCTGCCTTCATGAACCGTACTCTTGTCCAGTGTATAGTCCGCTTGCGCGCTACCCCCGAATCCCCAGTCTGGTATATCATGATCCGTCAACTCCTCTGCCGCAGCAACCCCAGCAGTTAACCCTGGAAACGTACTAAATCCAGAAAAGAAAACGCTTACAATCAAGCAAATGACTAATAATCTTTTAACCATTATGATTGCCTCCTTAAATCTATTGTATATGCTGTTAAAGCATCAGCATTATTGCACTTAATGGCTCCACTTCAACACTTAATTGTCCTTGCTCCGAAAATCTCTTCTGAATCATTTGGCTACCATCAACACTTGTTATGATATCCGTCGTTGTTCCCGCTCGTTCTTCCGAGAAAATGACTCCACTTTGACGATTAGGAGTGTAGTTCACAATGAGCTGTGCCAATTGATCGCCAGAGCTTCTCCATAAACTTGTCAACAATGACGGATTGTTCAACTGATGTCCATCCTGCATGTATATGGTTTCAATTTGTTCACACAGCAATGCCAATGGTTTCTCCATACGGCCAAATACAAGATAAGGCTTAGCAAAGCCTGTTCTCCATCCATTCAGATTGTGAATGAGATTCATGATATGGTCTTGATCAGGAAGGGATTCCGTCCATTCTGTACCCCAATCCCAATGAATATTTCCATGTTCTCTCAGAACAACTGTCATCATATCACCAGCGTTAAACGAGTAAGCTGTACGCCAAAGGATATTGTTCGGAGACCGGTTAAGGTCAATAGAAGAACCGACCGTATTCTGATTTCCCATAAAATTGTTTACATACTCATGATAGACAAATTGATAGAGGGGAATCGGGGTTCCGACCCACAAATTAATGTTAAATCGCATATCATTAAACAATAAATCTGGAATGAAGGGCTCCGCCGCTGCCGCTTCACAGCCAATCAACACTTTACGACCTGATTCCTCAACCAATTCTCGTAAATGCTGATACAAATGAATCATAGCTTCCTTCTGCCATTTGCCAGGTCCCGGTGGGTGACCGTGCTTTTCGTTAAAACATAAATAGGATAGGCCACCTAGGTTTTGATCGAAATATTGAATGTAGTCGCATCCGCTATCGAGAATATGCTTCACTTCATTCGATACCGTTTTCGTTACAAAATCGTTTGTCGGGCACATATCGTACCCCCATCGTTGTCCGCCGCCACAAATCAATGAAAATGGTATTTCCCCTTCAGGTGGGGCACACATAATTTCCTTTAAATTTTCCGCTTCCAATTGTGCCTGTTTGTTATATTCAGGAACCAACAAGCTTTCATTGGTCCATGCAATGCCACTACCATATAAACCTACAAGATGTCCTTCTTCATGCATCTGATCCACAAAGTGCTTGAATATCTCTTCTCCTCCGAATGGCGGCCAAACATAGGGTGGTGCCCATGGCGCAGTGCCTTCCCAATGCATAAGTAATGCCATGACTTTACTGTCAAAAGCCTTTGATAATCTCTTTAGGTCAGGGATGGCATTGCTGTAAGGGAAATATTCATTGGGGTCCATATTCCCAACATCCTTCGTCCCTCGAACAGGATAGGTTACGATAACAGGCGAGTCTAGCAGCCATTGTGGAATATCCGGATTGTGCTCAAGCTTTGGTGCTTTACGAGCAGTAGATGACTGATACCAATCTCTATACAGGCTTGCGGCATCACACCAATCTCCTTGAAACACACCAAGCACCATGGGATAATTCATCCTGTAAGTTCCTCGCCCAAATCCTTCAGCAAACAACCGAAATTGCAATCTTACCCCATCGTCATATTCCCTAAACTCGATGGACTTCACATTGGCTTGTTCATCATGAGCCCCAATGTATAATCCGCCTTGTTCATTGTAATAGGCCATAAATTGTGTAGGACAAGGCCCTGGATAAATGCCTTCCCAGCCTCTACTTGGATAGCCTGTTTCCTTATATTTCAACCAGCCCTGCTCTCTAATTGTCACATCTTCAATTAATGCCCCTTCCATTGCGGGCCATACAATCTTTGATGAACCGCCTGTTGCCGTCAGATCATTCGGCACAACAATATCAGGGAAATCAATCCATTCGATGATTAGATCACTCTGATTAACGACGGACAAATTCCAATATATCAATGCATCGTTATACGGACAGTTGACTTTCACTTCGACATCTATCTCATAGATTCCAAGCTGCTTGTAGTAGAAATTTATTTCTTCGCTTAATTTTCCAGAATATGATTGTTTTGCATCCAATGCAGTAAGATCTATTGCCTTGCCCTCTCTGTCCCGAAACCGAATCGTAAACAAAGGGCGGCCTTTATCGCCATTCTTAATAAATTCACGGTTATTACTAATCAATGATAGAATCGATCCGGTATTCTCATTCAGGTGCAGCTCATATTTTTTTCCGATAATTCGCAAAACAATCTTCCTTTCTATTAGCCAAATACTTATCCTTTAATACCAGAGTTAACAAAACCATCCACCATATATCTTTGTCCGATTATGAAAATAACAACGCTCGGTACAACGAACATAACGACTGCAGCATATAAGATCTGATCAAGCTTAATACCGGGATTGCCAGGCATCACATAGCCGATCTGTATCAGAGCAGTAACTAATGGATATTTGTCTTCTTGCAGAAACATATAGGGTGTCAGATAGTCTCCGCCCCAACTGTTGTTAAACGCCATAATCGAGGTTGTTATTAATACTGGTATAGATATAGGAAGAAAAATCCTAAATAGAATGCTTAAAGATGAGCAGCCATCGATACGTGCAGCATCCTCCAAATCTTTGGGAATACCCGCAAAAAATTGACGATACAAGAAGATAAAAAATGCATTACCTCCCAATCCCCACAATACCCAAGGGAGAAAACTATTTAATAAACCAAATTTATTAAACAAAACATAGGTTGGAATTTGAGCAATAATCCCTGGAAGCATAATGGTAGAGATGACGATAAAAAACAATATCGTTTTCCCTTTGGCCTTCTTTCTTGCAAATGCATATCCAACAATAGCACTAATGAACGATTGTAATATAACGGTAATTCCCGTAATAATGACTGAGTTAACTAGATATTTTCCGAATGGGATTAGCTCTACCGCCGATTTGAAATTCTCAAAGCGAAAATTTGTAGGAAAGAAAGCAAACGTTGTATTGATCGGCTGTAAAGAATTTATTGCCAGCGCCAAAAGAGGAAAAGCAAATATGAATCCTAAAACGGGAAGAAAAAAATAAAGTAGACCCCGGGAAAGCTTGCTTGGTTGTAGTGCAGATTGTTTTATCATTTCATTTACCCCTGATCAACTTCATAGTGTACCCAGTACTTACTCGAATAGAAAACAATAATGCTTAGAAGCACAATGGCCACAAACAACAGCCAAAGCATCGCCAAGCCGTACCCATATCTCTGAAAAGCAAAAATTTGTTGAAAAGCATGGATTGAATATAAGTAATTAGGACGAAGAGGTGTTGCCAGCAAATTAGTAGTATTAGAAGATAAAACAATGGGCTGAATGAAAATTTGCAACGAGCTGATAATGCTCATAATAATATTAAAGAAAAGGACTGGCGTCATCAGTGGAACCGTTATATTCATTACGCGTTGAAACGGTTTTGCTCCGTCAATGGAAGCAGATTCATACAGCTCTTGAGAAATCCCCTTTAATCCTGCAAGATAGATGAGCAACCCGCCTCCGCTACCCCAAGCTAGCAGAATGAGTAGAGAGATCGATATATTATCGTAGCCTAACCAATTGACCGGGGCTATGCCTACAAAGTCCAATATTTGGTTAAGAATGCCACCATCCTTAGTAAAGATAACCCGCCAAATAATGCCTGTTACCATGATTGGGAGAATCGTTGGTAAGTAAAAAATAGAGCTATAAATCCCGACGCCCTTAACCTTGTAATTTAACATTAATGCAAGCATAAACCCTATTATTGTTGTTAACGGGACATTAATTACTGTAATTAGTAAAGTACGCGTTAGTGAATAGACCGCATCGTTATCTGCAAATACTCTGCGATAATTGTTAAAGCCTACATTTCTAAGCGTATCTATATTTAATCCGGTAAAGTTAGTAAAGCTTAAATACAATCCATAAAGAAGTGGAAACAAGGTTAGGAATAGAAAAACAATAAACCAGGGCGAGATCAAAGCATAAAATTCTAATTGTTCTTTCGTTCTCTGACTATATCTGAAAAGCTTCATGCTTTAACGCTCCTTAATTCATTACCATTACCGTTGAGAGCTATGTTAGCCCCCAACGGGCATCTGGCAACTATTGCTTATTTAACGCCTGCAATTTCTTTACCCTCTTGAATTAACAAATTCGCATCTGTATTCATTTTTTCTAGAGCAGATTCCAATGTGTCCTTGTCAAAATAGACCGGAACAATCAGCTTTTCGAATATCTTCTGCATACCTTGCGCAGAAATGAAGTTATTAAATTTTAATGGTTGAAGATGCTTAAGCTCATTTTGTACGACTTCATAGCTTTGTTTCTCAAAATCATTATTCTGAGGCAAAAGAGCCATCTTGGAATTAAATATTGGCAATCCATTACCGCTCTTTGCACGGTCATCCGCTGGTTTACCTCCGAAATACCATTCAAATACTTCCCAGGCTTCTTTCGGGTGCTTCGTTTTACTGTAGATAATGCCACCTGTAGCAGCACCTGTCGCAGAAATTTGGGTTCCGCCAGCCATTACTGGTGTAGGCATTAATGCAAAGTCACTTAGATGATCCTTCGACTTCTCGTTCTCCTTAAAAAAATTCGAGAGGAAATATCCAGCCATGATCATGCCTACTTTACTGTCAGAGAATAAGATAGGTGACCATTCTACGGCTGGATTTAGCGGACTTTGTCCATAGCCAGCTTTTACAGCATCGACCCATTGCTTTAAGATGGCGATGGCTTCAGGACTGTTGAAGTTCGCCTTCCCTTGTTCATCGAATAAAGACTTGCCTTGCTGCTGCAGTTGCAGAATCAACGTCTCTTGAGTTGGCGTTATGTCACCTGCACCGCCATAGCCAAGAAAATTAAGAAAGCCATGCTGCGTTATTTTATCGCCATCTTTTTTCGTCAGCTTGCCAGCATAATCAAATATTTGATCCCACGTTAAAGGCTCTGTTGCGCTTGGAAGCGGAATTCCGGCCTCTTGAAATAGTTTTTTGTTATAAAAGATCGTGAAATCCGGCGACCAATCCTTAGGAACACCATACATGTCTCCTTGTCCTTGGGTAGTGCCGTTAAATTTAAATACATCAACGATAGGCAGTAAATCATCTTTCTTGAAAACTTCACTGCTTTCAAAATAACTTGTCAAATTTAATGCCAATCCTCGTAGCACGTAAGAGGGAAGCTCATTAGCTCCAGTTACACGAATAATATCAGGAGCATTGTTAGCGGCCACCATCGCCATCAGCTTGTTATAATCCGCATCTACACGCTCCACCTTAATGTTCGGATGGCTGTCATTAAATTCCTGAATTTGTTCTTTAGTTAACTCACCGTCACCCATTTGAACCCGTATGGTAACGACTTCCTTTGATTGCGATGGATCAGCTGACTGTGTAGAAGTAGCGTCTGTCGAATTTGGACTTGTCGCCTTGTTCGAGCTACATGCAGACAAAGCACTGCTGAGAACAACCATTGAAGAAAGTAATATAATACTAGTCTTTTTCCCCATCATCTTTGTTATATCCCCTTTATTCTATTGTCCTGCTTGAACAATGCGCATGTTCTACCTTAATTATATGGAGTCCAGAATAGCGTCACAATCAAGCAATCTTACGATTTATTCGGAGATATTATGAGGATTGTGGGGAATACTAATGGTAACTATTGTCCCTTTCATCAATTCACTTGAGATTTCCATCTCAGATTCATTGTGGTAATACAATTTGAGCCGTCGATAAACATTTCGCATACCTACGCCACTTGAACCTTTGCGAACATCCGTCAACGATAAGGGCAATTCACCTTGATTGCCTTGCTGCCATGAGTGCTTTATCTTATTAAGCTGCTCTTTTTCTATCCCTATCCCATTATCCTTAACCTCTATAACTAGACTTTTCTCCTGCATTGTAATATAAACCTGAATAATTCCCCTTCGGTTTAATTCCGCAAAGCCATGTTGAATAGCATTTTCTACGATTGGTTGTAGAATAAATTTCAATACTGGGGCATCTAGTGTTCTCTCATCCACGAACCATTCAACTGTAAATCGATCTCGGAAACGAATTTCTTGTATTTTTACGTAGTTTTTAACATGTCCTATCTCAGTAGCCAGAATGACTAATTCGGTTTCAAGATCGGTGCAATATCTGAAAATATCTGCCAGAGCTGAAACCATTGTACTTACATCTGTAGCACCATAGCGGGCAGATCTCATATTGATCGCCTCAAGCACGTTATATAAAAAGTGAGGATTAATTTGCTGCTGTAGCATATACAGCTCTGCTTTAGTCTTTAATGCAATCAATTCCTGTTCTCGAAGCTTGTTGCTCGCATTTTCTTCCATTACTTTCATATTTTCCGTAACCAATTGATTGATTCGAATAGCCATTTCATTATAGCTTCTTATCAATTGACCTATTTCGTCATTAGCAGTTGGTGATAATTTCACATCATTGGACCAAAGCTGAAAATTTTCCATACGATTACGCAGCCGTTCCATTGGCTTGTGGATATAATAAGCAAATACCCAAGCAATCACGAAAATAAGAACACCAAGACCGGCGACAACGACTAGATACCGATAAGACATTTCACGAATTTTTGAAATTATGCCCTCAACAGGCTGAAATATATAAAAATTCCACTGTAATTCATCCATATAACCGCTTTGAATAGTCTGGTGTACATCCTCCACTAATTGAATAGGCATTGAAGTAATAGTGGTCGTTTTTGAAAGTATTTTCTCTTCTTTGGTTTTTTTTACCTTTTCGTAGTATTCCTTCTGTATGTCAGTTTGAAATAATAAATCTCCAGCTTTATCGGTTAATATCATATTTACATTATTCATGAACATAAAGGAACCAAAAGCGGATTCTTTAAAAAATATTTGTAAATACCCTCTATTGCCGCCCTGATGCTCTGAATCTCCTTCAATAAGAGGCACCTTTTTAACCAATGACAAATTCTTACGCTTGAATATATCAAGAGAATTAGGTAGCCAAAATACAGTTTGATTCGTTAACTCGTTGAACTGTTGGGTGTCCAGCTGTAATTTATTTAGTAAATTGGGGTTGCTGGCGAATATCGAAGAATACAAAGCTGTCCCTTGATTGTTGTACAATACATAATAGGATATATCCTCTATTTTTCGATTTAAGGAATAATAGGTTTCCGGCATTTTGGGTTCTCTGGGCAATACACCTGATCGATGATAATACTGCTGAATACCACTGTTCACCGCTAGCAAACTAATCATTTTTTCGTACGAATCCGCCTTTAATTGAAGCCCCTTTATTGTTTGTTGAATCCCTCTACTAGATGTTTCACTGAGCCGTTGCTCAGAATAACTGTACATGAATTGTGAGTAGAATAGGGAAGATAGAATGGCGGGGATAAACACGGTCACGTAAAATATGAGCAGCATTTTCCCTCGCATTTGCAAAGATGGAAATATCCATTTTGATATTGATTGTTTTTGAATGATTTTTAGAGGGAACAGCTTTGTTTGTTGCTTTAATCTGTTGGATAGTGCCTTTAGTGGGTATAAAGTATAAAACGCAAGGAAATAAGTAATCACCACGACAACAATTAACGATATAATTGACAAAATGACATAGTTTTGCAGCAAGTGCCGTTCCGCAACACTATTACTTATTGTATGGGTCGTGTAAACTAACTTAAAATTAGAAGGATTCATTTCCTTAGACCGGTTAGAGTAATTGCTACTGTGACCGGGAATACTAAATGTTCCAGAGTCCACTTTACGAGATTCTAATGTAATTTGATTGATTAACATTGCATCTGTCGCGGTTGTCCATAACATATTCCCTTTTTGGTCTAGCATTGTAATGAATCCATCAGAATCTCGGCTTTCTGGAATGATGCTTTTAATAAAATCTGGATGTAAGGTTATGATAATATTGGCTTCAGCGCTTCCAACTCCTAATGAACCACTGCTAATCATAAATTTCTGTTCTAAACGATCCTCTACAAAACTTTTAATCCCATTGTACTGCTTACTTGGAAGACGGGTTGCTAACTTATTCAAGTTCCCTGTTAACTCCCCCTTTTTATAATAAGTAAGAACACCGCTGTCATTAATAAGCTGTGAGTACACCCCCAAATTTTCCAATTCATCAATATTCGGAAGTGAGATATTTTCCCACTCTTTGTCCCCTATTTTTTTAGAAAACTGTTTTTGATAGCTGTATTTACCAAGAAAATAAACATGATCGATAATCGAACTTGAAATAATGATTTCATTTAATCTATCATTTAATTTCTTGCGTTGTTGATTTGCATCAGTGCTATCCTTAAGGCCCCAATAATTAACAACATAATCAACAAAATCTGCCCCTTGCAGACTTGTTGATAGCGCATACATATCGTTGATCACCATATTTACACTTTGATAAATCTTTAAGAACTCTGAATCCTGCGTGCGCTGTATAATATCCTCGCCGATTTCTTGTGAATTTCTGTATGCAATTAACGTAAACATAAACTGAGTAATTATGCTTAAGAGCACTGCAATCGTAATAACTCGAAACTGTAGTCCCCATTGTGTGCTCATACTTTTTATCATCGTTATTCTGCGCCCCTTTGCGTTAATGGCGATAGTCAATCGTTCCCTATTTCCTACTAGAGGACAAAAATACTCATAAACTAATATATGGAAGAGGTGGCCTATTTACAATCCTTTATCTAACGATTTCTTCGGTTTTTTTACGATATTCGATAATATTGCTTATTAAGAAAGGTTATTGATATCGACAAGCGCAAGCAACAAAAAAAGCCGCTTTCGCGACTTTCTTCTAGTTTGTGTGCTAGTTTGCGTGTACAGTCATCTATATCATTATCTCAAAAAACCGTGCTTGGTACCTTTTAGGGAAATGAACTGTCAAGCTGCCTTTAACTTCATTAAAGTGAAATTTGGTTTGCGTATCGTTTACTGGATAAAGCTGGCGGACCTTTGCTGCTTTTCCCGCAAAGTAACTAGCAAGTGGCAGCTCTTGGTAGGCATCCGCACTATCTAAGCGCCAAACAGCCAAAGTAATTCGCTTCTCATCAGGAGATACAAGACCTGCACTTGCCCAGCGATCATCATCACCAATCGGGTTAAATCCTAATGGCCAAATCGGATGAGAATTGCGAATATGGGCCCTTTCCAATTTATAAAGAGCTACTCCTTCTTGAATTAAGGCTTTGTTAAATTCATCAGCAATGTTAAGATGACCCGATAAGTAAAGATTGCCGCACATCCCATTGACCAAATTAAAGATCGTTTGTTCGCCATCACTCATTTTGTTTTGATAATTTAATTCATAGATCAAGTTTGGATTCTCTGCATTTTTATCTTCATGAGTTAAAGGATAAGGGTATGCCCAAATACCTGCTTGCTCAGGAAGAATGGCCGCTAAAGAGCCTGTGACAATGGACGGATATTTCCCATAGGATTCTTGGTCACTTGTACTTTGCAGATGAAACCTGGACAATATTCCATAATCCTGTCGCATCCCACCTGAACCACAATTTTCTAAGATAAGCCGCGGAAATCGAGCTCGCACCTGATCAATAAAATTATAAAATGAACGAGTGTGCTCCAATAATCCTGATGCAGCAGAACCACTAATGTTATCCGTCCCAATGCCAATACAGGCATTATAATCATTCTTAATATAGCCAAAGCCATCTGTATGCAAACGTTCGATGACACCCATCATATGAGCAATCACCATCGGGTTTCTGAAATCAAGAAAGCATCTCGATCCGCCACCAACGCGTGCACCATTGCGCATTAGAAACCAGTCATCAGGTTTGTTAGCAAGTTTAGCATCACTACCGCATACTTCCATCTCAATCCACAGTCCCGGAATCATACCTTTATTCCGAATATACGCAGCCATTCCTTGTAGGCCTATTTCATCAAAACGATCCAAACTCGGCTGCCAATCACCTAAGCTAGATGCCCAATAAACACCGCGTCCAGTAAACCATCCAGCATCCATACAGAATACTTCTGAGCCTGCTTCGGCAGCAGCATCAATTAATGGAGTCAGCTTCTCGATAGTGGCATCTGCCCATAATGTGTTCATATAGTCGTTATAAACAACTGGGCATTCCCCTTCCCAAGCATTCTCAGGTTTAAGGCTACCACGTCGATAAGCAGTCAACTCACGTATTGCATTCTGAAAGTCACCTTTACAACAGCCCATTGCGACAGGCACAGAGCTAAAGCTCTCTCCAGGCATTAGTTGGTGAGTCCAACCGCCACCAAAACGTTCGCTTGCTCCATCTGCCTGAATATAAACCCCGCCGCCGTTTACTGCTCCTTGATGACCAATTTCCAGATGCCAAAGACTAGAAGTCTCCAATTGAACATACCAGACTTCACTGGTTTCAAGATCTTCAACCACTAACATAGGTAAATGACGACTTGTACTCCAGCTTCCTACAGAACTGAAATGGATCGATGAACCTGTATAATGCAATGAAGTTGGATAAAGCCCTAACTGCTCCAGTTCTTCACAACGCCATTGCCCTTCACCATTCCATGTTTGCATTGCATAATGCACTTTGATTTTATGCTTATTATACCAAGGTCGGATTCCTCCTCCCCCAATACCCGGTAAACATCCGGAAGATAAATGAGTTAATACAACTGGTTTATCGCTTTCGTTGCGAACGGTAGTCACCGTGCGTAAAATGGAAGCATTCGGGATCTTTTCCATATCAACACTTACTGTGAGACCTATAGCTTCATGGCGATATTCAAACAATAAATGCTCATCTGTATCTTCTTGACGAATCATCTTCATTTCCTTAGGCAACTCAGAATACCCCGAAAGAGTCCCCTCCATTGTGCCATAGGGATATCCAGCAACACCCAATTGAAAACCAGGATGTTGGGGGATTGCTGTTCTCTCTCTTGTGCTTGCGTAAAAAGCTGCTGGCCAGAAATCACCTTTATTCTTATCATACTGTAATTTCGTTTGAAGATGTTCGATTAACATAGCTTCTCACCCTTTGCTCATTGAATATACGGAAGCGTTAAATTCACTCCTTTTTATCATTTCAAACCTTTGTACAAAACTAATCCTAGCAAAAGACAGCCCTCAGTTGAATGAAGGAAATCACAGAATACATATCGTATTTTCAGTTTATATAATCATTTTTTAGGTATTGTGTTGGCGAATATCCCGTTACCTTCTTAAACATTCTGCTAAAATAAAATGGATTAACAAAACCCAATTTCTCACCTACTTGCGAAATATTCAGTCTACCACTTTTTAGTAGTTCAGTAGATTTCTCAATTCTCAAACGAAGGTGGTACTCAAGAATACTTAACCCAGTTTTGTGCTTAAATACTTCACATAAATAATTGTAATTCATCTGCATTACGGAGGTAATATGTTCACCTGTGATTTTGGTTTCGCTGTTTGCCTCGAGAATATCGATTATTTTTAATACAGTTATATCTGTCTTAGAATAGGCTTTATTGGATTCCGATTTCTGCAGCAGGTACATAAATAACTCGAAGGTATGAATGCTAAGCAAGACATGGCGCAGACCATCTTTGGAACGATTAATTCTATTAAGCTCAGCCAGCTTACGATCAAAATGACTGTCATTTGAAATATCTATCTTTTTGGGCAATTTCATGACTGCTTGATAAGCCTCTAAAGTAACCATATTAGTCCCTTTGCCAAGTAGTGAAAGCTGGGTGCGTTCCAAATGTTCGGCAGTGCTACGTGGGTCCTCATAAAAATGAATGTAAAACCATTGCGATCCCGGATGATTATTGGGCTGCCCCCAATGACGAATATCCTTTTTGAGGAATAATGCTTGGCCTTTTTCGAGAATATATTCCTCTTCATCCTCATAAAGCTTCAGCTGTCCTTCGAGTACAAAAAGAAAGAGATGATAATCCATTATTCGATCAGGGTGTGCCCAATTGGTAAAAGGAACTCCGTATTCTCCAACATCTCTGACCAATGGCAGCTTGTCACCACTCAACCATATCTCATGCACGATTTAATCACCTTTTATTTATGGCATCCAATATCCCCTATGTGCGCCCCTTCGCGCTAATGGCGATAGTCGTTAGGAAGCTTTCCTGTAACACGTTTGAATATTTCGGAGAAGTAACCGGGATTCGTGTAACCAACCATTTCACTTATTTCATAAATTTTATACTTTGGGTCTTTAAGAAGGTTAATGGCTTGATCAACCCGGTACTGGGTTACATAGTGAGAGAAATTCTGTCCAGTTACACTCTTATATAAGAAACTGAGATAGTTGGGGCTAACATGAACATTCTCAGCAACTTCCGTTAACGTGATCGAACGCATGTAGTTCTGGTGAATATAATCCTTCGCACTTTCAATGACTATATTGTCATTGGAGTTCAATTCAATCTCACTATCTGTATTTGCAGCTTGAATTCGATCCTGAGCCTTCTCATTTCCTACCTGCTCTATATCTGAACCTTGATTATCATTCTCCTCAGAATAACAAGCTACAAAGGAGACGTTATCCCCCTCATTTTCATTTTGTAGCATTTTTTCCGCTTTCCTTCTAGAAACTGGAACAGATATCACTTTGTCCACTACTTGTCCGACACCGATAGATAGGGTCGAAAGAAACAATCCACGAAAACGTGTTAAGCTTTTATTTAATTGCTCCATCTCCTTGATAATCATCTCTAGATGGATGTCGCCACAGCTTAACAAATAACAATTCCCGTTGATCGGGTCCACATAATGATAGTTAATGCCTACCCGATCCCACAATTCAGAAAGTACATTCTCAAGAGCAAATAAAATGAGATTCCATTCATTAGGCAAATAGCTTTGTCTATTTTTCACCTTTGCATCAAGCTGAATAACCGAAACAAGATAGCCGGTTTCGCTCAAGAGAACCTCGCCTTCCGATGCACTTTCCATAATTTCAGCTTCAGATAGCTCTTCAAACATTAATCCTTTGAGAAAGTGACGTCTTAATTTCAAAGCGGATAGATGGGCTCTGCGTTCTATAACTAATAGCTTCTCCTGATGTTGCTTTTCTTGATTTAACAAATCCACTGCCTTCGTAAAGGTTATCGCTAATTCGTCAAATTTAGTAGGTTTTAGCAAATAATCAGATACCCCGTTACGCATGCATGCTCTCGCATATTCAAAGTCATCATATCCCGATAAAATAACAATTTTAACAAAGGGATATTGAGTGCTTATTTTATTAGATAACTCCAGTCCATCCATAAACGGCATCCGAATATCGGATAATACAATGTCAATTGGAACCTGTATCATATATTCCAATGCTTCTAAGCCATGCCGAAAACTACCCACTAGCTGAATACCTAGAGCAGTCCAATCTAAATTCTCCAGCCCTTCACGGACTTCAGTCTCATCATCAACAATTATTAATTTATACATTGTAATTCGTCACACTCCATGATGGGATAAATTAGAATCACAATGAAACACGGCTAGATATACTCTTAATCAATGATAACTAAGGGAGGGCAATTTACAATCATTCTATCTTACGATTTATTCGGTTTTTTTACTGACTCCGTCATCTAGTGCGCACATCCCTTTAAGCTATAAGTATAAACAGCTTTCGCTTCTTATAAATACTGACTAACTAAAAAATCCCCTCCAAGCTCACTCGTTCCTCATGACAACATAAGGATTTTTCCGAGTATCTGCTTAAAGGGGATATTATTATTCTTTTACTGAAAGAAACTCTTACACATTCTTATACGATTCCCAGCTTCGTTTCTTTGATCGAGCCCGTATAGCCCTCAGGCAACCGGATTTGAGCAACTACCCCTTCCGGATAAGACACATTGAGCTCCATAGTCTGATTACTTTCATCAGTGGTCCATGAGACATCAATTCGCCCACCTGCCGGATGCGGAACACTACCCTTCGCCCATGTGAGTCCACTTGGTACAGGTGCGATCTCAACTTCAGTCCAGCCCGTCGTCAAGCTTCTCACGCCAAGCACCTCACGTCCTAAGAAATAAGCCGGAGCAGACGACCAAGCATGACAGTGGCTACGCGTTAGCATATCCGGATTAGCCCGATTCTCGAGGAAATTCGGATATTGCTCCCAGCACGTTGTTGCGCCATGACGGATCATCGTTCCATAGTGATGACGAATATCGTCCAAAATGAGACGAACCTCTCCAAGCTTAGCCAGTGCCTCATAATAGAAGAAGGACATAAATGGACTGCCGATTTGCACAAACTCCTTAGGAGGTTGAATCAGATAAGCGTCGATAATTTGCTTGCGCTCACCCTCAACGACACCCGTGAGTGAAGCAACGACCTGCGAATGTATGCTTAGGCTGTCAGAACGACGACCATCTACATGAATGCAATCGATATAGGCTTTCTTTTCATCATCCCAAAGCTGCTCATTAATTGCGTTAGCAAGATTGTTAGCCGCTTGTTCAAATTTCGCAGCGCCTTCTTTATCCTTTGCAACGATTCCCATCTGCGCAGCAACGCGTAGCGTTTTAACCAAGAACATATTCTGATGCGTGACGATACCATCGTTCGGCTGGTCGATCGGCGACCAATCTAGCAGGTTCCAGCCTTTTACATTAAACAAGCCACTGTCATCAATCTTAAGTAAATAATGCCCCATCGTATACTGAATAGAGTCGTACATCTCTACCGCGAACGCTTCATCCCCAGTCTGCTCGTAATATTCCGCACAAGCGATTGCCCAGAAGAACGTCCAGTTCGGAATGACACTGCTCCATCCACTCGGTACTTGGTTTACAAAGAGCGGCGATTGATGCTTGGAGCCAGGAACGAGTCGTAAGCAACGCTTTAGAATATCCTGAACCCCATACACGTAATTGCTTACGAGCGCTTCGTTGCGACTATCTCCAACCCAGAATGTTTGTTCATACGCTGGACAATCGACGAAAGTGTCTTCCATACAAAGCTTTGTCGTATGACGGCTAATTTCCCAAATGTCATTCATCAGTGTGTCAGAGCATTCGAATCGCCCGACTTGAGCCATGGGATAGTTGCTTTGAATGAAGGTCACGCCGTAAATTCGCACCGGTTTTGTTGCCCCGCGCACCGTCAACGCCAAGTAGCGGAAGCCACGGCGGATAGGCGTCTCATACACCTGTCGACCTCCATGACATACGTAGCGAAGCGTATGATCCAGGTCGAACGTATCCTGACGATATTCTCCGGACATATACTCGAAGCCATACCAATCGAGTACTGTTCCCGCTTCTGCTTCCACTTCGAATGACAGATACCCGGAATATTCCTTACCTAGATCGAACAGCACTTCAGTATCGTAGCCTTCAAACACTGGCACAACACCTGCATCCGGATTTGGAATGATTGCGTTCTGAAGCTGCGCAGGAACCGCAAACTTTACGTTCTCTTTACGCCAAACACTTAGTGCGAACACATCGGCCTCAGACACATACTTTGGGTCGATTGGGCTTAACCATTCTTCGTATCGCCCCAAGTCCTCTGGTCTCTTAAGCTCGCCAAGTAATTTAACGTACACGGGATGTGCCCATTCAAGCTCTCGGGAGGGCTGGTGGTCAATTGAGATAATAGAATCGAATGGACCGATCCGGAAAAAGGTAGATTCAGAATGGGCAGCCAGCTGCTCTAATGGCGCTGCGAATTGCAACTCCCCGCACGCTTCCCCATAAACTCCCAAATCCATCTTACCTGCATGGATGTTGCCAGACACATCGATGACGAGCATGTTATCTCCTTCGTTCAGGTTAACGTCCGTATAAAGCTCTGGCATTGTTCCATAAAACCGGTCTAGGGGGATTTCTTCACCGTTTAGGGATAGCGTACGAAGGCATTGTCCCGACTGCAGAAAGCCTATTGTAGCTACACCCGCACATTGGGCACGAATCGAAGTCACAACAAATCCAGTAAAATGAATCCCATTTGCATGCTCTTCACTGCCATCATTCAACGCATTCCGAACATCAAGCGCTGTCGTTATGTGGAATGATTTCACCTTCGCCAACGACTCAACGCGAACAGGGTATACTGTTTCATCCGTCAGCATAGGGATGTCCCGAGGCTTTAGTGTTGTCCACGGCTCCATACCGACTGAGCCGAGAACAATCGCATTCGACCATGACGCCGTATTATTGTAGCTTTGCTCCACCCATGATGAATCCCATGCAGTAGCGTCTACATACTCAGAAAATCCTTGCTGAACAGACATCCGCGGTGCACGTGTATGCTGTCCAAGATGACGCGAATTGAGCCAAGTGTCGTCAGTCGCGACGATAACATTACCATCCGAATCGTTGAGCTCAGCTAACAAACCTCCCCGTCCCCGAAGGTAGTAGAACGTCGACAATCCGAAATGTAGGACGAGCACAGCAATTGTATTTTCTTCCCCATATTTAATAAGATGGCTGACTTCGTAAGTATCATAAGATTGCTCGAACGGCCATGAGCGAACCGGTCCTCGGCCGAGTCTCGTTCCATTTATATATAGAACATAACGTGAATCAGCCGTAATTCGTAAGGAAGCCCCTGGGCGAGAATCGGTAGCCGCCGGAACGTCGAACGTTTTACGGAAGCATCTCCATTCATTCCGAGGGCTTTCCTCTCCTTCTCCCCATATCCACTTGGCTTGCCAATTAGCAGTCATCATTGTTTGTGTCCCACCTATTCATTTGAATTACTTCTATTGTAAAAAATATAGAAAGATATGTTATGGGTTTATCGCGACATTGTATAGTTTTATTGAGACATAAAGGGGTTCAATTAGTTATAGTTTCCCCCACTGAACACGAGACTCCAGTTTGAATGGGAAGATTAGTCGGTTCTCAGCGGCTCAGCTCATCAACACACGGTTTTCCACCATTTAGTCCGTCCACAGCGGCTTAAAGCACACCGAACCTCGGTTTTCCACCAATTAGTACGCCCATAACGGCTTGCAGCACACCGAACCTCGGTTTTCCTCCATTTAGTCCGCCCTCAGCGGCTTGCAGTACAACAACACACGGTTTTCCTCCATTTAGTCCGCCCTCAGCGGCTTGCAGTACAACAACACACGGTTTCCCACCATTTAGTCCGCTCCCAGCGGCTTAAAGCACACCGAACCTCGGTTTTCCACCATTTAGTCCGTTCTCAGCGGCTTGCAGCACACCAAACCCCGGTTTTCCTCCAATTAGTACGCCCATAACGGCTTGCAGCACACCGAACCTCGTTTTTCCTCCATTTAGTCCGTCCACAGCGGCTTGAAGCTCATCAACTCCCGATTTCCCACCATTTAACCGTATTTAAAATCAATTAAAAGGAGAGCTGAAGCCCTCCTCTTAAGTGATATCCACTAAAAATCTTAAACCCGTCCCTATTACTAGTTTCCTGAAAGTTGATAATTACATATAATCTTGAATTCTATCAGGCTTATATTCCCGGTAAATAGGGTTCTCGCCAGAAACCATCAACCCTTGTCCCCAGTTAACGTGTACCTTACTTGTCGGAGGATCAGATGGATCTCTATATTGGAATAATACGTTCCGACGCGGTCTTTCACTTTTGTTCACATCAGATCCGTGTATCGTGAGATAGTTGAAAAACAATACATCTCCAGCTTTAGCTTCACATGGAGTGCCCATCGCTATCGGATACTCTTTGTGATTCAAATAATGCGCTCCCACATGTGGAAGCGGTCCCTGCTTATGAGTGCCAGGAATGACACGCAAGCAACCGTTCTCAATGTCTGAATCGTCCAAATGAACGCTCGCCGCGAGCATCGAGTGATTATCATGCGGGAAATATGGATAGTCTTGATGCATTGGAAAAGCAGCACCCTTCTCTGGTGGCTTAACGAGCATCTTACTGTGATGCAATTGTACATTCGGGCCAATTAGGCGGGACAGTATAGCAACCATTTTGGGATGAATAACTGCTTTGGTAAATGACGCCTCTTGATAATGCACATCATGGAAGCCCTTCAGCACTAGCTTCTTTAGTTCCTCTTGCGGTATATAATCACCCTGCCAGGTTGCATTATTATCATATTTACTTTTGGCTGCTTTTTGAATGATACGCTCTAGTCCGCCCAACATCTCCTGAACTTCCTCAGTTGAGAAAACATTCTTCACTAGCAAATAACCATATTCGTTGTAAAAATCTACATCCGCTTGATTTATCATAAATCATTCACCCCTATAACAAATTGATTACCTACCTGTTATTATAGGTTTACTCGCCGAAAACTACTTTACATTTGCTCGCCATTTTTATTGCAAATTTACGCCAACATTATGCTATGATCAATTTATCTCATCAAAAGTTGGTGTATACATTAACTATGTTAAAAATCAATAATCTCTCTTCCATGGCAACTTATTTGAATCAGGTTACTTTTCTCGAGTGCGGGGGCGGATCTTATGTTATTCACAATTGGAGTGCTCACCACACGCACATAGATAATCAATTGCACAAGCATTCTTTTTTCGAGATTTGTTATGTTATGGGTGGAGAAGGCTTGTATCTTGATGGGGATCAGGAATTCAGACTAAAGAGTGGGGACTTGTTCCTATCGCGTCCACAAGTGTGGCATCGGATATATGAGGGGCGCTCCCTTTATTTGATTTGGATTAGCTTTGAATTGGATGAAAGCATCTCAGATGATCACGCATTAGAAAATATTAGACGATTACAGTATGTCGATCATTTCTTTATTCGGAATGCAGCTCAGTTACCCTCAGTTCTCGCCTGGCAATCCATTCTGATGCAAGCTGAACGACAGAACGGTCTGAACGATATTCTAGTGCCACTTGCCAACGGATTTCTAATCGCGCTCATTAACAGCTTCTTATTTCCTGACATACCGGAGCATCAAACAACCCATTCTAATCCCCAGCGGATTCTTCAACAAGCAAAATCCTTTATACAAGATAATCTATCACAGCCTCTTCAGCTTAAAGATGTTGCCCACTATCTTCATATCTCTGAGCGCCAGCTTTCACGGTTATTTCATGAGCACGGTACACAAACCTTTGTCCAATACTTAAAATCAGAACGCCTTCACCTGGCAATGGAGCTCCTCGCTAATACGAATAAATCACTCAAAGATATTGCCATTGAAATCGGCTTTGAATCTATTCACTATTTTACAAGGGTATTTACCGCCTCTCTGGGGACACCTCCCGGGAAATATCGTAGTCTTAAGAGATAATAGAATACTTTACGCGTGCGCGTTCTAGCTACTACACTTAATAACGCAAATAACCCTCGTTCCACTTCATCACATGGAAACGAGGGTTTCATTGAGCACTTTAGTATTTCTAAAATTACTTCTCAATTCCATCAAACGCTGTTTGTATTTCTAATTCCAATACTCTAAGAGCCTCTGACACAGTATCTTTATCGGACAAGACGTCCAACATAAATTTTTCTGAAGCTTCTTCTATTGTTGTTATAACTGGCCTCGGAAGTGATCTCAACGTTTGAATTGTAGTGTTCGTAATGCGCTCCATATTATAGAAAGATTTAAGCCGCTCATCCTGCCATTCGGCAGGCAATCTTGCCGGCAATTCTTCCGGATTAACGGTTGGTAGTAATCTTGCATAATCATCTCCACACACGTATTTGATAAATTCCCAACTAGCGTTTACATTTGCATTTTTTGTAATCGAGAATATCTCCGACATTTCAACACCATTACTTAAATCTGGTTGTTCAGAGCTTCTCGGAAGAGAAACGATGCCCCATTCGAGATCATGATACCGTTTATTATTAGAAGTTAGTATTCTATACAACGAAGAATCATTAACAGCCATCGCTATATTTCCTTTTAGAAACGGATAGTTTATTTTCTCAGCAGATTCAATGGTCGATTGGGAGGATGAGCTTGCTTGATCATTCACATAACAGACCCGAGATTTGAAGCAATCCGTTACCTTCTGAAAGACGTTCTCCCAAGAAGCCGAATGAAATAAAAATTTGTTGTTATTAAAAAATGACAAGCCATTACCTTCTCCAACATAAAGAGCCATCAAGAAAAGGTTAGAGAAGTGCTTTTCGTACAATCCATACTGCTGATTGTTGGAATCTACAGAAGTTGAAAATTTCTGCGCCAATTGAAACACCTCGTCCCAGGTCATAGAATCCGTTGGGAAGGAGATGCCTCGTTCTTTGAACATTTTTTTGTTGTAATACAATGACGTGCCAATAAATGTAGGTGTTAATCCATACATTTGACCTTGGCTGTCTGTAAAGTAGTCGAGGATGGCAGATGTATAGCTAGAGGTACTGAACTTATCTTTTTTCATTAACAACGAAAGAGATGATAATTTATTTTGCTCTTTAAGCAAGGCATAATGATCCATGTTGAGCGACACTACATCAGGGTTTTCCGATACAATGAGTTTTTCAACGACCTGATTCAAATCTTCTCCTGCTGTTATGTGCTCAATTATTGAGATAACTTGGAGATCGTAGTTAGCATGTGTCGCGCGGAAGAAATTGCCGTATTTTTCGTTGAAGATTTTTTCATTCCAAGCAAGAACCTTGAGCTTCACAACTTCGGTCTTCTCTGGGGGTTGATTCGTACAGCCTGTTAGCATAGAAAATATCATTATTAGTAATAAAATCAATCTCTTTGGCATTATTTTTGTCAGACCTCGCAATTAAGTAGGATTAAGGAACGGATTAAAAATGTTGTTATTAAATTAGTTTGGGATTTTTTACCTTAGTTTACTATAATACATTATTCTATTAAATTATTATAGATAATCCTTGTGGAACAATGTCGTCTTAATGCCTGGAATTCAGGCCGTCCAAGTCGTACGGGTGCCTTGAATATGAATGAAGTCTTGGTCATGGGCGAATGCAAAAAATCCACCTCGGCAATCGAACG
Source organism: Cohnella abietis (assembly GCF_004295585.1). Taxonomy (NCBI): domain Bacteria; kingdom Bacillati; phylum Bacillota; class Bacilli; order Caryophanales; family Paenibacillaceae; genus Cohnella; species Cohnella abietis. The sequence continues at coordinate 1,203,781 of NZ_AP019400.1, read as the reverse complement.
CGGAAGGGGATTAGAATAAAGACCTCGACGCCCACCCGCTGCTAAATCGATGAACGAATGGGGCTTGACGATCGTTTGATTGGCCATCTTTTGAGCCGAATTTGGGAGTAACAATATACGCCATCGATGTCGCGCGCCTAAACCTCTTTCTCGAAAACGGCCGAAAGATCGATAGCTAGGCAAGGCACGGTTGAGGAAACGAGCCTGTCCTCCTCCGTCCAGGTCGCGAGGAGCCGGTATTCGCCTTCGACGAGCGCGAATTGATCCACTAGTCGGTAAACGGGATCGGCCAGCCAATATTCTCGGACTCCGAATCTCTCGTATGTCGCTTTCTTGATCGTTTTGTCCCTGCGCGCCGTGCTGTCCGACAAAATTTCCACGATCAGGTCGGGAACTCCGAACACGCAACCGTCTCTGATTATTTCCTTGTTTTCCTTGCGGATGTAAAGAATGTCCGGCTGCAAAATATTTTCTTCGTCAAAATGGACATCCATCGGGGCTGGCAGAATCACCCCATCCTGTGCGCAAGAAGAATGAAACGCCACATAGAGTCTCCCAAGCACGTTCTGGTGAACATATTTCGGAGAGGAGAGAAAATCGTAACGCACGCCTCCAATGATTTCATATCTTTCTTCAATGAAATAGGTGCCGTGTGTCTCTTTAATTTTATTCGCTTTTCCGTCCTTATTGCCGCTCATCCTTCATACCTCCCTTATCAAAAACAAGCACCCCGCAAAGCAACACGAATCGTGTCCCGCTTTACGGGGTGCTTCCCCGAACATTTTCCCTTATTATGATCTATCAAAAATACTCTGTCAATAATTGGTTTTTTATATCTGCCTGCGAATCTCTTCGAACATTTCCGGTGCATTATGCTCTACCCATTCATAGTAAGCAGCACCTACACAAGTAAATATACAATCGGGAAATTCATTCATTCGCCTTGACGCCAATCAAAGATTCCTGAACATTCTTCAAGTTTCATCACGAGTTTTCGGAAAATGAGCGGCACTTTATTTCATGAAGCATCTTTAGCGGTCAACCATCAGCAAGCTGTCGCCGTCCTGACGGACGGGGAAGAAAGCTGGGCGCTCCTGCGGGTGGACGTTGGGCACATGGATGGACAGCAGCAGCCGGTCCGAGAAGTCAGCGAACAGCATGCCGTGCCCTCCGTCCTTTCCGAACAGCGCCGTCGGTTCCTGTCTCCAGGAGCCGGCAAGCTGCCCGCTGTCTGAGTGGGCAATTCCGATCGCGTAGCCGTCCTTGCCACAGCTCGACCAGAGCATGAGCAACCGCCCATCCTCTTCGCGCACGAGGAACGGTCCGTCCGTCACGAACCTATCGTCTCCTTCCACGGGCACGACCCACGACGCGTCGGCCGCTCGGAACAGAACGACCGGATCGCCGATGGCGGCATCCAGTTCTTCCGTCAGGCGAACCGCGCACATTTTGCCGTTCTTCACTTGCAACCACTCGTGGCAGAACACCATCCAGGGTAAGCCCGACTCGTCCACGTACAGCGTTCCGTCCAGACACTCCCAATCCGCCGGCGTCACAGGCCCTTCGCCGTTCGGAGCGAACGGACCGAGCGGATGATCGGCCCGCAGAATTTGCACCGCCCGGCAGCGACCTTCCGCTTTGAAGGTCGCGAACATATAATATTTTCCCCGGTAGACGTGCACCTCCGGCGCCCAATATTCGCGGTCAGCCCAGAACGAAGCGTCCGGACGGAATGCGGGGTACGGTCCCTCCCATTCGGTCAAATCCTTGCTCGTATAGACGTCAAAACCCTCCGGTCGGCCGTCCCAAGCGGTCCGCCCCGTCGTCCCGTATAAATAATAAGTCCCGTGCTCACGCACCGGCAATACATAAGGATCCCGCAAATGAATGTCGTTGAGTCGCATGTTAGTCTCCTGTCTGGTCTTGGGCCTATCCCTAGTCTAGATACACCCTCAATAATGTCGTTTTTTCACATATCCGGTTAAACAATTGCGGCGCTCGCGTACGCTTCGTCTGCCGTAATGCCTCCGACTCCGTTGTACATCCGAATCTGATTAAGAACCGCTCCGCCGAGCAACTGGTATACCGGCACGTTCCGCTTCCGTTGCGGTTACTGAAAACTGACCGTCAGGACTTTCGCCCTGACGGTACCTTCCAACAATCCGTTATCGGCTTATTGATCGGTTGCTAGCCAATTGAATATCGCTTGGGTCGATTCCGCCCGGGTTGCCTCGCTCTTCGGATCGAATTGGTGATTGCCCTTGCCGGAGAGGAGTCCAAGCGCTGCCGCCTGCGCGACTTCCGCTTTGGCCCAGTCGGCAATTTGCTCTCCGTCAGCGAACGTCACGGTGTTGCCGCCCGAATGGCTCGAGTTTCCATACTTGAATGCGTAAGCTCTGACCAGCATTGCCGCCATCTGTTCGCGGCTGATCGTTTCATTCGGCGCAAAGCTATGTGCGGTTTTCCCGTTCACCATACCTGCCGCATAAGCAGCGGCAATCTCCTGCGCATACCAGGCATCGCGATCGACATCGGCAAACGGCGTATTGCCATCCGCTGCTTTCAGATCCAACAGCCTGACCAGCAAAGCAGTGAATTGCGCCCGCGTGGTCTTGCCCTCCAAGTCGAAGCGGCTGTCCGTCATCCCGTTTACCATGTGTTTGGCTACCAGTACGCGAATCGCGCGGCTTGCCCAATGGATGTCCAGAACGTCCGTGAATGACTTCTCGTAGGACAGCACGGCATAAGTGCTCAAATGTTGCAGCGCAGTGGCAATCGTCTGCTGATCTTTGTCCGTTTTCCCACCGACGTATTCCCATTGCCTTGTTTTCTCGTTGAGATAGTAAATGCCGATCAGATCTGAATCTGATCCACTCTTATAATGGAAGGTAAGGGTAACGCCTCCTGCAGTCTGTTCCACGTTGATCGCCTTGCCATCCTTCGTGACCAGAACAATCGACACGTCTACCGGCTGACCGGCGAGCTTGATTCGAGCCGCACCTCCGGCAGCCGGAACATCGGCAACCGCGCTGTCGGACAGGGGCTTCTGGGTGATTCTCAATTGTGCGCCCTGGATATCTTCGACCTGTTTCTTCAGTGCATCCAACAGATTACGATCGATATCAACGGTGAAGTTGCTCCAACTGACCGTGAGCGGCAAATCGCCAACATCGGAGAGTGAGATTTGGGCTTCAAGACGGGTATCCGGAAGATTCACGACCGCTTTCCCATTCTTTTGTACGACAGCATCATTCGTTGCACTCGATCTACCATTGCCCGTACCGTTTCCTGTACCGTTGCCCGTACCGCCGTCGCTTCCACCATCTCCACCCGGACTGGCAACAGAGAGCAGGTACGGCTGCAACGGCGAAAGCACAAGCTGCCCGGCATTCACGTCGTTGCCGCCAATCAATTCCTTCGCTACAACGACAGGTGTTCCGTTAATGATCAACTTTACGGTTTTCGGACTGATCCGATAATTATTAATGTTTATCAACCATTTGCCATCCACTTTTACACTCCGCCATTCGACATCATAGACAGGTTGATTCGTTGCCGTATCGATCAGCATGACATGATCCAGCTCGAGCGCTGTGAACAAGGGCAGAAGCGATTCCCTCAGTTGCTCGGCCGATGTGATATTACTCAGCGTAACCGCCTTGTCGAACAATTCGTTCCGAACGCTTGCGGACAACGGCTTGTTGTGCTCGTCATACTGAAGCGAACCGCTGTCTATAATGACCACGTTGGTTTCGTCTTCCTTGGAGAATTGCTCGATTTTCTGCAACGTTTCCGCTTTAACGTGCGTTGCCTGCGGAACGATTAGGAGATCTAAATCATTCAGTTTGCCTTCCTTGATCTGCGACTCTGTGACAAATCCGACTTTTTGCCCGCTGAAGCTCACAGCCTCGTAGGCTTGTGCGACAGTATCTACATATTGCTTGGTATACACCGTCGACGGAGTCGCGTACAGAATGGCGACTTTGGGCTGATCTTCCTGGAACGCCGTAACTTCGGCAGCCAACCGATTCAGGTCCAGACTCGTCTTGCCCACTGCCGCTACGGCGTCGGGACGTTGCAAGATGCTCCCCCAAAAATCGCTACTCGTGTCGTACGTCCGCTCCCAGACCCAGATCGTCGATGCGCTCACGCCATGAATGGCCCCTTGCCAAATGGAGGAACGCGCATGTTCCGCCTGCTGCGGGGCATAGTTCGTGTCACGGTCTCCAAAAATATGCTGCTCCGAATTATATATTGGAGCCTCTTTCAGCGAGGACTGCAAATCGTAAAACCTCAATTCGTTAAGCCTGCCTTTTACACCACTCTCCAATAACCCCCAGTTATCGTTGCCGTTAATCTGGCTTAGATTGGCGAACTGCTCCGGATCAACGCCCCAGGTCAGACTGTAGTCCCCACTCAAATCGCCGTTCATAATTTTGACATTCACCGGCAGATCAGGCGCAATGTCATGGATAATGTTCGCCATCCATTCATGCCATCCGGAGAACAACTCGTTGTTGAATATCACCCAATCATAGAAGAGCGGCGTCCGTTCGAGATGCTCAAGATCGGAGGGCATCACCACATCCTCGAAGGAGGTATACGATGTGCCGTAGATCTGATTCAGCTCGACAATGTCGCCGTTGTACAGTTGGGATAAATACGCATGCCATCTCGGCAAGTTCTGCAGATCGGCGGCCGATTGATAGACCGATTCGTTGGACAGAGTTATGCTATGCAGCGACGGATAATCCTTAACCAGCGGAATGATTGTACGTAAATAATCTTCTATGATTGCCTTCGCCTTCGGCGCATCGATGTTGAAGCGGATAAAGCCATTGTTGTTGCTTTGCAACTCCGGCCATTCTTCCAGCGCCCAAGCCGGAAAATAATGCGGTGATAACAGCAGGTTGACAGCCACATTATGCTCGCTCGCGTTTTGCAGCACCGGAATGATTTCATTTCGGATCGCCTTATCTGTTATGAGGTAATCCTTCTCATTCTGCAACGATATGTCGAATCCCGGATTGGCGATCAAGTTGGGCCCGCCTGCCGCCTCCGTCATGCTGATATCATCAACCCACAGATGCCCGGTTACACTATCCGACCCGATGCGGAAGCCAAACGACGTCTCGTCTGCGCCTGTCGTATACACGTACGACACTTCCTGCCAATCGTACGTACCATTCGGAATCGCTGTGCGGTATGCCCAGTCCACCCCTCCCGGGAACCAGGCATCATTGACGTTGTCGCCTTTTACCCATACTTTCAACGTGTAACTTGTGTTCGGCTTAACGGACACTTCCTGGTAGAGGGTGAGGCCCACGTTTGGTGTCAAAGGACTGCTATTGGTGATGACGAGTGAAGCTCCCCCCGACCGTTTAACGGTTAGATCGGCCTTCGCTTCCGCTTGCACGCCGCCATTGCGGTTGATCTCCCATTCGGGTGGCGCATACGGTGATTTGATGACACTGTCCGGTCCAATCTCCATCTGAATCACGTTAGCGCCGTAATCCTGGAATTGCGGAACATCCCGCTGCGCTTGACCGAAATGGCCATACCCCGTGAAGAAGACGGTGCCTTTCTTCGTCGTATCGCTGGCATAGTCGTAGGTATCGGCCTTAAAGGAATAGTTGCTGATGTCCGGACGTGTCGTTCCTGTTATATACCGCGGCACATTCCATGCTTCAAGAGTGCCGTTCAAGTATCCCTGCAGCCGGGTATACGCTTCGTCATACAAGCTTTCCAGTTCACTCGCCACGTACTCCGCCCGTTCCAGAAGGCTGTGAGCAACGTCGTCTTTGCCGTATGGAATAAAGTTGCGCAGAACCGTCTCGTTTACCCGTTCGTAATCCGTCGGGATTCGCTGCGCATCGGCATCGGCGAACAGTTGCTCCAATGCCGGCATGCGGTTAGCCAGTTGATCGAATCGAGCGTTCAACTCGGCTGGACTGTAGTAGATCCGGACGGTTATGGAATCTTGCTTCTTTTGGCTTGTTGCCGCCTCCTCTGCCATAACGGTAAAGGTGCGTGTTCCCGTCTCTGTCGCCGTCATTTCCACCCGTTTGCGCAACATCGTCCCTGCAGGAATGGTCACTGTTCGATCCAAATCGAATGCAGATGAGGTCAAATGTACTTCAACGTCGTGGTCGCTATAGTTCGGCACATACACCGAGTAAGCTGCGGTTTGTCCGGAATTCAGCACCGTTTCTCCTTCGAGCCGCACCCCCCATTCGTCGCCTTGCGGAACGAGACCGAGCGTGGCAAACTGTTTCGGATCCTTGCCGTTGCCGATGCCCCCGGTCCATTCGATCCAACCGCGCCGGCCGTTGCCGTCGTTGTCGTTGATGAGAAAAGCGAAGGGGAGTTTACCCTCCGGCGGCGGACCGGCTTGAGCGGAAATAGCCTGCCATGGAATTTTTGCTTCATAAGTCGTAACATCGCCGGCCTGCGATGTTGCCAGCTGCACCGAGTCTTTACCGAGTACGGCCGCCCCTGCACTCCATCGCCAGACTTGAGGAGTTCCATTGACATTGGCGAATCCATACTCAGGTCCGTAGGTGCTGCCATCCGGGCTGAAGGCAATCTGTATACTGTCTCCCGTCCACATGGCGTCACCGGCAACTGCTTCGTGTATATTGTCCTTCACCTCGATACCCAAATACAGGGCATCCTGGTCATAAGCGAAATGGGCGTGCGCAGACAAGTCACTGTTGCCGCCCCATCCGGTGAGAAAGACCTGCCGGCTCGGATCGGCTGGCAATGCAATGTCAGCATAGCCGTCCCATTCATTCAGCAAGCCGTCGAGCGTAATGCTGTTCGCTGCGAAGACGGGAGCATATTTGCCGCTGCCAGAAGCGTTACTAAATTCCTGCCAATTATACAGCGTCTCGCCAGGCTCGCCGGTACCAATCTCGTAATCCCATACGGACACTGGGCTGTCAAGATAGCCCGCTGCGGTGGCGTATGCCTGCATTTTCATCGTTCGGTTGATTACAATCGGTTGGCTATAAGGTACTCTTGCATCCGATGTTCTTGGATCGGAACCGTCCACCGTATAGTAGATGCTCGCATCCGGCGTAGCGCTTGCCAGTTGAACCTGCGAGCCGGACACTACGACCCCTGCCTGCAGATTTGAAGTCACAGACTCGACCTCCGAACCCTCCGAATCCTGCGTAACTCTCAAGTTATCCAGCCGGTAAGTGATTTCCGTCCGTCCTTCAATTTGGGTAAAACCTGTATACATGTAAAAATCGATTTGCTCGACTTGATCCTTCGGCACTGCGATGGAAGCCAAATCAATTTCCACTGTATTCCATTCATTCGCCTTTAACCGCGGAATCTGCTGCTCGTAGATGGAGTATCTGTAGTCGGCCCCAGAGCCGTCTTGAGATACGCCTGATAACTTCAATACGAGCGGTTCACTCCATCTTTCTTCAGTTTGTGAAGTTGGATACACATCAACCAGCAGCTTATTAGCATTGGACAAATCAAGCTTCGGCTGGGGGTTCCATAGGAAGTTCAGCCAGGAATTCGTACCCGCACTAATCTGATACGTTACTTCAGCCGTGTAGCTCCCTTGCGTAAAAGAATCGCTCGATTGGGCTAGAGACATAGAATTGTCGACACCCCAAGACGATAAATCTTCAAAGCCGTGTAGCAGCCGTTCGCTCTGCGGCTGGCTCCCCAAGCCCTCTGCCGCAGCTGAATTCATTCCTGCTTCTGGTGCAAACATATCTACTGACAGCATTAAACAGAATGTAAGAAATACAAAACTCGTTTTCCTCCACATCAATGACATCCCCTTACCTCCCGCTACTTCCTTGTTTTTTGTTAACGCTTTCATTCTATCTTCTGCAATTTTCAATAAGAATGCGATATATTAATGTGATACTTGCGATTGCTCTTTTTAATTTGCCGTAACCAGCTTGCTGTAACAGCACTTTTTACCGATACAACAAGACCCGCTTCCAGAACTTAATCTGAAAACGGGTCTTGTTGATCGTGTGAGTTCTCGCTTTCGTAGAGGCGAACACTCGTTCTACGTCAACCCTTCACCCCGGTCCAGGTGACGCCACGCTCGATGAGCCGTTGGCAGAACAGGAACACTAGCAGCATCGGAACGGTAGCGATGGTCAGGCTAGACATAAGCACGTTCGTACTTATGGTCTGAAGACCCTGGAAGCGGTTCAGCGCCACAGTCAGCGTCCACACTGCTTCCTTGCGCGCAGCAACGAGCGGCCAGAGAAATTCGTTCCACACCGCAATGAATGTCATGACTCCGACGACAGTGAAGATCGGTAGGGATAGAGGAATGACAAGTCTGGCATAAATACCAATCTCGGATGATCCATCTATTCGTGCCGCTTGCAGCAGTTCGCCGGGCAACTGATCAAAGAAGCCCTTGAAGAGGAAAATCACGATGCCCCACGCCGAATGTGGCAGTATAATTGCCCACAGCGTATCGATCAGATTAAGCTTCTCCATCGTCAAATACAACGGAACGAGAATCGCGATTTCCGGAATCATGATCGTCGCGACGAAGAATAGCGTCCAGAGGGCTGCCCATTTCCCGCTCATCAGGCGGGAGATCGCATATCCAGCCAAGCCGCCGACCAAGAATTGGAACATAATCGACGCTACGACAACGACCACGCTATTTAGCATATAATGCGGGAAGTTGAAGCCTAACTTGCCGAGCAGCAACAGCACGGTGTAGTTATCGAATAGACGCAGCCAATTCCCCTTCTCATCTACGGATAATACGGCCGCCTTCATGAACTTCGCATCCTGGAGGAATGCCTGCACTTGTCCGGCCGGCGAATTTACGTCAAGAGATGCAGGGACCGGCACCTGTCTGGCAGCTTCCGCTCCTTCCGAAACGGAAGGAGGAGCGTCCGAAAACCATTGGAACGTTGTATAGCCGTTTTCCTTGATAATCGGATATTTCACCTTCATGATCGCGTCGGTAAACACTTGCGCCGGTACAATCTGCGCTCTTCCAGCACTGAACATGTAGGAGGGAGTAACCGCCTCGAATAGGCGCTTGCCGTTGATCATTCCAATGACGCGCATTTCGCCGATCGACTCATTCTGGTACTTCTTCCAGGTGAACCATATCGCCTTGGCGGCTTCCATTTCCAAAGTCTCCTGATCCTGCTGAGCCAAAGCGCCGACATCAAGCGTAATCATCACAATCTGCGGTTTCTTGGGAATCCATTTGGGCGGCAGCGCATAGATCGATTTGCTGTCCTTCATGGATGAACTGATCATCCACGCCATTGGTATGAGACTCGCAGTGATAAACAGCACAGTCAAAACATATGCGGTCAGCTTCAGGCTGACGGTCCCTTTCTCGCTAATACGTCCCGACTTCATCGGAATACTCAGCCTCCTTCTCTATTGTGCGCTACTATTGGAGAGCTTCAGTTGAGCATAAGTGACCAATGCTATGATCGCGAACATGATTAACGACACGGCTCCCGCCAAACCGAAACGGTATTCCTTAAAGGCGCTATCGTAGACGAGCATGCTTAACACTCGGGTGCTGTCCACCGGTCCGCCGCCCGTCATGACGTAAATCGGATCAAAGGTCAGGAAAATTCCTGACAGGAAAGAAATAAATTGAATCCCGATAATAAACCGAAGTCCGGGAAAAATCACCTTGCGCATCCGCTGCCACGGTCCGGCCCCGTCGATCTTTGCCGCTTCGACAATTTCTTGCGGAATGCCCCTCAACGCCGAGAAGTATAGCAGAATAGCGATTCCGCCGCCCAACATGCCAGGAAAGACGATTGCCAGCTTAGCCGTCGACGGATCGTTCAGCCAGCCGTAGGGGCCGAGACCGATTCGTCCGAGCAAACTATTCAAGAGACCGTAATCCGGATTATAGATCCATTTCCAGAGCACGAAGCCAGCAACGCTCGGAATCGCCGTCGGAACTAAGTACAGGAACCTGAGCACCATGTTGCCGCGCCGAATTTCATTGAGCAGTAGCGCTTGCATGATCGGAATCCAGAATGTCAGGCCAATATACAAGCCTGCAAAAGCAAACGTATTCCGAAGCGCGGTCCAAAAAAGCGAAGACTTGAACAATAGCATGTAATTGCCAATCCCTACCCACTTTCCCGGCGGATCCATCAGCTTGTAATCGAAGAAGCTCATGAAAACCGCCTGGAGCAATGGATAGTACTTAAACATAATGAAGGCGATAACAGCCGGCGTCATAAACAGAATAGCAACCCACGGTATTTTAAGCTTGCGATGCCTCGTTCTTGAATACATAGCATTCTCTCCTGCTAACTCCAATTTCCGGGATTACTCCTTGATTTCCTTGTTGTACGGATCGGCTACTTCACGCTGCGCCAGTTCCTCGACTGCCTTTAATTCGGTTAGAGGATCCGCTTTCTCATCGACAAGAACTTTCTGCACTGCCTTGACTACATAGGGAGACAAGCGTTCCTTCAGGAAGTATTCCAGTTGCGTCGATTCGGCTGCTTTACGGACACCGGCAACCAATCCAGCAGGAACGTTCTGTACGAATGTAGACGGATCGACGTCATTACGCACACTCAGAAGGTTAGGCATAATGCCATTGTCACTCTGGAAGGTTAGCATCTTCTCAAGCGCTTCCTTGGACGTCATGTACTCAACATACTTGAATGCCGCATCTTGTTTCTCTTTCGACGTTTTCGGATTAACAATCCAATACTGGCCTCCCACTTGCGAAGGAGCTTTGCCTGCAGGACCTACCGGGAACGGAGCGAAGCCGATATCGTTCAGATCGATGCCGTTCTGTACTAACTGGGCGAACCCGTCAGACCCGAACAAAATCATCGCTGCTCGTCCTTGGAAGAAATCCGTTTTATTCTCATCAATGCCTTGCAGGACATTCTTCTGCACGCCCTTGTACTTCCACTTCAAGTCTTTGTAATATTGGAGCGCCTTCACAGCCGGTTCTTTGCTGAAATCAAGCGTAACGGTACCGTCTGCATTGCGGGTGGTCAAGTCCCCTCCCGCTTGCCAGACATAATATTCAAACCACCAATCCGCCCAATCCATGCCGAGGAGCGCATAACCATATTGGTTTTTCTCCGGCTTCGTCAGCTTCTGTGCATATTCGGCGAACTCGTCCCAATTCGCCGGGGCTTTATTCGGATCCAGTCCTACGTCCGCAAACAGCTTCTTATTGTACAATAATCCCGTAGCGTACATGAAATTCGGAATACCGTACACCTTGCCATCGATCGTAGCTCCTTCCATAGCCGACTTCAAGTACTGGTCTTTGTCAGCCAACCCGTTCCAGTAGTCGCTCAGATCAAGAGCGAACCCCTGCTTCACCCAATCTCCGATAACAGGAAAATACGCTACGCTGTAAGCGTCAGGTCCGTTGCCGCCAGCCATCGCCGTCACGAATACCTCACGGTCGTTTGTTCCGTTCGGAGGAAGCTCATGCTTCACTATGATATTCGGATACTTTTCTTCGAAGCCTTTTTGCAGCTCTTCCCCGACCAACTTCCCGATATCGTCGGGATTCACCTGATCCCATATGGTGATTTCCACTTGCGGATCGTTGGCGGGCTGCTGGCTTTCTGTGTTTGCCGCCGAAGGTGAAGTCGAATTCCCCGCCGATGCCCCTTCGTTATTCTTTGTTCCGCTGCCGCAAGCCGCGATCATCGCCGACAAGGCAAGGACTAGTGTTAATGCCACCCACCTGCTCCATCCCATACGTTTTCTGCTCATCGTAGTGCCTCCCTGTGTTATTATCATTACGCTTTCATTCTACTTGAGACACATACGCGGCTGAATACAATATCTTAACAATGGGCTTGCACAAAATTAAGATCATGCAATGTCAAATGAGTAATTTTTCTCGATACATGGAAGGCGACATCCCGTACACTTTACGAAATACATTGCTGAAATAAGGCGCACTGTCATAACCTACCATTTCGGCAATCTCGGAGAGCTTCAGCTCTGAGTTGACCATCAGGTTAACCGCCTTTTCCAACCGGATCCTTGTTACATAATCGTTGAAATTTTCCCCGCACTTCACTTTGAACAGCTTGGAGAAATAATTCGGATGAATATAATATTTCTCCGCTACCCAAGATAGCGTAATGTTCTCGTTGAAGAATTCCCCGATATATCGCTTGACTTCATCGACGATGTCGCCGCCGGTTGCGCTCTTCGGTTCAGAGATCATGCGCATAACCGATCTCGACGTCTCCATAAGCGCTTCCACCGCATCCCTCCATGTACGAAACGATAACAGCCTTGAAACAAAATTGCCGGTCTCCGGCAGCATCGCGTCTCCGTCGCCGGTCAATTCTCGCAGAATGTTGTTAAGCAGCGAATAGATATGCAGCGACAGCCGCTCGAACTGTATATATGTCGCATCCGGAAGAGCCGACAGTTCCTCATACCGCTGTTCGAGCCAGTGCCACACCCATGCCTCGTTCCGTTCTCTCAGGTGAATCGACAGAAGGCGTTCCTGTTCCCCGGTTATGCGAGGCGTACCGCCCTGTTCCTTGTGATCGGGAGACACAAGGAAGCTATATGGATAAACCTTGCCCGTTCCGTGCAGCACGGCGCCGCGAGCTGCGGTAACGGCCTGCTCATAGGAAGCTGCAAGCTCCTCTGCCGTATTCACCGGATAACCTAATCCGACGACGGCATCTAGACGCAAATATTTGCGGATTGAGCCCAGAGTGTGCTGGGTCTGACGGATCGCCATGCCGCCCGGCTGGGAACATGCGATAATGGCTATCAGTTCGTCGGGGAGAGTTCCATGCCTGAAGACGATACACCCTTGCGACATTTCCCTCATCGATTGTTCGACAATATTCTGTATGCAGTACCAGATCAAATCCTCTTCATCGCTGCTGAACCCGATATGCGGGAAGCCGATGGGTTCAAAACGATAGACGGCAACCGTATATCCGGATTCCGACAGACCGTCCCAATAAACGCGGAAATCGGCGATCGCAGCCGCGTCCGCACTTCCTTGCAATAGCCGAGTTAATTTGCGCTGCCGCAGTGCCGTAATATTCGCTTCGTAATGCTTCAGCAGTACAGTGCGGAAATCGCGCTCATTCCCTTGCGCCAGCAGTTCATCGCAGATTTTCAGTAGCGAATTCCGCAGCTCGTCGCGGGTTACCGGCTTCAACAAGTAATCGGATACGCCAAACCGAATTGCTTCTCGCGCATATTGGAAGTCATCATATCCGCTTATGACCACGAATCGCAGCTCCGGATCAAAGTTCTTTGCCCGGGAGATGAAGTCGAGCCCATCCATTTCCGGCATGCGGATGTCCGTAAGCACGATATTCGGTCTCGTTTCCCTGATCCGCTCAAGTGCATCGGTTCCGTCCTTCGCTTCACCGACACATTCAAGCCGCAGTCCTTCCCAGTCGATCTTGCTGAATATCCCCTTGCGCATGATCGGTTCATCATCCACGATAAGCACCTTAAGCATCGCTATCCCTCCCGGCATGTGTAATCGGCAGAAGCAATGTAACTTCCGTCCCCGTTCCCTTTGAGCTGTCGAACGTCAGCTCCGCTTGTTCCCCATAGTACAACCTGATACGGCGATTTACGTTGTCCAGTCCAATCGAGCTTCTATCTTCATCGGCCATTCTCGACGCGAATCCCGTGTTATTCAGCATATTCCTTATTTCGCCCAGGCGCCGCTCATCGCATCCTGCTCCGTTGTCGTGGACACGGATCGCCATTCGTCCATCCGGTATAGACCTTGCCTGTATCGTGACACAGCCTCCATCGCGTATCTGTTCGATTCCGTGTTTGATCGCATTTTCCACAATCGGTTGAAGGACAAGCTTCGGCAACAATTGCTCCTCCAAACCCGGCTCAATTTCGATCTGATACGTAACCCGGTCTTCGTAGCGAATCTGCTGAATAGACAAGTACAGCTTCACTTGCTGCACTTCTTCGCTCAATGTGGCAACCTGCCCTCCCTTGATGCTGTATCGAAACATGCTGCCGAGAGACTGACTGATCCTGCTGATCTGCTCCTGCCCTTCGATGGAGGCCAGAGCATCGATCGTACCCAGAGCATTGTACAGAAAATGGGGATTGATCTGCGATTGAAGCGCGACAATTTCCGCTTCCTTCTTCAGCAATCTGGCTTCGTATTCTTTCTCCACGAGATAATCGATTTGCCGCGTCATCCGGTTGAAGCTCATACCGAGCGATCCGATCTCGTCATAGGATCGGACAGGAACGGTGACCTTGAAATTTCCCAGTTCTACCTGCTTCATATGCTCGCGCAATTTGCGGATCGACTTCGTCATGCTGCCCGCTATAAAGTAGGCGAGAATCATCGCGATGAACAGGGTTATAACGCCGATGACAAGCGTGAATTTACGGGCTTGCTTGACTCCGCCGAGGACATTGTCCAACGGTATTTTGCCTACCAGCATCCAGTCGTTCAGTTGGAACTTACGGTACAGTGTAACGTAACGCTCACCTTGAATCGTACTCTTCCGATAACCAATCTTCCCCGTGAGCGTCAAGCTGCGGTACCACGGCTCATCGCCGATTTCCTTCCCAATTTCATCCTCGTTTTCCGCGAATACGATCTTTCCCTGCCGATCAACGATCACAAAGTCCTTGCCTGCACCGCTATTCAGATCTTGTATCGATTGGTTCAGCAAGCTCGCGTTAAACTCGATTTGGATCACCCCGACCATCTTCTGGCTATAAGTGCTAATTTTCTTCAGCGCTTGCACGAAGCTGATCGTATTATTCAGGTTTCCTGAATTAATCGCCGTAGCGTGCGTAACGAGCCATTGTGGATAACCATCCTTCTGCAACGCCATCTCGATAAGTGTTTTCTTCTGGTTTTTCGTGCGGTGGTTATCCTCCGCCGCATTAAGCATGCTTCTTTGGCCGCTGGCCAACTCATTTCCATACAAGTCGTAAACGCCGATCATGCCGATGGCGTTAAATTTGCGTTGAGATGTCTCGAGCCTGTTCTTGTAATAGCTATTTTTCTCCGGATATGCACTGGACATATTACTCACGAAAACTTGAAAGTCCTTGTCGCTGAAATAGCTCCATGCCTCATTACGGATATTGTCCATATGGTTGTCCAGAATCGTAACGCTGCGGTCGACCAACTGTTCGAGACTATCGATCGTATTCCGTTCGATATCGCCGGACGTCTTATAATAGTACAACGTCCCCATGCCTAACAATGCCAGATTCACAATGGTGAAGAAGGACACAATCACCTTCGCTTTGAAGCTGCGCTGCATCCAACTCCAAGGAGTGGTGAGCCATCGGGCAATCCTTTTTGTCATCATTCGGTGTCCCTCTTTCGTGAACTTACTCAGCATCGAACCCTCAGATCGCTTGGGCACGATACCATTTATAGCGCCTTCTAGGATCATTCGACAAATGTTATCGGGTTACCTGTCATAAGGAGCACGCTATCCGTGCAGTTGAGATCAGTGATGATTCGCTAATGGAAAAACGCCGTCAGACCCGGAACAAGGGGCTAACGGCGGTTGTTTATCGGTATGTGCCGCCCGTACCTTGCAGAGCGGACATCTCATAGGATCATTTCCCTGAAATCTTGATCAGAATAGCACTTAGCGGCTTTACCGTACATGGTAACGTTCCCGATGCATCGGCCTGCAACGTCAGCGGCTGCGAGCCGTCCGGGTGCGCCAGCAAAACAGCCTCCCTCTCGGAGCACACGCCTGACTCTACGTAGAATACCTGCTCTTCCAGGGTATAATTGACGAACAATTGAGCCTGGCTGCCGTCGTCGGCTTCCCAGCGTGTCGTCAACACTGCCGGCACTGCAAGCTCGCGGCCGTCCTTCATGGCAAACCGCTGCAGACTGACGCCGGACAGCGGGAACGGCTTCAGCATGCGCCCTTGGTGCAGGTAAGCTTTGCCCGCTCCCGTACGCCACGAATTCGTATTTCGGATAAACGTTAAAATCGGCTCCTTCTCGGGCAGCGCAATATTGGGGTCGACCCCCCAGTTCCACGTTATATCGCCGTTCTCCGTCAACACAACCGTTGACAAATCGCCTGCATGAAACGAATACGCGAACCGGTACAGCAGATTGTCCGGGGAGCGCCCGTAATCGAAAGCGTCATGCGCAGTGACCTGATTGCCCATGAAATTGTTGATGTAGCGATGATACAGAAATGCGTACAGCGGAATCGGCGTCCCGATAAAATAGTTGAGATTGAACCGGGCGTCGTTGAACAACAGCTCAGGGATATAAGGCTCCGCAGAGGCGGACTCACATCCGAACAGCGCCTTCTTGCCAGCGCTGTCGGCTGTCTCCTGCAGCTTGCGGAACAGGTCGAGCATCGCTTCAGTCTGCCATTTGCCAGGAGCAGGCGGATGGCCATGCGTCTTGCTGTAGCAGAAATACGAAGTGCCGCCATGGTTCTGGTCGAAAGCTTGAATATAGTCGACGCCACCATCGATCATTTGCCTGACCTCGGAAACCATCGTCTCGACTGTAAAAGGATGAGTCGGGCACAAGTCGTAACCGCGACGCTGACCGGTGCAAATGTCGGAATAAGGCAGATCGCCCTCTGGGGACAGGCACATCGCGTCTGCCAGATTATCCTGGTCAAACTGCTCTTTCCGGTTGTACGACGGAATCAGGTTGCTCTGCTCCGTCCATCCAATGCCGCTGCAGTATACACCGAGAAGATGTCCTGATGCATGCAGCCGATCCGCTAATGACCGGAACGCTTCCTCGCCGCCATACGGCGGCCACACATACGGCGGCGCCCAAGGCGCGCTACCTTCCCAGTGCATCAAAAGCACCATAATTTTGCCGCCAAACGCTTCCGCCAGCCGTTCGATATGCGGCAGCGCTTCCAAATAGGGAAACAGCTTATTCGGCTCCATGACGTCCATATCGTGCCTGCCCCGTACCGGGTAGGTCACGACAATCGGGGAGTCAGAATACCAGTCGGGAAGCCGATTATTCTCGGCGACTGGCACCGCGTCGCGAGAGGCGTTCTCCTCATACCAGTCCCGATAAATCGCCGCAGCGTCATGCCAGTCCCCTTCAAAAACGCCCAGCACCATATCGTACGACATGTCATAGGCTCCACCTCCCGGATACAGCCGAAACTGCAGGCGAATTCCATCTTCATCCGGGTAAAACTCGACGCATTTCACATGTCCGTCCGGATCGTGTGCCCCGAAATAGAGCCCGCCGCTATCATCGTAGTAGGCCATAAACTGCGACGGCACGATAGCTGGATAAATACCGGAGATACCACGGCTCGGATAATTAGGCTCAATGTAGTGCAGAAAGGACGATTCGCGCACGGCCACATCTTCGATCAGGACGCCTTCGTTAAACGGCCAGACCAGCTTGCCCGTCCCGCCTGTTGCGGTCAAGTCATTCGGCACTACGACATTCGGAAAATCGATCCATTCGATTATCCAATCCATCGCATGATCGGCATCTAGACGCCAGTAGGTAAATGGCGAGTCTTTCGGGCAGCGAATCGTCACCAAAACGCGGAGCGGAAGTTCGCCGAACGCCGAATAGCTCACTTCGATTCGTTCAGAACCTTCATCTGCGGAAATTGAAACCGCTTTCGATTCATGAGCCCCGACATCATGAATTCCACCGCTGATGTCGCGAAATCGGATCGTAAACAACGGCCTGCTCACGCCTGTTCGGATTAATTCTTTATTTCCTTTGTTCATTGCCAGCAAAGCTCCGGACGTATCGTCCAGTTCCATCCGATAGTAGCGATTTTGCACCTTCATTAATTCTACGACCTTCCCTGCAATGATGTTTTCCTTATTATAGAAGGTCGTTTTATGAAAAGCAGTAGCTCCTTTTTACTTTAAAGTGGTCATTTTGTTCCTCGCATCCCTCATCCGACTCGGCGTCAGGCCGGTGTATTGTTTGAATATTTTATAAAACTGCTTCTTCTCCCCGTATCCGACTTGACGTCCGATCTCCTCGACCTTCAGGTCGGTTTCTCGGAGGAGACGGATCGCTTCGTCCACTCGCTTCTCATGAATGAACGCCATCGGACTTTTACCGTAGCATGCCTTAAAGATCCGGCTGAGATAGGAGGCGTTGTAACTGTACTTTGCGGCAAGCTCGTTCAACGAAATTTTACCGAAGAAACTCGCTTCCAAGTCTCTCAGCATATCGGAAGCCACCTTATGCGGCAGAAGGGTTGTCCGTTCGTCGCCCTCTTCCCTCATTCTTCTGAAAATATACGTGAGAAGCACCTGTAAATACCCTTGAATCGCCGTTTTATAACCGATCGACTTCTCCTCGAATTCTTCCAGCATGCTCTCGAACAGCGAGATCAGCTTAAGAAGCTCTTTTCCCCTAAAGATAACCTTAGGTACAAAACGACGGACTTTCGTGCTGAACTCCACATAAGCCGAAAGTGTTAAAATATCTATTGCGTTCTCCGCATTCATTAGCTCCTTGCCGATAAACACGGGATCGAGCAGGCAATTGACAATCGTCATCTGCGTATCCGATGAGAAAGCATGCATCTGATCGAAGTCGATAAACAGCACATCCCCTCTCTCAACCGGATAGCTCACCCCGCCTACGTTGTGTACGCCGCTCCCGGAAGCGATGAACACGATCTCGAAGAACTCATGGGTATGCTCGTAATCGCTACTCGAAGTCGAATAACGGAATATATTAATATTCTCTTGCGGATTGATGTTATCGGAAAGCTTATATTGATACATAGCCGCTTCCTCCCGATGAAGCATATTGGCAAATGAGAAGCATCTGAGCAATTATGAAGCCTTTTAGGGGTGCCATGCTCATCAGGACTCATAAACACGATCTTTTAGTCAGTGTATCAGCTATCTTAATGAACGTAAACTTGCGTATAAATATGCTGTACCCAAACATAAAACCAGCTAATACTTTGTCAATACCCGCAGTTCTCGCCTGGCAATCCATTCTAATGCAAGCTGAACGACAGAGCGGTATGCACGATATTCTAGTACCGCTTGCCAACCCCCAACGGACTCTTCAACAAGCAAAATCCTTTATACAAGATAATCTATCACAGCCTCTTCAGCTTAAAAATGTTGCCCCCTTATCGAAAACAAACACCCCGCAAAGCAACACAAATCGTGTCCCGCTTTACGGGGTGCTTCCCCGAATATTTTCCCTTATTATGATCTTCCAAAATTATTATGTCAATATTTGGTTTTCCTCTAATCTTGGAATCGTGTAAGCAACTAGCACGAATTAAACCGGCATCTCGATCATATTAACTTCCGAAACCGCTTGCTCTGGATCGGAGGGGATCCATAACGTCTTGATCTCGCACTTACCGAAGCGCATCGTCCACTTGCGGTTCAGAACCGGAATTTCGATCGTCGTCTCTCCATCCTTGCCGTCCGTTTCATAGCAGCGGAGAATATAGCCATCCAGGTCTTCGGCTTTCTTGAATGCGGTAACGATAACATTGCTGGCAGACACCCGAATCCCCTCGGCTATCTGAGGCAGTGAGCCTTTATGATAGGTTTCAATAATGTGAATAGGCGGAACATTGAGCTCATTGGCTTTTTTGAAAGCTTCGGCATTCCGCCAATCCCCTTCGTGGGGAACGAGAGCGTAGCGGAATTGTTGCACACCTTGATCCATATATTCGCCGAACTCGTCCCGAACACCGTAATGGTCAGCGTACATCGGGCTACGTACGACAGTCATTCTTAAGTCATTATCCTTAACATCGAAGCTGTACTTCGAGTCATTAAGTAGCGTAAGCCCGTAGCGCTGTGCGTCATCAGCGCCTGTATTGCCTGTTACGTCCAGCCATTGCTGCCCCGGCTCTTCTTCTCCATTGACGGGTCTTTCAATATATCCGTAGGGAATTTCATAAGTAGCCTCAGGTTCATTAACATTTACCGGAAAAGAGAGCTTGAGCAGCTTGTGCTTTTCCTGCCAATCGAGCTTCACTTTCACTTCAATGCCCGGCTTATCCCGATAAAGAATGAAATCCTGCTGAAGTACCGAAAAGTTATATCGATTCGTAACGCGCAGAATCGAACGAATCGGACCCGACTCAATCAATTTGATTTGTGCATCCGAGAACTTGGCGATCTCATTTCGGAATTCGAATACCCCATGAGACCAAGTATCGCAATGATGCTCATCGATCACGATCGGAACCGCACCTTGACCCTTCAACACTTCAGTACCATTTAGCTTGTCATAAAGTCTCTTTATATGTCCGGTATGGGGCTCAATCTCAAGTCGATACCAATGGTTTTCCAGTGCATAAGGCTCCGAGACTAAGGCTTGTTGTCCAACTGCCGTAAGCGGCAGCTTCTTATCCTTATAAATCCAGTATACGCGATAACCCATTGCTGGAATACGCCCCATAAAAACAGTATCATATTTATCCTCGATATTCGTACGTGAGGCACGAACAATCTGGTATTCGACAGCTTCCCCTTGATCGTCGCTAACGCCTTTGAGCATTCTATTGACATGGACAGGGGCATGAACTTCCCATGAGTGAGGATTAAAAACGACAACAGGTATCCCGGCATCCTTCTGCTCCCAAGTTAGCCAATCTACATCTTTGCTTAACGATTGGATTTCATCCTTCATCGTATCGATAGACCATGAAATCTTCTGCAAGGCTGCATTCAGAGAGACCGCAGCGATGTTAAGTGATTCACCATAAGCTTCTCTTGAATCCTGATAGGCTTCTTTAATGGAACAGCCACCCATAATGTCGTGAAAATGATTGAACATGACGTTCTTCCATCCACGGAGAATCTCGGTTGCCGGATAACTGAATCCAGCTACTAGATGAGAGAAGGCGCTGAACTTTTCGGCTGTCAGCAGACGATGCTCCGCTTGACGATTCAAAGCTTTCGTCTCTGAATGAGCGGAGTAACAACCGCTTGCATGATGCTGCAAGTCATCCGTATGAACGGGAAGATCGAGGTTTCTTTTTCCCATTTCTTCGAAATATGCATTGGGAGAGCTAATCTTAAATCGATCTGCCCGGTACTCCTCTTGCAGGCGTTGTATAGATTGTATATTCCCGATCGTAGGTCCGCCTCCGTGATTACCAACTCCAAAAAAGTTCATGAGGTCATGTTCATGCTTCTCCGCCAGCTCAAACACCTTCAGCGCTTTATAGCGAGTCGGATCCTCATTGTCGTTAGCTGTCCAATTATTATAGCTAATCGGAATTCGAAACGTCATGACACGACTTCCGTCCTTGCTTTCCCACCAGAATAAGCTGCGTTCCATCTGCTTCTCGTGCTCATCTGGACGCATAAATACGTAAGAGTCCATACCACTTTTTTTCAAAATTTGAGGAATCATGCTGTGGTGTCCGAAAGAATCCACATTGTAACCTACCTTAGCCATAACGTTGAACTTCTCTTGGAAGTATCGTTGGCTATACAATCCGTGACGGACGAAAGACTCGCCCGACGGAAGATTACAGTCCGGTTGGATCCACCACCCCCCGACGATTACCCAACGTCCCTCTTGCACCCTTTGCCGAATTTCTTCGAACATTTCCGGTGCATTCTGCTCTACCCATTCATAGTAAGCGGCACCTGAGCAAGTAAATACAAAATCGGGAAATTCAATCATTCGATCCAACGCCGAGCGGAAGGTGGCCTTGATCTCCGCATAACCCTCCTGCCATTGCCAGAGCCATACCGGATCTAAATGCGCGTTACCAATCATATGAAGCTTTATATTATTATTCATTGTAGTTAGTTACTCCCTTCTGATTGAATAGATTTGAGATTTGATGCTTGTCTGATATGTAACGCTCTGGCAACAGACAAAGCTGCATAATCTCCCACTTCTTCCCCTAGACCTGCAGGAACGATGTCACAAACCGCTAAGGAATTCGGTAGCGCCTCTCTATGAAGCTCTTCCATCATATAGGGTTCGATTAGCTGTCTTTGTCTTCCAAAAATACTGCCGATTATGAGCTTCTGTGGATTAATAATATCAATAAGAATAGCTATTCCGCGTCCCAAATGACGTCCAACGTCATGGAAAATTCCAAGTGCCGCTGGATCACCTCGTTGAGCAGCTTCTGCTACATCTCTAGTTGAGATTTTATCAATAGATTCGGAAGATGGATAGAACGAAGGCAGCTCACCTCCGCTGACTATTCGTGCTCTCACTAAAGCTTGAGCAGCTCGAGCAATCCCTCCCCCGCTACAGAAGCCCTCGAATGAACCGACCTTGTTATATCCAACAGGACCTTCCTTCTCCAGACGAATGTGCCCGACTTCGCCCGCATTATCATTCGTTCCTGAATACAAACGTCCATCCAAGATGAGTCCCGCACCCATCCCAGTACCGAAGGTGAGGAAGATCATATTACGGGTTCCTTGGCCCGCACCCCATTGCCATTCAGCGAGTGCACATGCATTGGCATCATTTTGTAACCCGACCGGGACGTTAAAATGGCGTTTGATCGGATCAATGATGTCCACTTTATCCCAATGAGGCAAGTTTGGGGGAGATAGAATAAGTCCATTCTGACTATCAAGAGGTCCACCGCAGCTAATTCCAATCGCTTCTAATCGTTGTCTATCTTCAGGATATTTAAGAAATAAAAGCGTTAATTCATCAATCACTCGTTGGATGGTTTCTTCCGGCGTAGGCGAAGTCGGAAAGTGCACCTTATCAATGACCTCTATGCGATTTTCCGATGAACGACCGATCGTGACCGCGCATTTGGTTCCGCCAATATCCATTCCGGCATAGGTGATCATCGTCCGAAAAATACCTCCTCAAGCATGATGCACAAAGTATGATAGATAGGAAGATGCCGCTCTTGAACATCCGGTGTTTGATGGTAGGGGACTGTGATCGTGACATCGCATAACGCCTTCATCTTACCTCCCGAGCTCCCTGTTAAACCAACGGTTTTCATTCCTTTTGCTTTAGCGATTTGAAGAGCTCGAATGATATTGCGAGAGTTTCCTGAGGTGCTAAGACCCAAAAATACATCATCTTCTTTGCCATAACCGTACACCTGCTGTGCGAAAACCATATCGGAATCGACATCATTAGAGTATGCCGTCATAAGAGCGCTATGGCTGACCAGTGAAATGGCAGGTAAGGCTCCTTGCAATCCATTACAAACCTCTTCAGATTCTTCTGGAAACAGCTGTGTAAAATGATGCCTGAAAGATTGCGGAACCGGACGCGTTAGCATAAAGCCTTTCATCAATTCCCCGACAATATGTTCGCTATCCGCTGCGCTTCCCCCATTCCCAGCGACCAGTACCTTACCATAATGCCGATAGCAGGTTTCCATGAGACTAAAGGATTGTTGAATGTCTGGAAGACATTCCTGCAATTCCGGATACTTAGTTTGGAGAGCTTGTAGATGATTATTCATGCCTGGTCATTCCTTTCACTATCTCCAATTAAGCAAAACTTTTTAATAACAATTTAATAAGTTAACCTCATAAGCATTACATTATAGTGGATATATGTTGTTGTCAACACATTTACGCAAACTTATTAATATTAAATTAATAAGTAGATATAAAGAGTCTATCCACTCTTTATTAACCTACAATTGAAGAGACTCCGGCCACTCTTCAAGATCTTTGTTGAAAAAGTTTTCTAATATATGCATCGCGGCACCAATCGCACCACTGAACATCTCAAGCTCCGATTTCTTAATCTGGATATTGTGCGCGAAGGAAGAAAAGATACGGCTTAGAGCCATCTCTTTAATCTGATCAAAGTATGGAGTGTATTTATGCGTAAGCGTTCCACCGATAATGACGATTTCCGGCATGAGCAAATTAATCACATTGCCGATGGCAATGCTGACATATCTGGCGGATTCCCTGAGCAGTTGAATAGAGAGTTGGTCTCCATCGTTGGCAGCATCCAATATCGTATATATAGTAACGGAATTCTCGTCCTGGAGATATTGGTCCCTGAAGGAGGCATCCGCTCCCCGACGTATTTCTTCTCCCGCCCGGCGTACAATCGCAAGTCCAGAGGCGACCGCTTCCAAGCAGCCGTAATTGCCACAATTACAGCGAGGTCCATCAATGTTAATCGTGCCGTGTCCAACTTCGCCAGCGCCGTAGGGAAATCCATGGTAAAGCTTGCTATTCACAATCAAACCGCTACCAATCCCTATATCCGCGTCCAAATAGAAGACATTTTGGTTTCCTTGGCCTGCTCCATTCAAGAATTCCCCAAGTGCGATTAAATCAGCGTCTTTCTCAATAAACGTCTCCAGCTGGAAATGATCTGAAATGATTTGTTTGAGATGGACTCCCTCTAACCCCTTCATATTGGGCGGTGATAACACGACTCCTTCGAATGGGTTCAGAGGTCCCGGTATTCCCATGCCAATTCCGAGAATTTTACTTCTACTCACCTTCGATTGCATGATCGCTTCTTCAATGCAGGAAATTAACTGAGCGATAATGGCATTGGTCTGCAATGCGTCCCCATTCGTCTTCGTCTCGTATTTCGCGTACACGTTTCCTTCTATATCCAATATCGCCACATGAATCCGAGAAAGGCTTAGGTGAAGACCTACCGAATAAAACCGATCTTTATCAAGCTTATACAGAAGAGGCTTCCTGCCCCCAGACGATTCGTCATAGCCACTTGTGCAGATGACCTGGTAAGAGAGCAGCTTTTCAATAATGTTAGTTACTGCCGTAAAGCTTAAGTGGGTCTTCTCCGCTAACTCCGCTTTGGAAATCTGTCCTTGATTTCGAATATATTGAAGAACCGTAGAAAGGTTCATGCTTTTGATCCGCCGATTGTTTGCACCTTTCATCCGATCCACCTGTATCGCTCTCCTCAAAGACATTATCATTTCTTTTAATCAGTGTATCAGCTATCTTAATGAACGTAAACTTGCGTATTAATACGCTGTGCCAAAGCATAAAAGCCTTGAAGAACCAGCTATCAGGTTCCTCAAGGCTACACTCCTTACTTGCAAGCTATAACGTTACAGATGATTCATGACACCAAGAATAAACTTAGCCGCTTCCGCTCTTGTCGCGTTAGCCTGCGGGTAGAACAGATTGTTCCCTTTCCCGTCAATAAGGCCCGCTTTCTTAAGTGCTACAACGGAAGATGTCGCCCATACAGGAATATCCTTGGAATCGGCAAACTCGGCCATTTCGCCTGCTTCAGCCTTCAATGCAAGTGCTCTTGCGACTAGAACTGTCATCTCTGCGCGAGTAATTGGAGCATTCGGTGCGAAGAGATCAGCACTAATGCCGGAAACAATTCCTGCCTTCGAGGCTGCTTGCACGCTTCCTGCATACCATGCATCCAATTTCACATCCTTGAACATCTGTTCATCCACAGTTACTTCAAGATTCAAGGCACGAACCAAGAGGGATACAAATTCTGCACGTGTCGTTTCACCGGCAGGCTGGAATAATTGATCACTCACGCCGTTCACTATATGTTTGGCAGACAACACCTTCACAATTCTAGAAGCCCAGTGAGTCGCCAGCATATCGCTGAATGTCTTGTTATACTCCACTACGGCATATTTACTCAAATGCTGAAGCTTAACAGTCAGCGTCTTTGCAGGACTGTTCACCTTCCCACCTACATACTCCCACAGCTTCGTCTTTTCGTTGTAGTAGTAAATACCAAGAAGCTCTGCATCAACACCATTGGCATCATAGGGTAAAGTTATCTCTACTCCACCTGTTACCTGTGTAATTTCAATTGCACTTCCATCTGCTTTTTTGAGCTTTATGCTTATCTCATATACCTGACCTGCTATTGTAATCTGTGTCGCTGCCCCTTGGGTAGAAATACGATCTCCAGCCTCGCTCACTGGCTTGATCAGTACTTCAATGGCTGTACCTACTTCATTGCCAACCTGATTGTTCCAAGTCTTGAGCAATTCCCGATCAACATTAACGATTACTGAGCCCGCCTGTACCTGCAATGGAAGCTCTCCAATTGACGCGAATGGAACCGATAAGAGAGATTGATCCTTACCTAGCTTCGCTATTGCTTTACCATTTTCCACCGTGACCACGCTTGTGGCAGTATTCCCACTGCTTTGACCATTACCGTTACCGTTCCCGTTTTCATTACCATTACCATTGCCGCTGTCTGTTGAAAAGTCTAATTCATTTAAATACTTGATTTGCCTCTTGGGAACATTGACAGTAGCTTCGATCATCCAATCCGGATCTGTAATAATCCAAAGCTTCCCGTCTCTTATTCCCCAAGCCTTACCATCCGTTGTACTGTACAGCACCTTCGTTGTACTCGTCGCATTCGGATTAAGCACCTGTACCTTTGTTCCATCCTCTAATTCCGTATATTCGTTCGTAAAATATTGATCAATCTCTGGCAAATCCCCAAGGTTTTTACGATAACCCATATAAACAATATTTCGTTTGCCATCCTTCAGACTTCCCTGAGCTAGTAAACCTGGACCATAGAGTGTCGTAGCTGGATCGTCCTCCAAGTTAACAACCATGACATTCGTTGAAGCACCAGGATCAAAGGTTGGGAGAACCCATTTATTATCAAAGGTTTGCAGCACAGCTGTCCCTCGATAATCGTCACCTTCTAGCACGATATTACGTCTATTTAACATCCACCATGACTCGCCTGCTGGATAAACGTAATAGGGCTCCGGTTTATAGCTTTCAATATGGTCAATAGATTCAGGCGTAAGAATACCATCCTTGTATTCCTTTAACCAATCGAACTGCACCGGCTTAGCCGTATAATAAGCATAAGACTCTTGGCACGAAGTGAAATAATCGCAATTAAATAGAAAATCATATATACCTTTACTACCCGTGTCCAAAAGTAAGTCAAAATGATTAAACATCGTTTCTTTATCCGGATAACCTTTTTCTCCAGATAAGTATTTTCGATCCATATTTTCATCCAACTGAGTCTCAGTCGTTAGAAACCATAAGGTTTGTGCCGATTGTTCGACAAGAGAAAAAGTATACCCCGAAACTTCTCTTACTCTATACTCATTGTCGCCATAGATCTCTCCTCCAATGCCCGCGAATCCTCCACTCTGTTTATCATTAACAAAATATTTCCTTGGTGTTCCAACATGCTTAAACACAACAGGTACGTCGACGACACTTGTAATCGCGTCTGAAAATTTCATCAGATACTCGTTATAGGATCCTTCTCTGAAGTCCACAAAATCATCCCATAAAATGCCACGATGAGCATCAGCTGTATAAGTGGATTCTGGATGTTCTTTATCTACCAAATACAGTTGATTGTTCCAAGTAGCCGTACCTTCTCCGCGGACAATAGGGATTAGGCGCGCCGCTACTTCATAAGATTCAACTGGAGTGCTCATTTTCCAAGCCTGATTTAGCGCATTCAATGTTGGATATTTTTTCTTTAACCATGCAACAAACTGTACAGAATAGATTGGCGAATCAAATAGGAAGCCTTCATCTCCATTGTATATGCCTGATTCGTTAGTAACAGGATCTACAAACAATCTGAAATTCGGACCTAATTTGACTTTGCTAAGCGTATCTACCATGCTATTGATAATCGAATCTCCTGCATCCCAGATATTCCTTAGAGTATGACCAGAGTATTTGACCTTAGGTGTAAAATAAACCGTATAGGGCGTGCTACCTGTACCTTGAAGACTCACATTTGCATGAAGCTCAAGCGTAGCTGCATCCACTTTGCGGACCTCTCCTTCACCGGATTGAATGACTTCGCCTGTTACCGGATTTATGACCGTATACAAAGCTGACATCGTATCCACATAACCGGGAATTTGAAAGGTCGGTACCGTTAAGGTTACTTCTCCACTACCCACTACATTCTCTACCTTCAATACGCCTGCTGCATCATAGGCTCTCGGCATGTAAGCAGATAGCATCAGCCCCTGGGCTCCTTGTACTTGGAGACCATAAGTAAAGCCTTCCTCTTCTAAATAATCGAGCATTTGCTGCCATGCCCATGCTGGAACCTCCATTACAGCCGTATTAATATACATATCCATTGCCCCATGTGCCTTCATATACTGGAGAACTTCTACATCCTTTTCCCAATTCGCTTTATTTGCCGCAGGATCCGATTTCGAGTAGAAGAGCAAATAGTCTGAAGTAAACATGCCACCAATCGGTACGAATGGCTTACCATCCCATATCATCGTATGCGATTGATTGGCATACCACATATGAGATTGCCCCAGCTTTCTGTCTAAATAAGTACCATGAGAAAGAGGCTTGTATTTTGTATTTGTCGGATTGACAGCGGCTGCAACTGTGACCTGCTTAGGCAAATCCTGCTCAGCATTCAATTTGTGAAGCCCTAGTTTCACAGCATAGCTGCCAGCAGGCATACCTACAGGAAGCTCAAAGGAAAATTGAACCTCGGCTGCAACACCAGCTTGGAGCGTTGAAGTATTCAAAGCAGTAAGCTCGGCAACATGCCAGAGCACATCACCTTGATAAAAGCTTAAATATCCAGTCGTATTAAAATCTACCGCTTGATTTAATTGATAAGTCGCATGACCTTCAAACGATCTTGTACTTCCCTGGGTTGATTGCACCTGAAGATCGAATATCGCTGCACTTAGCTCCGGCTTACTCGTGTTCTCCTCTTCTTGTTCGATATTAATATTGTCTACTTTAAGAGAGCCCTCACCATTAGTAGCATTATTATATTGAACATCGACGATACCCGTACGGATTTCATTCGCTCCTTTGGGAGCATTAAATGGAACAGTTAACTGGATGCTCTCTGCATACTCTTCACCAGCAGCCCACGATTTTTTAGTAAACTCTCTAGCGGCACGTGATACCACTTCGCCATTGTATACTAACTCAACGAAGAAGCTGAGGCTGCCCTTAATTTCTTCAACGGCTTTATTAATAACCGTAACATTTACTTGCTCTTCTCTATTTACAATCGTTTTATCTAACGTACCCGATACGTATTCAAATTTTACCGCCGCCTTATTAAACGGTTTACTTATCCCATTCGGCTTCCATCCCCAACCGACAGGTACTACGGCAATTGCATCAATGCCTTGATTATACAAACCATCGGGGGCTCCTTGCCGCGGGGTGTTCGTTAAAAATCCAATGTTATGCTTCCCTTGAGTCAACTCTGTGCTACTTAATTTATGCCAATAGAAGGGCATGCCCTCAGCAGCGAAGAGAGCGTTTTCAGTTACAACCGGAGGAGCCAAATAAGAGCCTTCGTCCAGCTTCCAGCTCCAAGAAGACATCCAAATACTCATTCCTGTTGCTAGCACCCAGATATCATAGCTTCCTGTCTCCGGAATAGTGACTTGATACTGCACAGTTGCTGAGGTATTTGGCTTATTCGTCTGCAGCAGAAGATATGTGCCTTCGCTTGCCTGCAAGTTACCTGAAGTACGATAACCTCCTTGTGATGAATGATAATTTTCTCCTTCTGTCCATAAGTAGGCATCTGCAGCTGGAGTTTCTGGAACAGCTGGAGCTACTGGTTTGTTCAAACCATTTGGCTGCCATCCCCAACCAACAGGAACGAAGGTGATTG
This sequence comes from Cohnella abietis, assembly GCF_004295585.1. Lineage (NCBI taxonomy): Bacteria > Bacillati > Bacillota > Bacilli > Caryophanales > Paenibacillaceae > Cohnella > Cohnella abietis. The sequence continues at coordinate 1,174,227 of NZ_AP019400.1, read as the reverse complement.
CATCTATGCCTTGATTATATAATCCATCCGTACCACCAGCACCCCCTACTCGCGGAGCATTGGTTAAAAATTCTAAGTTATGCTGCCCTTGAGTCAACTCTGTGCTACTTAATTTATGCCAATAAAAAGGCATTCCCTCAGCGCCAAAGATTGAGTTTTCCGTGACAACGGGGGGAGCTGTATAGGAACCACTGTCTAGCTTCCAACTCCAAGCGGACATCCAAGGGCTCATTCCCGTTGCTAACACCCAAATATCATAGTCTCCTGTCTCAGGGATATCGACTTGATATTGCGCAGTCGCTGAAGTATTTGGCGTGTTCGTTTGCAGCAAGAGATATTCTCCTCCGCTTGCCTGCAAGTTACCCGCAGTGTGATACCCCCCTTGTGCAGCAGCATAATTTTCTCCTTCCGTCCATAAATACGATTCTGCCTCTCCCGAAACATCATTAATAGCATTTTCACTTGAAGTTTCTCCATATGAACTAATCGGAAAACTTGATAAAAGTAATAGTAGAACAATAAATCCTGTTAAGCTCTTTTTTAGTGCCTTAACCCTTTTGTTGCTCACAAGTAAAACCTCCCCTAATATATTAAGCGCTTACATATTAATGCTACGATTTTACGCAAATAACGTAAATGGCATATTCGACAGTGACAGGGGGAAAAATTCACACACCCTTTTTTCGTGCTAGGAGATACTCCAAAGAGGCTCTAAGACGAGATTACCCCCTTAGAGCCTTTTAGAATACGCTTGGCCGTCTACTGATTTCGTTCGAGCATAACTGCTGACAATGGCTGAATGGTAAGCCGAATAACGCTACCCGTTACAGCATGCCTTGTAGCATCCGCAGTGTGCGAATCGGTCCATGAATAGCCCGCAAACTCTTCCAATTCAACTGTAACTGTCTGCACTTCAGGCGTATAGTTGATTAAGAATTGCGCTTCCCCGCCCGCATCACTTGTCCAACGGCTCGTTATTACAGGGGGTATACGCAGTTTATGTCCGGCTTTCATGACGATATCGACGACCTCACCCTCACAGGTAGTCTTCAAGGAACGAAGCATCCGCCCATAGACCAAATAAGGCTGACCCGTACCTGTTCGCCAAGGATTCAACTGACTGATCAGACGTAAAATATGCGATTGATCCGGTCCCGGAACATCCCACTCTGTACACCAATCCCAATGCACCTTGCCCTCGTCCCCTAGCACAACTGTCATCATGTCCCCCGAGTGGAAGGCATAAGCTGTGCGCCATAAGAGGTTCCATGGGGAGCCTGTTAAATCCATCGTTTCCTTCAGATTATTCTGGTTGCCCATGAAATTATTAATATATTCATGATAGAGATATTGATAGATAGGAATCGGCTGCCCGGCGAAGAAAGCAATGCTATATCGCAGATCATTAAATTGAAATTGTGACATAAACGGCTCAGCTGCCGCTGTCTCACAACCAAATAAGACATGAGGAGCTTCCTCCTGAAGCATTGTATTAATGCGTTCGCCAATCTGCAGCATAGCATCAACCTGCCATTTTCCAGGAACCGGAACGTGTCCGTGATCATGACTGTAACAGAAATAGGATAATCCGCCCAAATTCTGATCAAAGAATTGAATATAATCACAGTCGGATGCTAATATCTTACGAATTTCCGTGACAATCGTATCACTAGTAAAAGGATGGGCGGCACACATATCGTAGCCCCATCTCTGATAGCCGTTACAGATTAAGGAATAAGGAAGTGAGCCATCAGGCGCCGTACACATGACTTTCTCAAGCTGCTGCTCCGTAAACTCTTGATGCATCGTGTATGCTGGATCTAGCAAGCTTTCCTGCGTCCAGCCCGTTCCACTACAGTACAAGCCTAAATACATGCCCTTCTCGTGTAAGCTGTCCGAAAAAGCTCGCAATGCATCAGCTCCACCATAGGGTGGCCATACATAAGGCGGTGCCCAAGGTGCCGTTCCCTCCCAATGCATCAACAACGCCATTATCGGACTTTGGAACTCCTCTTTCAGCCTTTCCAAATAAGGCAGTGCATTAACATAAGGATAATAAAGATTCGGATCCATATTGCCCACGTCATGTGTACCCCGAACAGGGTAGGTAACCGTAACGGGAGAGCTATTAAACCATTCTGGCAAAGTCTTGTTGTCTACAAGGCGAGTCAGGCGGTTATTATCACGGGTATTGAGCCAATTTCTATAAATGTCTGCTGCTCCATACCAATCACCCGCGAAGCTACCTAGTACAATAGGAAAGCCCAGTTCATAGCTCTCTTTCGCTCCAATGCCTGGGAAAATACGAAATTGCAGTCGCACACCTAAATCTGTTGCCATATACTCTATGGATTTCACGTGGTGCTCAGCATCATGTGTTCCATAATAGAGTCCACCATCTGCTTTGTAGTACGCCATAAACTGGGTTCCCGCTGCTGCCGGATAAATGCCCTCCCAGCCCTTGCTGGGGTATCCCGGATCCCTGTATGCAACCCAGCCATTTTCTCTAAGCGATGCATCTTCCACCAGTACCCCTTCCACACCCGGCCAAACAATCCTTGCCTCTCCGCCCTTGGCAACCAGATCATTAGGCACTGTAACATTCGGAAGGTCAATCCACTCCAATACCAAACCTGTGCCATTAGTCAGCGAAACATTCCAATAAGACAGTTCACTCTCATCGGGAATCGTAATATTTAAGCTCAATGAAAAGGCAGTACCGCCCCATTCTAGAAAGTGAATGGTCATTTCTGGAGTCCCATTGGCATTTCGAGCTTCAACCTCAATCTTACTTGCACTTGAGCTTCCTAAATTTAGAGCCTCTCCTGCAGCATTTCGTAAACGAACTAATAATAAATCACGAAGGTCATTCGTAACAATCCATGAACGTTCTTCATTTCCAAACCATCGTAAAGAATAGTTCGCCGGATTGAATCCAAGCTGCAACGTCTTTCCTTTTAACCAAACCCACTCTTCTCTCTTCATAAGTTCGCTACGCCTCCATTTCAGTTAACTTTTAACAGCCCCTGCTGTTAAGCCTTCAACAATGTACCTCTGTAGGAAAAGATATAAGATAATAACCGGCAATGAAACGATGATTAAATCTGCAAAGACTAGATTCCAATCCGATGAATGCTGCCCGAAGAAAAAGTACACGGTCAAACTTAAGGTAAACCGACTTGCTGTGTTTAAGAAATAGAATGGTGTTGTAAAGTCATTCCAAACCGACATAAAGGCAATAATGAGAACACTGGCGCTAATTGGCTTCAATAAGGGGAAAATGATCTTCCAAAACAAACCATAGGGTCTGACCCCATCAATAATTGCGGCTTCATCCAGTTCTCTTGGAATGCTATGAAAAAAACCGATATAGACATAGGTTAGAAAAGCATAATTCCCAGCAATATAGAGTAAAATTACACCTAAATACGTACGAACCAAATGTAAATCAAACATCAGCATATACGTGGTAATAATCGAAGATGGCAATATTAAACCCGCGATAATAATGGTTTGTATTAGCTTACTCACTCGATTATCTCTTCTCTGAATGAAATAAGCAGACAGAGAACAGAAAATGATGATAAAGAAGACACTCACTACAGTTAAAATTGTTGTATTCCATAAGGCCTGTGGAATCTTAGCGCTAATAAACACGTCAGAATAGTTATTCCAAATGTTCCATTTCGTTGGTAAGGATAACCTTAAATCCGAAGCCTCTGCCCCTGTCTTAAACGAATTTACAACAACCAAATAGATCGGGACGGCAATAACACAACTGATTAATAGAGCAACAGCTTCCAATATTATTTTTCTCCAGCTCCGCACTGCACTCACCCTCTGTTGTCTTTATTCAGATATTTATTCGTGATCGTTACAAGGATGAGAATGAACACAAACAATAACAGACTAGCTGCAGTCGCTTCCCCATTTCTTCCTTGCGAGAAACTCTTGAATACCATGGTATTAATTACACTAGAGGCATCTCCCGGCCCTCCACCTGTGAGCGCATATACGATATCAAACACCTTTAATCCACCAATTAAGGAGAGGATGATGTTGGTATTAACCACAGGAAGAATCAAGGGGAAAATAATATGTCTCTTCTGCTGCCAGCTTGTAGCTCCATCAATTTTGGCTGCCTCGATAAGCTCCTTAGGGATTGTTTGGAGAGCAGCTAGAAACAAGATGACGGTTAATCCTGTCCACTTCCATGTTTCCACAAAAGAAATGGAGTACATGACGATATGTCTATTCGTAAGCCAATGCTGCGTCAGAAAGTCAAGATGAACACTCTGCAAAAGCACATTGAGAAATCCACGACTGGGATGGTAAATGGCCGTAAATGCCAGTGCTACAGCAATAGGACTTAATATAACGGGAAAAAAAAGCGCAGAACGCAAGAAATTCGTGCTTCTAAGCTTTATATTTACAAAGTTAGCTAACAAAAATCCAAGACCGACTTTACTGATTGTAGTTACAAGAGTAAATATAAAAGTGTTCTTAAAAGCTATTGAACTACCCGAATCTTCAAAAATAGAAATAAAGTTATCAAATCCAACAAGACGTGTGTACTTAAAGGTGGAATCTAGGTTTGTGAAAGCGTAGAAAAAATTAGAAATCGCAGGCCAGGCGAAGAAGACTAGGAAAATGCACAATCCTGGTGCTAGCATAGAATACCTGTAGTATTGACGTTTCAGCATACACTTTCCCTCCAAGTAAAACGGCTTCGCTGTCCTTAGGACGGCTATACACGTTTGTATCGAGCTATCAGATGAGTATAAAGACATAGAAATTTATACTTTCTGATAGTCCAAATAATAGAGAGAGTTTCTTTGCTTCAGAAACTCTCTCCCTTAATCACCTATCAAATCGAATATTTCTAGTAAGCCTTATTTGAAATTCGGATCAGCCTTGGCTTTCGCGTTCTTCACTAATTCTTTCTGCATAGCTTCCTGGACCTGCTCTGGTGTCTTCGCACCTGCTACCAAATCCTGAAGAAATGCTGGATAATCCCCAGCTGCATATGCAGTAATCCCCTTGGAAGGACTAACAGCGATTGGACCGGCCTTCCCTGCTTCGGCAAATTTCTGTGCATCAAGCTCAGCAGGTGTCAGAAGTGTATTCGTAACCCCCTTGATTGCGGGTATACCACCCTCTGCCCCGAAATAAATATTCTGGGTCTCAATGGATTCAAAGTAGTTAATAAATCTTTGCGCCGCTTCTTCTTTACTTCCTTTAACGACATACACTGCGTTTGGAGGATAGACACCCGCAATTTCCTTGGCACCATCATTAAAAGGAATAAGGAATGCTCCAATGTCGTTTGTTTGGTCAGGATATTTCGCTGCAATATCGGTCATGACCCAAGTGGCCATTGGATACATAGCCGCATCCCCATTTGCCAGTGCTTTCTGTGCATTGTCGTACGTATCCGATAGGAAATCTTTGTTTACATATTTCTTATCCACAACATCTTTAAGGAAAGTGATCCCTTGTCTTTGAGCAACATAATCGGACACAGTCCCTTTATTTGTATGGATATTGTCTGTTTTTTCCTGTAGAAGATCCTCCGCTGCACCGGATTGATGAGTTGCTATTTGCAAAGTCCAAGCATCTTTGGCAGATAGGAACACAGGAACTTTACCGGCTTTACTAATGACTTCAGAAGCAGCCCAGAACTCAGCCATCGTCGTTGGAATTTGTAAATTCAAGCTTTCGAAAACCTTTTTGTTAAACAGCATGACAGCCAAATTAGATCCCCCGTAAGGAGCTGCATAGAAAGTCCCGGAAGAATCAAATACACCTGTCCACACCTTCTTGTCGAAGTTAGCCATCCAAGGTTGATCGTCCTGCGGAACGAACTGTTCCTCTGGTTTTCCAAGTCCTACTGACTCATTAATACCTGAATAGAAGAACAATAGATCCGGCTTGTCATTCGTAGCAAAACGAGTTTTGATTAGATTATCTCCATCTACACCTTCTGGAAGCTTTTCAATCTGAAGAGTGATTCCTTCTTTTTCTGCGGCATCTTTCAATACAGCTTCCATTCCGCCTTTTAACCAGCTCGTGTGCATAAGTGCTTTTAACGTAACCTTCTCTGGTGGAGCGGACGGGGATGCATTCTCTGTAGAAGCAGCAGGGCTACTCTCAGACGGGCTAGCCGATGAATTACTGTTTTTATTCGAATTTCCACAAGCTGCGAGTAAAATCATTGTAAGAACGATTACACTCATTAATAGAGTTCTCTTTGTGATATTGCCCCTCATTTTCATTCCTCCAAGTTTGTAATGTAAATGCTTACAGGATCAATGCTATGATTTTTACTCCTAACCGTAAATGGTGAATTTGAAAGTGAATGGGGAAATATTTCACACCTGCTAGGCTGACATTTTGATTGTGCTATACTGTTTTTGGGGGTCATCTATGCTATCGTTTAGAAATTTACAAACTAGGTTGTTTATTACTTACTCACTTGTTCTGATCCTATTTGTATTACTCATCAGCACGCCGATGTATTTTTATCTTAAGAAAAACATAGAAACAAATATTCAAGAGAGTGTTGAAAAAATTGTAAGCGGATACTCCGACACCCTTGATGTAGGTTCAACCATTAATAACAATGTAAGCACCCAGCTTTATATCAATCGCGACAATTCAAGCTATACGGCGATACAATATTTGGAGTCCATAGCCTATTCCAAGAGTACGAGCTCAGTTGAAATTTTACAGTCTGAATTGGCGATACAGAACTTTCTCTACTTAAATGCAGCGGTCTATCAAAACATCCACAGAATTAACTTGTTTACGTCTAAGGGAGACTTCTTTTCAAATCAGAAGACTGATGTTGATGTACTGAATACGATTCAATCTAATGATTGGTTAAAATCGGTACAAGCTGCAAACGGTTCCACCGTTATGGATTTTTCGGAAAAGGATAGGTGGTTGCCGGGTAATTCCGGTCCTGTCTTTTCGTTTCTGCGACAGATTAATTGGAATTCACATGCTGTTGGTTTTTTGGAGGTTCAATTTAAGGCCTCCGATATGCTGAATCTGGATGATTTGAATACGAAGAAAAATGCGCAGGTTATGATCCTACAAGCGGGTCAGGTTCTTTATTCCTCTTCGCCGGAAGCATTAACCCCTTCATCTCAAATGCTATCAGATATCTTAATTAAGACTGGTATTTCGAGTGTAGGGAGCGGAACTATCAAGAACGATCATGGGAATAATGATGTCTACATGTACCAGACTTCTCGCAAAACCGGAGTAACTGTCTTTCTAACCATACCAGAATCTCAATTATACGCACCGTTATATTTCGTTCGAAACGTTATCCTATTCAGTGTATTTATACTCATTGCGATTTCCGTGTTTGTTTACTTTATTCTCGCAAGAATTTTGACCCATCCTCTCAAGAAATTAAAGAAGGCCATTGATTCTATTAATCTTGATGAAACGAATCAAGCTTTTATCGAAAATAAATTCCATATGGGCGAAATCGAAATTATTAACCGTTCATTCCTGAATTTGAATCAGAGATTACAAGAAAGCCTTGAGGAGACTGTTCAGTTTCGAACCTTACAGATGCAAGCTAAGTTTGATGTTCTTCAAGCTCATATTAATCCCCACTTTTTATTTAATATGCTAGGGGTTATTACCGTCTTATCAGACAGAGGCCAGCAGAAGGCCGTATCAGATACGAGTAGAAAGCTCTCCCAGTTTTTACGCTATTCGATTTCTTCCGGATCTTCCATTACAACATTGAAAGAGGAAGTTGAATTCGCCAACCATTATTTAGATCTATTAAAATCTCGTTACCAGCATCGACTTCATTATGAATTTGATATTCCTGAGCGACTGTTGGAAATTCCTATTCCTAAGCTTTTTATTCAGCCCTTGATTGAAAACTGCATTCAGCACGGGTTCTCGGAAGTCGACAAGCAGTTGGATATTCATATCTCTGGCAAAATAATCTCAAATAAATGGGAAATTTGTATACGCGATAATGGTGTAGGCTTTGATCCAGAAACGTTAGAAACTTTAAATGGACGCATTCAAGATTATCTTGAGCGATTGCAGAATAACGAGCCTGGGGAAAGCTCGATCTCTATAGGCGGGATGGGCTTAGTGAATACAATTGCCAGACTCCATCTTATGTTTAAGGAGCACTATCATTTTTCTTTCGGAAATAATGATGATTCCGGAGCTTATGTCTGTTTCACAGGTTACTTAAAACAATGAACAAACAGCTATTCGCTAATGTTAAGGAGGCGACTACCATGAGAATTATGATTGTTGATGATGAACCCTTTTACATTGACCACCTTAAAGAAGTCATCGTTAATAGTAGCTTCAGTGCATCGGAAGAAGCCCTTATCGTTGCGGAATGTATAAGTGCTAATCTTGCCATTGAAGCCATTCCTGCGGTTCAGCCGGACTTGATCTTTACGGACATCAGAATGCAATCCATGAATGGAATCCAGCTTGCTTCCCTTATTTGTGAAAAGTGGCCGCATATCATCGTTGTCATTGTGAGTGGCTATTCTTCCTTCGATTATGCCCGGGATGCCATTCGTGCCAACGTTGATGATTATCTTGTCAAACCCGTTGATAGCTATGCCATTGAAGGAATATTAAACAAAGCTAGTGCACGGATTAACAAGGAGGCTTATGTTCGCCAGCAGCAGTTACTGAATGAGTTGCTCGATAAGAAGCAGATAGAGGGAAATACGCTATCCATCTTGAAGCAATGCTTTTCCTATCCCACTTATAATGTCTTTTATTATAATAAACAAACACCCAGCTTGAATAAGGAAAATCGGCCTCCTCAAACGGAGTACGAAATACAACAACAATTATCGCAGCACCCTTTACTGCTCAAGGAGGAACGAGCTTGGATTGTTTCAAACAATAACCCCAAATATGGGTTTATTGTTCTCGGATTATTTCAATGCGACTATCAGAGGATTAAAAATATCGCAGCTGAATGCATACAGATTATTGAGGGAAGCGGAAATAAACCTTCGATGGCAGTTAGCCCTATTTTCAACGAAATAACGCAGCTTCATCAGATTGCCCATCAGCTTCATGATGAGCTGTACCACCAGCTTGTTATTGGTCAATCGAAAAATATATATCTTTTTGAACATTCACTCGTGCAAGAGAAATCCAACCTGCTGCTGAATAGCACGGATGAGAAGAAGCTCGTTATTGCTGTCGACAAAAAGGATTGGAAGCTATTAAAAAAGGTCATTAATCATTGGTTCGAGCAGTGGGAACAGCACTCGTGCCCGAACCTCATCTTGCACAAAAATTGTAAACAAACTTTACAGTGGCTCGAGAAATATTTTCGCACATTGGATCCTCTCACCAGCATTACTACGGAGAAAGCGATGGAGGAAATCATCGACTACGCCTACTCCTATCAGAAAGCAGTAGTGGACATATGGAGCTTGTTGTCTAACGTCTTCCGATTTGAAGAGCATGAATCGAACAGCAACAAGGGGCTTCACTTAATTGAACAAATTACTGACTATTTAGCTGCTAATCTAAGCGAAGCAATCGCAATGACTCATGTCATGGATAGATTTCAAATTTCGAGCACGCATCTAGGAACGCTATTTCGCAAGCATCTCGGAAAAACCTTTGTCGAATATTTAACCACTCTTCGCATTGATAAAGCGAAGGAGCTCATGCGAATTCATCCCGATATGCCTTTCAAAGAAATTTCCGAAATCACAGGCTATACGGATCGGCACTATTTCACTAAAGTATTTAAGCTTGTTACAGGCAAATCCCCGACCGATTATAAGGAGCAGCTTCTTCAGGACGAGGGGATAGAGGACTAATTACGTAACATTTTTACCCCGCTGTCGTCTAATTAATAGGTGTTTTTTTCCACTTATTAGGGAGGCGGAATGAAGTTGAAAAAAATAATGATTTTGCTTAGTTTAATAGTGGTTCTAGTGCTTACAGGTTGTTCGAAGGGAAATAATGCACCCGATTCAATTGCTGAAGGATCGAGTCCAATAGAAACTGAAGAAGCGGATCCAACAGCCGCTGCACCTCAATATATTGCAGAAGGTAATTATGAAGGTGACGAGTTAGGAATCGTAAAGACGTTAAATTTGTATGTGAAAGCTTTCTATGAGAGAGATCACGAAGCTTTCTATAAGACCCTGTCTAAAGATAACTATCGGGAGATTGATAGCTTCAAGAAGTATTTTGTTAGCATGGACAAATTAGATTTTTCAGTCAAACCACATCCTACGCCGCCGGAAGGAATTAAGTCTGTCGTGGTCGACTACAAACAAAAGCTTGATGATAGAAAGGATATCACCAATGAGCAGCAAATATTTTACTTTATTTTTGAGGATGGCTCATGGAAACTGAATGCTATCGCTGATTATTGGACTTAAGGACGTTTCAAAGAAATTCCCGAAATTGCTGGCTATACGGATCGGCACTATTTCACTAAAGTATTTAAAAAAACCTCCCTAACGAATGGAAGTGTTGAGCAACCATTAGTAAGGAAGGTTTCTTTTTTATTTTTATTGAATTTTTAGTCTTATGCGATTCCCAGCTTCGTTTCTGCGATCGAGCCCGTATAGCCCTCAGGCAACCGGATTTGAGCAATTATCCCTTCCGGATAAGACACATTGAGCTCCATAGTCTGATTACTTTCATCAGTGGTCCATGAGACATCAATTCGCCCACCTGCCGGATGCGGAACACTACCCTTCGCCCATGTGAGTCCACTTGGTGCAGGTGCAATCTCAACTTCAGTCCAGCCCGTCGTCAAGCTCCTCACACCAAGCACCTCACGACCTAAGAAATAAGCCGGAGCAGACGACCACGCATGACAGTGGCTACGCGTTAGCATATCCGGATTGGCCCGATTCTCGAGGAAGTTCGGATATTGCTCCCAGCACGTGGTTGCACCATGACGGATCATCGTCCCATAGTGATGACGAATATCGTCCAAAATGAGACGAACCTCCCCAAGCTTAGCCAGTGCCTCATAATAGAAGAAGGACATAAATGGACTGCCGATTTGCACAAACTCCTTAGGAGGTTGAACCAGATAAGCGTCGATAATTTGCTTGCGCTCACCCTGAACGACACCCGTGAGTGAAGCAACGACCTGCGAATGTATGCTTAGGCTGTCAGAACGTCGACCATCTACATGGATGCAATCGATATAGGCCTTCTTCTCATCATCCCATAGTTGCTCATTGATTGCATTTGCAAGATTGTTAGCCGCTTGTTCAAATTTTGCAGCGCCTTCCTCATCCTTCGCAATGATTCCCATCTGTGCAGCAACGCGTAGCGTTTTAACCAAGAACATATTCTGATGCGTGACGATACCATCGTTCGGCTGGTCGATCGGCGACCAATCTAGCAGGTTCCAGCCTTTTACATTAAACAAGCCACTGTCATCAATCTTAAGTAAATAATGCCCCATCGTATACTGAATAGAGTCGTACATCTCTACCGCGAACGCTTCATCACCGGTCTGCTCGTAATATTCAGCACAAGCGATTGCCCAGAAGAACGTCCAGTTCGGAATGACACTGCTCCATCCACTCGGTACTTGGTTTACAAAGAGCGGCGATTGATGCTTGGAGCCAGGAACGAGTCGTAAGCAACGCTTTAGAATATCCTGAACCCCATACACGTAATTGCTTACGAGTGCTTCGTTGCGACTATCTCCTACCCAGAATGTTTGTTCATAGGCTGGACAATCGACGAAAGTGTCTTCCATACACAGCTTTGTCGTATGACGGCTAATTTCCCAAATGTCATTCAACAGCGTGTCAGAGCATTCGAATCGCCCGACTTGAGCCATTGGATAGTTGCTTTGAATGAAGGTCACGCCGTAAATTCGCACCGGTTTTGTTGCCCCGCGCACCGTCAACGCCAAGTAACGGAAGCCACGGCGAATAGGCGTCTCATACACCTGTCGACCTCCATGACATACGTAGCGAAGCGTATGATCCAGGTCAAACGTATCCTGACGATATTCTCCGGACATATACTCGAAGCCATACCAATCGAGTACTGTTCCCGCTTCTGCTTCCACTTCGAATGATAGATACCCGGAATATTCCTTACCTAGATCGAACAGCACTTCAGTATCGTAGCCTTCGAACACTGGCACAACACCTGCATCCGTATTTGGAATGATCGCGTTCTGAAGCTGCGCAGGAACCGCAAATTTCACGTTCTCTTTATGCCAAACACTTAGTGCGAACACATCGACCTCAGACACGTACTTCGGATCGATTGGGCTTAACCATTCTTCGTATCGCCCCAAGTCCTCTGGTCTCTTTAGCTCGCCAAGTAATTTAACGTATACGGGATGTGTCCAATCCAACTCTCGATAGGGCTGGTGATCGATTGGGATAATAGAGTCGAATGGACCAATCCGGAAAAAGGTAGATTGCGAATGTGCAGCCAGCTGCTCTAATGGCGCTGCGAATTGTAATTCCCCGCACGCTTCCCCATAAACTCCCAAATCCATCTTACCTGTATGGAGGTTGCCAGACACATCGATGACGAGCATGTTATCTCCTTCGTTCAGGTTAACGTCCGTATACAGCTCTGGCATTGTTCCATAAAACCGGTCTAGGGGGATTTCTTCACCGTTTAGGGATAGCGTTCGAAGGCATTGTCCCGACTGCAGAAAGCCTATTGTTGCTGCACCCGCATATTTGGCACGAATCGAAGTCACAACAAATCCAGTAAAATGAATCCCATTAGCATGATCCTCACTGCCATCATTCAACGCATTCCGAACATCAAGCGCTGTCGTTATGTGGAATGATTTCACCTTCGCCAACGACTCAACGCGAACAGGGTAAACTGTTTCATCCGTCAGCATAGGGATGTCCCGAGGCTTTAGTGTTGTCCACGGCTCCATACCAACCGATCCAAGAACGATTGCATTCGACCATGCCTCCGTATTACTGTAGCTTTGCTCGATCCATGATGAATCCCATGCTGTAGCGTCTACATACTCTGAGAACCCTTGCTGAATAGATGTTCGCGGTGCACGTGGATGCTGTCCAAGATGACGCGAATTGAGCCAATTCTCGTCAGTCGCGACGATAACATTACCATCCGAATCGTTGAGCTCAGCTAACAAACCTCCCCGTCCTCGAACGTAGTAGAACGTCGACAATCCGAAATGTAGGACGAGCACAGCAATTGTATTTTCTTCACCATATTTTATTAGATGGCTGACTTCGTAAGTATCATAGGATTGCTCGAACGGCCATGAGCGAACCGGTCCCCGACCGAGTCTCGTTCCATTTATGTAAAGAACATAACGTGAATCAGCCGTAATTCGTAAGGAAGCCCCTGGGCGAGACTCCGATGCAGCCGGAACGTCGAACGTTCTACGGAAGCATCTCCATTCATTACGAGGACTTTCCTCTCCATCTCCCCATATCCACTTGGCTTGCCAATTAGCAGTCATCATTGTTCATGTCCCACCTATTCGTTGAATTAACTCTATTGTAAAAAACAGAAAGGTATATTATAGGTTTATTACGACAATACCTTTGCCCTTACCCTTTTACGCCTGTAAAAGAAGCGCCTTTTTCTATATATTTCTGACAGGTTGCAAATACGATTAACAAAGGGATCATACTTAAAACACCTACTGCCATAACTATGTTCGCTGGAGTCGTTGATTGTAGCGAGTTTAAGGCAACCGTAATTGTCCAGTTATCTTGTCCTGTCGCAATAACTAGCGGCCACAAAAACTCGTTCCAAACAGGTAAGAAAGTCATAACTGTAACCACAGTGAATATGGGTATCGACATCGGAAGGACAATCTGAGCGAACTTCCTTATATCTGATGCACCATCCACTTCAGCTGCTTGCATAAGCTCACGTGGCAATTGATCGAAAAATCCTTTGAATAAAAAGATAACGATTCCCCAAGCTGTATGCGGTAGAATAATACCCCATAATGAGTTCACTAAATGCAGTTGGTTCATGGTTAAATATAGCGGGACAAGCAGCACAATATCAGGTACGGCAAGCGTTGCTAGAAAGAACATGGTTAACCACAGCTGAAGCTTCTTGCTCCGAATTGTAAAGGAAATAGCATAGGCTGCCAGGGAACCTATAACAAGCTGAAGTAAAATTGAAGTAAGGGTAACGAAGGCACTATTATAAAAGTAATGAAGATAGGACGGACCGTTGCTTGATTGGGCTTGGCCCATTAGAATGACTGTCCGATAACTGTCGAATATACTCCAAAAGTTTCTAGATGTCGCCAAGCTTAGCGACTTACCCTTCACAAATTCAGTCGTCTGATAGAACTCTTGAAAGTGGTGAACAACCTCAGAATCCGAGTTTGTTGTTGCTTTCTCATTTGATATCCCTGCATCCCCATACCACTTAAACGTTGAATACTTTTGCTTTCTAATATCTGATAGCTTATTATCCATCCCATCTCCACTAAAGAGACTGGAGGGAACAATAAATTTATGTGCGTACCGGAAGGAGTAACCTGCTGTTTTTGCCCGATACAGGAGTCGGCCATCCTTTACCCCCTCTATGACAACAGCTCCGATCAAATCGCGACTATTCATTTTCCAAGGAAACCAGATCGCTTTCATCGCGTCCTTCTCATAAAAATCAGCATCTTCTGTTGCTTGATCCGTATAATCCAATGTCACTTGAATGGTTTGTGGAATAGAAGGCAACCACTTAGGTGGATTTGCTGTTATGGATAATTCATTCTTCATCGATGAGGAGATCATCCAAAATAATGGAAACAACGCCGCTAAAATAAAAAATAGCGTTATCAGATAAGCGATAAGCTTCATTGTACGATGACCTTTTTCTTTAATATGATTGTTATTATTACTCATTACATTCCCTCCTTCCTTAATCGGATTCCCTCGATTGTCTTAGTTGTATAAATGTAATTACCGCCGTCAGGATAAATAATAAAAATGATATTGCACTCGCTGTACCAAAGCGTAATTCATTAAATGCTGCATTATATACAAGTATGGATGCCACCATTGTTTGATTAGCAGGACCACCTTGTGTGAAAACATAAATATTATCAAATGTATACAGTGCACCTGTTAAAAAAGCAATAAACTGAATCAGGATAATATATTGAATATTAGGTAAAATAATCGAAATCATTCTTCGCCAAGGACCTGATCCATCCATTTTGGCAGCTTCCAATATTTCTGTTGAAACGGCACGGATGGCTGAATAGTATAAAAGAATAGCAATACCCGAGCTAGCAAAAACAGAAGGTAGAACAATGGCGTATTTAACCATATTAAGATCATTCAACCAAAGATAGGGGCCTAATCCAAGCTTACCTAGATAATAATTCAATACTCCGTAATCAGGATTATACATATATTTCCATATCAATACCGTAACAACACCCGGTGCAATAGCGGGGATTTGATAGATGAACCGAAATAGTACATTCCCTCGGTGAATTTCGTTCAGGAATAAAGCCTGGACAATAGGGATCCAGAAGGTTAAGACAAGATACATTAAAGCAAACATGAGAGTAATTCCAAATGCATGCCAAAAGGAAGATGAAGTTAATGTTTGGATAAAATTATCTACTCCAACAAATTTACCAGGGGGATTTCCAACGTTATAGTCAAAAAAACTGATATGGATCATTCTTAGCGTTGGATAATATTTGAACAATAGATAACAAATAATGGCGGGGGTTAAAAATAAAACAGGCACCCAGCGGATAACAAACTTACGCTTTTGTTTTTTTTCTGGCTTCGTTTCCATAATCAATTCCATTTCATCACCCTTTTGCTGAAGATAAATGTCGAATGTCGGGATTCCACTAGCGGAACCCTGACATCTTTATTTGTTAATATAAATTGTATAATAGGACCTCATAGCGATGAATAGAATAATTTTACTTTCAGCTAAAAGTAATTCAACTGCATTTAGGTGCAGCAAAAGAGGCCCCTAAGGCGACTTACGCCCTGGAGCCTCTTCCTTATCTCTTATTTCAGTGATTAATGACTGCCAGAATCAGCTTAGCCGCTTCTGCTCTTGTTGCATTAGCTTTCGGATCGAACCTATTCTGCCCTTTGCCTTGAATGATACCGAGTTGCTTAAGTGCTGCCGCTGCTGGCACCGCCCATACGGGGATATCCTCCGAATCAGCAAACCCAGCATTGACGTTTGCGTCGTCCTTTAATCCAAGTGCTCTCGCAATAAGCACGGCCATCTCCGCACGCGTGATCGGAGCATTCGGAGCAAAGCGGTCAACACTCACACCGGAAACAATGCCTGCTTTCACAGTTGCCTGCACACTTCCTGCATACCATTCATCTGATTTCACATCCTTGAATACCTTCACCTCTTCAGATGCTGGAAGATTTAAGGCGCGAACTAAGAGCGCTACAAACTCCGCTCGTGTCGTATCCCCTTCAGGTTGGAACAAGCTGTCACTCACACCGTTTACAACGTGCTTAGCTGCCAATACTTGCAAAGTTCTTGCAGCCCAGTGTGTAGCCGGTACATCGCTGAACATCTTGTTAAATTCCAGAACGGCATATTTACTTAAATGCTGTAGCTTTACAGTTAGTGTTTGCGCACTACTGTTCAATTGGCCACCTACATACTCCCATTGTTTGGTCGTCTCATTGTAGTAGTAAATGCCAAGAAGCTCTTCATCAACACCCTTGGCATCATAAGGTAATGTAATTTCTACGCTTCCATTTACCTGTTTAACCTCAATTGTGCTGCCGTCTGATTTTTTTAACAGGATGCTAATTTCATATACCTGACCTGCAACTTTGATGTGAGCAGCCGCTCCTTGAGGTGAAGCATTCGTGCCCCCAGTTTCGCTCACTGGCTTGATCTGTACTTCAATTGTTGTACCTGCTTCAACACCTGCCTGTTTTCTCAAGGCACTTAGCAAGACTTGATCAATATTAACGATCACCGATCCTGCCTGTACTTGAAGTGGACGGTCTCCAATTTCTATTAACGGTACAGATATCGTGGTTTGCTTGCTATCGAGCTTGACTACTGCTTTACCGTTCTCCACAGTTACCACATTTGTATTTCCTTGATTACCGCCACCACTATTATCAGTTGGTGTTGTCGTTGAATTTGACGATTTTATTATCGCGGCATTGAAGCTTGTAGTGGCTGATGCAAGTATAGTGATCTGTCCATCTATTTCTGCTTGTGTTGCTGATGCATTATTATTCACGTCTGAAGCTGCATCGATCGCACTCTGCAATGCGTCATGTGCTGTTTGAGGTACATTTCCTACCGCTGTTCCCACTGTTTTGCTTGAAATTAATATATTCGCATTATTAATTGCTGTTACTAATGCTGTTTTATCAGTTACTGGTGTACCGTCATTATATATTACTACCTTGTCTAATCCGATATAGTAATCACTTGAAAAACCACCCTTTTCGCCTCTAGCGACAATTTTCAACGTATGATCGCCGCTGTCCAGTCTACCTGTATCAAAATATAATGTCTGTCTCAGCGGAAAATTGTGGAAGAGGTCTACAGTTGTTTTTAGTTCACCGTCCAAATACACATCGGCCAGGCCGTAATTAACATATCTTTCGCCAAATATTTTGGCTCTGTTGCCGCTAAATTTTACCTCATAATAGTTGTTTGCAATGTTTGAAGATTTATATTTATCACTGTAATGACCACTGAAAATACCAGCGAAACTACCATGCCCATTACTAGGAGACCAAGTTCCGCCGTAGGTGATTGAAGCATCGTCATTACTCAAGCTAGTTAGAACAGGTTGCAGTGTCGGCGTTGGTGCTGGACCGTTCAAAGTAAAATAATATACACCACTGTCCTCAGTCATATTTACCGAAAGGTCGATCCCATTATTCGTGAGAGTGACAGGATTCCCATACATATCCGTAGCGGTTGACCCCAGTGGAACATGATAAGTATTAGATGCCCCTTTAGCTAGCCATACCGCTTGAACTGTACTACTTCCTGTTAAGGTCAACGTATAAAAACCGGTACTGTCATCAGGTAGTGAAAAATCGGTAAAGTCATGACTGGCTGACAGCACAGTTAGCTTTTGAATAGCGGTATTGGCACGTGGGATTTGCCCGTTATCATCATTGTCAAATAGCGACCACTCGGCAGCTCCATCAGCATAGTAACAAATGAATTTGTAACCGGCCATCCATTGCGCAAGGAACATACGCGTGATTAAATAAGCCTTTTTGTGTTGATCACCTTGGGTATCAATATCCAAATTCACACCTTGCTCTGTCATATAAGCAATGTTCATGGAAGGTAAATATTTTTGATACATATCGCGCCAATTATGCGTATGGTCAAAGACAGCTTCAGGATAAGTGTTGCGGTCTCCCTCCTGATTCCAGACGTCCATCCAATAGGAGTGTACCCCAACAGCGTCAATATCACCAAGACCTGCTTTAAGCATTTCGTCTAGATAAGCATAGTTAAACATCCCAGTTCCAGCGGATACCACAAATGCCGACGGGTCAGCCTCGTGAATAGCGGCGCTGGCAGCCTCACAAAGAGAGGCATATTGTTCAGGGGTTAAGGGACCAAAATTTTCGGGTTCATTGTAAATCTCGAATTGGGTCCCGGTTCCTTTAAAATGCGCTGCAGCCGCTTTAGCAAATTTAGCAAAACCATCAACCGCCTCTTGAGTGCTTGGCGCATTATTAGTATTAACATCAGTAGGATAAATAGCATTTCCATAACTTACTACAAATAATACTCTCATACCTCTTGCTGCAGCCCTATTGACAATGATGTCATAATAAGCCCAGTTATAGTTACCTATAGTTTGTTCAACATCTTCCCAATGTAAATCAGTTCTCACCCAACCAAAACCTTCTGCTTTTGCTAGATCTAACCTGACCGAATTTGCAGGCCCGTGCATATTTAATGCCAACATAGACGACAACGGATCGTTAATAATGGTTGCTGGATCCGCTCCGGTTCCAATCCAATACTCGAAGCTGCTAACTTCACTTTCGAGCGAATCTGACGTTGTCGCATACGCTTTGATTGTCATCGAGTTAGTAATCGAAATGGGCTGCTCATAAAGCGTCTTATTTGTTGAGGTTCGAGGATCGCTCCCGTCCGTAGTATAATAAATTTTTGCTTCAGCTACCTTGTTGGTTAATTGTACTTGCGTACCTTGAGGTACCTTTCCCCACTGCTGATTGGAAGTCACATAAGGTAGATACTTCAGCTCAAAATCTCCATTCTTAATAAGATTGTCCGTTGTACCTGCTGCAATCATCGAGATATCGTCAAGCCAAATAAATTCTGTTTTACCATCAATAGCGATTCTAAAACCAAATTCGGTTTCATCCGGACCTGTTGTATACGAAATCTCTTCCCTTTTCCAGTCATAAGTTTCCTGCTCCGTTGCAAGACTCTTTCGCAAACCCCAGCCTGGACCTCCCCCAAACCATATATTTGAAGCGTTAACCGCTTTAGCCCACAAACTGATTTTATAGTTTGTATTTGGCTTCACCTTTACCAACTGAGGTACGGCATAATACACATTTGGCGCAACTGAAGACTTGTTACTCAAACGTAATGAATAGATACCTCCATGAACGATACTCTTATCCAGTGTATACTCCCCTTGCGCAGGACCCCCGATATCCTCCCAGCCTGGTATATCACGATCAATGAACGAATTATCGAAAATCAAATAATCGAAGCTGGTGACTCGACTATCGAGCGAATCTACCTTTGTGGCATACGCTTTTATTGTCATCGTTTTTGTAATCGTAATCGGATCCTCATATACCAACGGATTTTCTGAGGTTCGAGGATCGCTCCCGTCCGTAGTATAATAAATTTCCGCTCCAGCTACCGTGTTGGTTAATTGTACTTCCGTACCTAGAGCAACCTTTCCCGACGGCTGATTAGAAGTCACATCAGGTAGAGGCTTCAGCTCAAAATCTCCATTCTTAATCACATTTACTGTTGTACCTGCTGCAACCATCGAAATATCATCGAACCAAACATTTTCTACAGTACTATCAAGATGGATTCTAAAATCAAAGGTGGTTTCATCCTGACCTGTTGTATATTGTAGCGTTTCCTTTTTCCAATCATAAGATAAAGGTACATCAGCTGATAATGCAACATAATTTCGCTGATTCCAACCAGGCCCTCCCCCGAACCATACTATCAAAGCGTTATCCGCTTTGACCCATGCACTGAGTTCATAGGTCGTATTTGGTTTCACCTGTACCGACTGAGCGGCGTAATAATACGTATTGTCCGTATATGGAGTCAGGTTGTTTAGACGTAAGGAATAGGTACCTGAATGAACCGTACTCCGATCCAGAGTATAGTCCCCTTGTGCATTACCCCCGAATCCCCATTCTGGTACATCATGATCTACAATCCAATAGTCGAAGCTGGAGACCTGACTATCTGACGAATCTGTCTTTGTCGCATACGCTTTTATTGTTGTCGTTTTTGTAATAGAAATAGGCTGCGTGTAAACTGCACTTGTTTCTGAGGTTCGAGGATCACTCCCGTCCGTTGTAAAATATATGGTCGTTTCAGCTACCGCATTGTTTAGTTGTAACTCCGTACCAGACAGAACCTCTCCCACCTGCTGACTGGAAGTAACGTCCGGCAGTCGATTCTTCTCAAAATCACCGCTCTTGATCACATTGTTTGTTGTACCTGCTTCAACCATCGAAATATCATCGAACCAAACATTTTCTACAGTACTATCAAGATTGATTCTAAAATCAAAGGTGGTTTCATCCTGACCTGTTGTATATTGTAGCGTTTCCTTTTTCCAATCATAAGATAAAGGTACATCAACCGATAATGCAACATAATTTCGCTGATTCCAACCAGGTCCTCCCCCGAACCATACTATCAAAGCGTTATCCGCTTTGACCCATACACTGAGTTCATAGGTCGTATTTGGTTTCACCTGTACCGACTGAGCGGCGTAATAATACGTATTGTCCGTGTATGGAGTCAGGTTGTTCAGACGTAAGGAATAGGTACCTGAATGAACCGTACTCCGATCCAGAGTATAGTCCCCTTGTGCATTACCCCCGATCTGCCAGTCTGGTACATCACGATCGATCAACTCATCTGCTGCAGCAATCCCAACATTCAGTCCTGGAATTGTACCAAAACCTGTAAAGATAACGCTTACAATTAAATAAAGTAATAATGTCTTTTTAAGCATATAGTTGCCTCCTACGTTTATTTTTCATAATACTATCTCAAAGAAAAATGCCGGGAATCCTTCTGCGGGAGTCCCGACATTTATAAGTCGGTAAATTGTTATTTTGCGCTTAAAACATCTGCGTTGTACTTATCCACAACTTCCTTTTGAGCTAAATCTTGTGCTTTTTGAAGCTCGGCTTTCGGATCTGCTTTTTCATCCAACAGTATTTTTTGAACAGCACCGACTACATAAGGGGTAAGTCTTTCCTTCAGGAAATATTCTAAATGGGGATCAGCGGCAGTCTCTGCAACAACTGCTGTCAGGTCGGCAGGGATGTTAGCAAAGAATTTAGTTACATCAACATCTGTACGAACTTGTAGCAAACCTGGAAATGCTCCATTATCAGCAGAGAATTGTAGCTTCTTCTCAGCCACTTCTTTGGATGCCATATAAGTAATATAAGTCCATGCTGCATCCTGCTTCTCTGGGCTTGTTTTGGCATTTATCGTCCAATAGGATCCACCAACTTGACCTGGGTTTTTACCAGCCGGTCCCTTTGGAAATGGCATCAAACCAATATCTTGAATGTTCATGCCGTTACCTGTAAACCAATCTACATTACCAATCTCCATACCCACTTTACCTGCTGCGAAATCTTTTAGGTTGTCGACTAAGCTTTGTACAACATTTTTCTGCACCACTTTATCGGTCCATTTCAAATCTTTGTAGAATTGTAAGGCTTGAACGACTGGCTCAGAAGTAAAGGTTAGTGTCGCAGTTCCATCGTCATTTTTCACAGTCAAATCTCCACCTGCTTGCCAAGGGAAATATTCAAAGAACCAATCAGCAAACTCTAAACCCAGAATATTAAAGCCATAAGTACCCTTAGCAGGATCGGTTAGCTTCTTCGCAACCTCTCTAAATTCATCCCACGTAGCTGGCGGTTTTTCGATGCCCGCTTCCTTAAAAAGCTTCTTATTGTAGGCAAATGTCATTACGTAGGCATCGTAAGTTAAGCCATAGTACTTACCATCTTTCTTTCCAGCTTCCATTGTGGCAGCCATCATTTTATCTTTATCTGCCCATGCATCCAAACGATCCGTTAAATCTAATACAAATCCATTAGCAATATATTTCTGAATATCAGGAAAAGCTGCTGAATGCCAAGCATCTGGACCAACCCCTCCTGCCATAGCTACTAAATATTTGTCGCGATATTTATCATCTAATTTCTCACGCTTAACCTTGATATGCGGATATTCAGCATCAAAGGCTGCGAATATTTCTTCTTGAACCTTCTTATTCGGATCATCATCATTCGGTTGATCCCAAACCGTTATTTCAACATCCTTTGCAGGCTCCGGTGTTGCTGATGCTGTTTCTACGGCTGGAGTTGTAGCGCTTGCCCCGCTGCTTGCTGCAGGAGTATTCTTGGATGATCCACAAGCAGTTAGTACAATTGCAGAAGTCAGCAATACGGTTAATAACTTAAATGCCCCACTTTTTAATTTCACGCAAATGCCTCCACAAATCATATTTTATTAACAATTGAATTGTATAATGGGAGCTCTTTGTGCTGAATACAATAATTTTGCTTTCGTTTATAAGTAATTCAACCTTATTTAGGAGTTCGATGCTCCTGCCGGAATTCATTTGGAGAAAGACCACGTTCTTTTTTGAAAACATTACTAAAGTAAGCTGCTCCTTCATAACCTACTAATTCTGCAATTTCCTGAATCTTAAGATCCGTTCCAACTAACCATTCTGAAGCTTTATTGAGTCGTAAATTTGTTAAGTATTCGGAGTAGCTTTGACCATAGTTCTCCTTAAACCGTCTGGAAAAATAAGTCGGATTTATAAAAAAACGTTCTGCTATCAATTGAAGCGAGATCGGCGATTGTAGATTTGAATCCAGATACTGCTTTATTTCACCCATCAAGTCCTTACCTGGTTGATTTTCTTTAGCCGCGATAAATATAGTAATCTGTGAAAGCTGATTACTAATATGCTGAACCGCGTCCTTCCAGCTCATTAAATTTTGTAGCCAGAACTGTAGATCATCCATCTCACCAATTAATAAGTCTGAATTTTTCGTTTTCTCGATTAGGTATTTTCTCATAAGCAAATACATGTCTACACAAAACCATTCGAGATGAACATAAGTCGACATAGGAGTATCCACGAGTAACTGCACACGTTTCTCCACCCAATTGATGAGTCCTACTCCATTACCATCAGATAACAGCTTGAACAACAATCGTTCCTCGTGATCATTTATAACATTATGCTTCGAATTCGATTGTGCACGAATTACGCTATAATCATAGATTTGGTTGGCACCCTGCATCATTTTATTGCGTAACGATAATTTAGCCAATTGATACGACTGCTGCATTAAACTCATCTGATCCACAACACTACCAATGGCAATCGTGACATCCAGCTTCAAATAACGGTTGATACCATAGAGAACATTGGCAAGCCATTCCTTGATCATAATGTTCTCATTGATGTGACTTATCCCAAGGACATAGACCATTTCATTCTGATGGATCGCATGTTGGAAAATAAATCCGTCATAGTTTGCTAGCTTCATCTGGTCTGACATCACATTCTCAACTGCGAACCAAATCAGATGCTCCTCACCAGCCCTAAATGAATAATGGGGGAGTATAAAAGGCTCTAGCTCTAGCACGATTGCCAGAAAATAAGGGTGGCTGTGTTCCATATCTGTAACCAGCTTCGAGTTATTTTCCATAGGCAGGGATGCTTGTCCTGTTTGAATTATTCTAGTTAAGTACTGCTTCCTAATACTCTCCCGATTCATTTCATGATCTTGTTTTAGCTTATCCAATTCCGCTTGGCTTTTTTTCACTGATTCTTTTTTATGAATGAGTTGGCTCAGTACAAGCTGTAGCTCGTCCTCATCAATGGGCTTTAATAGATAATCGGATATTCCATATTTAATGGCACGCTTGGCATATTCGAAATCGCTGTACCCGCTAATAATAACAAATGAGATCAACGCATTTATTTCCAGTACTTTCTCAATGAAATCCAAGCCATTCATTTCAGGCATACGCACATCTGTAATCACAATATCGGGGATTTCCTGTCTAATAAGCTCCAATCCTTCTTCACCATCACCCGCTTCACCTATAATCGTAAGCGGTAACGCATAGGACTGGATCTTGACGATGATCCCTTTACGTTGAATCATTTCATCATCTAGAATAAGAACCTTTAGGGTCATCCCACTCTCACCTTTCTTAGACAACGGTTTTCATTAACCGAATTGAAACTTCCGTCCCTTTACTAAGCTCACTTTCAATTGTTAGACCATAGACTTCACCATATATTAATTTCAGACGTTCATGGGCATTAACGATACCAATTGAAC
This sequence comes from Cohnella abietis, assembly GCF_004295585.1. NCBI lineage: Bacteria > Bacillati > Bacillota > Bacilli > Caryophanales > Paenibacillaceae > Cohnella > Cohnella abietis. The sequence continues at coordinate 1,149,607 of NZ_AP019400.1, read as the reverse complement.
GTTGTTCACGGTCCAATGAAAAATCACGTATCGAAACCTCCGCAAGATCGGTTTGTAACTTTTCGAGTCGCTCCTCTTTCATGCCGAGACCATTATCCTTAACCGTTATGACAATATCCAGCTCATTCTGAGCTACTGCTTTTATCCGGATTTGCCCCCCTCTCCGCAAGCCCTCTATACCATGAATAATGCTATTTTCAACAATAGGCTGAAATAACAGCTTGGGAATCCGCACAGATTCCAGCTCAGGCTCCACCTCAATCTCGTACTGTAAACGAGCTCCATAACGAATCTGCTGAATCTTAAGATATTGCTTAATCTGTTGAATTTCCTCAGCAAAAGTAGAGAAGCTACCACCGTTCACGTTATAGCGCATCATTTGCGCCAGAGAACAACAAATTTCCTGAATGCTTTTGTCCTCCCCTTGAACGGCTGCTAAGCTTTCAATTGTACCCAATGTATTGTATAGAAAGTGAGGATTTATTTGAGACTGTAGTGCTTTGATCTCAGCATCCTTTTTATTCAACTCCGTTTCATAAACCTTCTTAATGAGTTGATCAATTTCCATCGCCATCTTGTTAAAGCTAACGACAAAAAATCCGATCTCGTCATTCGTTTCCACAGGTATAGAGACTTTATACTTTCCCTGCTGGATCTGTCTCATGCCTACTCTCAAACGTCTGATAGGTACCAGCACACGTGAAGATAATAAGCTCGCTAAGAGCATCGCGATCAATAAACAAGCAAATCCAATGATGATGGTTCTTTGGGCCAAAGCATTGACTTCCTCCAATAATACAGAAACAGGAACCTTCCCAACCAGAATCCAATCTGTATTGGCTACGCTTCGATAGAAGACCAAGGATTTCCCGCCTTGATCGGTTACGTATGCATAAGGCTCATCATTATGATCATTCCATTTCATTAAATTTGCTTCTTGAAACAAAAGAGATCCGATATTCTCCATCTCCGTGCTTAGAATAATTTGGCTATCCTGCTTATTCACCAAATAGAATTCACCATGATCTTGAATCTTTAAATCGTTCAACCAAATTTGTAGCTTATCGAATGATAGAATAATAATCATGCTGCCCAGAACGGGCTGAAAATCTGCATATACATCTTTTAATGCTTGTGTATAGGCGATCGTTTGGAACATTTGTTTTTTCTGTTTATCATAGACATCGGTTAGTACCCAAGACTCCTTGCCATTATTACTTAACGCAATCTGATTAAGCCTCGCCTTCTCACTTTCAAAGAGATCTCGATCTTCGACATAGTTGTTCGATGCCATCACCTTAATACGTGTAATATTTTCCTTATCATTTACCGTGATAATTTGAACTAGCGCATTGCTATTCTGCATGAATAGAAACTTATAACTAAAGTACTCTATCTTTTCTAAATTCTCATATATATCTCTATACGCGATTTGAAGCTCCTCATCCCCAAAGAAACCCCAAGCATCATTTTTAATGTTTCCCATTTGTAATTGTAAGGTTTGAACTGCTTGCTCAGTTGCACGATCCATATTCGATATTTCACTTTTCTTAATATTCGCGGAGGTTTCAATATAGAAGTTCACACCTAAAGATGTAACCGTTAACACAATCACAGCAAAAAAAGCCAGGAGCATCTTCCTATAAAAGGATCGCTTGATGTATTGAATTGGCTTAAGTATCCATGTCCAAACCCTTTTCATACCGTTATCTCCCTATGCTTTTCTAAAATTTATCACTCTCATTTAAACATAACATGGTAGCACCTTCTTCTAATTGTTTTTCTGAACAAAAGTTGAATTATTAATAGTCGAGAGTAAATAAATTATAAGAGAGACCCCAAGGAATTGTTGCCTCGGAGTCTCTCATCATTATTATTATACTTACCCATCATTCTGCTTATGACGGCAACATCGTTAGTTGCTCTACATGAAATTTCCTGTTAATTCGCATTTTCGGAGAAAAATTCATCTAATATTTTATAAAAATTATTGAATGCATCTTCATCGCTGCTAGAGTAGAAAGTAATGAGGGATGCCCAGCTATGTGTCGTATTAATATTAAACCGCTGTTCGACATATTTCTGAAATTCAGGAAGAAAGAAATAATTAGATTCACCAGTTATTTCGTTGTGATATTCTATATAACCATGCAGAAATGCTTGAAGTAAATGTAACGATTTCTTGCCAAGATGGATTTCAGGTAGATGCCTTATGTTTTGGACTAAATTGTATACTTTATCCACATTCATCTCTCCTACTTGAGTTTTTATCTATTGTTCTTGTCCCGGTTGCATGAAAATCGTCTCACCATTTTTGATATTCTATCCCATTTGTATGGATGTTATCGTAAACTTTCCCTTCATATTATACTATTTTGTTTCATGTAGGTTTCCATATCATTTTCCTCCTTAACGATGAACCATTCCGGATTGCGTTCTACCAGTATTGATCCCTGACAGGCTCGCTCCGGCTCAAACTATAAAGCTTAAAAGCGTACGTACATCTGCATTTAAAGAAATTTCATATGGGTCTGATGAAAGTACAACCCCATTTGAGACTGCCGCCCGATTCATTCGGCAATGGATGGGGTTAAAAGAAAGACCTTGAGATTGCCGCCCTCAAGGTCAATAAAAACTATTTTCCCCACTCTTTCAATAATGTATTACTCGCTAAGTCTATGCAGAGAACTTTACTGTACTCTAAAAAATTGCTGTATAAGCTTTCAAACATTATTGAAACCTTATCTTTTTCCATAAATATTGAACTAGGGTTTAGAATCTTTTAAATTATAAAGGACAATATTATAAGTTGTAGATGATACCTTCTTTTTCGATTGCTTTGTACTCAGTAGTTAGACGGTTCATTCCCGGTAAAATCCCTTCTTTATATCCGGATTTCACCAATGCCTGTATGATATTGTGTAACACTCTTTTCCATTCTGCACAAAACGATTGTTTTGGTATAGTGACAGGGCCACTCAGAATCAGTAATTGTTCAGTTCCTCCTACTACACTCCCCCACTCAGAATTTATTTTTAGTTTTTCTAAATCCCAAGTCAAAGTCCATATGTTAGCAAATGTGTTCGACACCCAATGAATAACTAACTCTCCTGATGTTTCTATTCTTAGCTTTTCCAATACGTTTAAAATATCATCTATCATTAGACTTAAATCGTATTTATAGCTTAAAGGAATGGGAATAGTATTCCACATTAAAATTGCCGACTCACTCCACAAAGGAAACACGCTCTCTATAGCATCTGATAAAGTGTCTACCTCGTTATCAAATTCTTCATTATACCTAGGGGAACTTGCTTGTATCCTAAAATTCATAGAGCAATCTCCTTTTACGGTGCCGGGTAACCATGGAAAGTACCGGTACCATTGTTTCTAGCAAAGATTTTTGTCGCTTTCACGGTTGTTCCATCAGTCATGTGCACAATTGAAGTAGAACCAGTAGGTAAATCAAACCATACGCTTTTACCAGCCTCTAGTATGCTTACTTTTGGACCCGCAAAATCTAAGTCTGCTTTGCTCCATTGCCCTTGATTTTTATTCAAACTTTTAGCAGTCGCTGGATCTTCTGTCCAATTAACTCCATGCTTACCTGATTTGAGGTGTTTAGCTTCTGGGCGAAGACATCCATTTGTATTATGAACCCAAATCCCAATATCAGTAACATAATACGTGCGGAAGTCAGCAACCGTAAAATTGTAAACCGTAACTGGTTCATCTAACTTAACAACTCAACCTTATCAATCGTCAGGTTGCTTCCGCAGCCTTTTGAAGTTTATCTCCTACTTGAAGTTCATCAGCAAAAATCCATCCCTTACCTTCCACCCAGAACGGATGATTGTCGGTTGTCTCGATGATTTGCTCCCCAACGTAAAGCTTAATTATATCATCACGTTGACTGCGGTAAAGATTAGTTACTTCCTTTTTACTTAGGAACTATCGAAAAGGCATTGGGACAGGAAGGCTATACCTGTTCCAACGCCTTTTGATTTTTGAGAGACCCCAAGGAAGTGTTGCCTCGGAGTCTCTCTTCATTACATTGCACCTATATTTTCCTAGCCTATCAAGTTCGTTCCGAAAGTCGACAATGAATCAGACTAGCTTGATTTGCCGGAAGATCAACCTTCAGTCCCTCTCTCATCCATTCTAAGCCGTTACCATACAGGCTTTTCTCTTCTACTTTATCTGATGATAAGTAACGTATTTCATAGCTTTGCTCGCTATCAAGCCCATATAAAGGAATGCTCATCTTCATATCATCACTACCAGAAAAAATAAAGATTACCGCTTCATCCCCTGAATAGCTCGTAAACTGTACAGCATCCCCGTCTTCCGAAGCTGTTGGAATGGATGTAAGCTGATAAAAGTCCTGAACGAGCAAGTGACGAATGCTCTTAAAATGTGCGCTCCATTTTTCCATCGTAATCGTTAATTCAGGAGACCAACTCGCTATGTCTCCATCAAAGGCTAATTTACCCATCATCCTGCTTAGGACCGCAACATCGTTAAATTGTGCATCCCCTTGTCTTCTGCCCACAGCCACACTGCTATTCAACAAATGACCCGGCAGGAATCGATTGGCTCTTGCCTGCATATAGCGACAAATCCATGGGTCCTTGGAATGATCAGAAAACCACAAGGTATGAGATCTTCTGATCGTACCCAGATCGATTCTACGTCCTCCACCTGCACATCCCTCGATCATCAAATCTGGGTATTTTTCGATTAAGGTATCTAGTACTCTGTATAATCCTTCCACGTAGTGAAATGTATATTTCAATGTAGGATCTATCTTGTCCCAGTACCCCTGTGGCTCAACATTGAAATCCCAACGGATCCAGACAAGCTTTAATCGTTGAATCCATCCGCCAATCATCTCGATTAAATAGTCCTGCACATCCTTTAAAGCTAAATTCATAAGAAACTCATTTTTACCTTCCTCCTTAACAATGAACCATTCCGGATTACGTTCTACCAGTATTGATCCCTGACAGGCTCGCTCCGGCTCAAACCATAGCCCAAATCCCATCCCTAATTCCCTAACGTAGTCGGCAAGAGGATCTAACCCCTGAGGGAACTTCTTCTCATCTACCTGCTCCCAGTTTCCAGCTCCATATGGAAAATCACCCGGAAACCATGAAGCATCAACGACAAAGGTCTCCACTCCCAATTCAGCAGCCCGCTTTGCTTGCTCTCTCATGAGTGTCTCGTTCAGCTCGTTATCAATACCAAACCAATGATCATAACTGACGATCGGAATCATCGGTTTATTATGATACTGCGCACAAACATTCTCGTGCAAATGCTTGCGAAGTACCTGCGTACCTGCACGGTGCCCACCGGAGAAAAAACCGATCTGAACGGCTGGTAGGCTTAATATTTCCCCTGGCTGCAGCTGCATACCATTCACTTTAATGCCAACTGTCAGCTGGCTTTGGTCACTTACGTGGGCAAGCGAATATTCCGTTTCCTTCGGCTTAACCAAGCCTTGATGCTCTATGTACCAGCCACCTGACCATTCCATACCACAAAACAACCCATCGCTATTGGTGTCTTGTGAAGCCATTGACATAAGAAGGGGAAGATGCAAATCCGAGGATCTACCTCCCTTATGACTTTCTATACGGAATGTTTCTTCCGAACGAGAGTGTTCCTGGATTTGAAAGGCTTTGGGAGGATAATAAAATTCGAACGTACCCCCGTTCGCATACATATGTCTCCACTGAGTTCCTGGTATATTAAATATCAGCTTTAACGGTTGAATCTGATAAATCGGCTTAGTTAACTGTTCGGACAAATTTTCAATCGTATGCTTAACAACAAAGCTGTCCCCCACTGCTTGAATAGATGTAATTACTTTAAGCACGCCGTCCTCACTAATAGACGACATTTCATTTTGACCTAGCGGCGAAAAGGAGGGAAACTCGTAACCATCAATGTGAAACCCATTTGTTGCCTCGATGCGTTGCGTTAATGGTAGGTCTTCTCGCATTAATCTATTAACCCATTTAAGTGTCATTCTGTATTACCTCCACTTTATTGCTTATTATTTGTTGGTCCATGCGCTACAAAACCATTGTATATTTGCTTATATCCCTTTACAATTTCAATATCTTGCTTGGAGGTATACTATATTGCTATATCGTGAATCCGATTTCAGTTTCGGTTCTTATGGGTGTCATTTCTTGGAGTATCCCCCTAATTCCCCCGTACAATTGCATTCAATTGGGCTAATGAAGGTGATATCACCATCGTTTATTTGGAACGGGCTTAAACGAGGGAGCAATAAAATGTTTATTTTCCAATACACACTCTCAGGACAAGGCATGATTCGAATGGAAGACCAAACATATTCATTAAAGGCCGGTCAAGCCTTTCTGGTTGAAGTTCCAAGCGATCATGAATACTACTTCCCGCAGGATAGTGACCATTGGGAATTTCTTTATATCGCCCTGCATGGTGATCATGTAGGAGATTGCTGGTCCTTTGTCAAACAGACAATGGGCGTTATACCTACCATAGAAGCTGATGCCCCAGTCATTCGTTATTTGTTCAGAATATATCAGGAGATTGCCAAAAAAAGAATTACCGATGGGTTTCAAGCAGCGGGAACTACTTACCAATTCATAACCGAGCTCTATCGCGAGGCAAAAATAAAACAGGCCAATGTGGGACATTGGCCTGTTTGTGTTAGACTAGCGGTGCAGCTCATTGAAAGTGACTATCAAACTCTAGCCGGATTAGAGGATTTAGCTAATCAAGTATCGGTTTCCAAATATCACTTGGCTAGACTGTTCCATCAGCATACAGGAACAACCGTAGTCCAGTACCTAACAAAAATAAGAGTAAAAAAAGCGGTAGCACTGCTGCTTGAATCCAATTATACGATTGAGAAAATTGCCGAGTTAGTTGGATACAACAATGGAAAGTATTTTACTAAAATATTCAAGGAACTAGTTGGTTTGTCTCCAGGGAGATACAAGAAGAACTACGATATGATCACCGTTGACCACTTATTCTCCGAAACAAATTAATTGGAAAATAACCCTGATACGCGCAAAGACGATCCTCATCCAATGGACGGGATCGCCTTATATTCGACTGCAACATATGCTTTTGGTATACCGCTACTATTTATTAGATTAAATAACATCGGTCAGCTGCATCCGGCTATGGCTGTCTAAAGCGTGCCAATCCAATATTTCGCAGCGTTTGCCGTAGATGTCCGTCAGGATGATCCGGCCTCCTCCAGGAAACTGCATATGCTCATGCAAGTTCCGCATGGCGATCCGCGTCGGACCCAGAGTCGTCTGCAGCTCCCATAGCCATAGATCGGATTTCTGCTTCACGCTATCTACCCGGGTTACCCGCGGAAGAAAATACCGCAATTGCAGCTCATGCCCCAATTCCATCCGACTTTCCTCGTCAAGCTCAGCAAGATCGCGGACAATGCCCAGCTCTTCGCCCTTGGCCGTACGAATCGAAATGAACTGAGTCGTGTATAAGAAGGGAAACGTCCGGTAAACGATTAGCTCCTCATACGCCGTTCCTTTAACGACGCCTTGAAAGACGCCCCCTTGACCTCGGCTGAAGAAGGCTTCGCCCAGCTCAATCATATGAATATCGTAGCTGTCTTTCATTAGCCTTCAACCCCCTTGATCTTGGAAAGCTCTTTCTGCGCGTCTACTAGCTTACGATATGCCCCGCCATCTTGAGCGAGTAGCTCTTCGTGGGTTCCGACCTCCACGATTTTCCCCTTATCCAATACGACAAGCCGGTCTGCATTCCGAAGTGTAGACAACCGATGCGCAATCGCAAACGTTGTTCGGCCCTTAACAAGGCGCGAGATTGCCTCTTGGATTTGCCTTTCCGTCTCTGTATCCACCGATGCGGTCGCTTCATCCAAGATGAGAATACGCGGATCGTGAATGATCGCGCGGGCAATCGCTACCCGCTGCTTCTCTCCGCCCGACAGCCGATGCCCGCGTTCCCCGACTCTGGTATCATAGCCATCCGGCAACTGAACGATAAAATCATGGGCATTGGCGATTTTCGCCGCCCGCATCATTTCCTCCGGCGTTGCATCCATCTTGGAGTAAGCGATGTTCTCCGCAATCGTGCCATCGAACAAGAACGTTTCCTGCAACACCACGCCGATCTGCTTACGGAGATCGGACTGACTTATGCTGCGCAGATCGATGCCGTCCATGCTGATCCGACCGTCATCCGTATCATAAAATCTGCAAATCAGATTAATGAACGTCGACTTACCCGCACCTGAATGACCGACTAGCCCGATCATTTCTCCAGCCTTAACCTGCAAATTAATATCCTTCAGGACAGGGTGATGCTTCTCGTAACCGTAAGTCACATTTTCAAAAACGACTTCGCCCTTAAGCACTCCAATCGGAACAGGGTCCTGCGAATCCGGCACGTCGGACGGAGTATCCATAATCTCGAACACCCGATCGGCGGCGGCCAACGCGTGGCTAGCCCAGTTAATCATCTGACTGACCCACTGCAAAGGACCGAACAGCATACCTAAGTAAGCGATCAACGCCATTAGCACACCCAATTGAATTTCATCCTGTAGCACCGATAACCCGCCGAAATACCAAATGAGCAATGTACCCGTGGCCGCAATAAGCGAAAAAAACGGGAACATAAACTGCCAAAGCCCTTCTATCCGAATATTATGGCGCACCAGCTCGCGGTTCGCCTCCGTGTAACGAGACATCTCCGTCTTTTCTTGACCGAAGGCCTTAACCACGCGAATCCCTTGAAGCGAATCACCTACGAGTACATTCAATCGGAAAATAGATCTCCACTGCTGGTACCAGCGTCGCCCGATTTTGGGCCATATTTTCAACGATGTAAAAATTAAAATAGGCATAGGAATCAATGCGAATAAGGTCAGCTTCCAATCGAGCCCGAACATGATAATGAATATGGCGATGACCCGCAGCGACTCACCGCTAACCCAAATAATACCGTCCGTCATAAACTGGCGCATCGCTTCCGAATCATTATTGACCCGTCCAATGAATTGCGAGGTTTGTCTCCGGTCAAAGAAGGCAAGCGACAATCTCATTAAAGAACGATATATGTCGTTGCGCAAATCCCCCATCAGCTTGGAACCGACCCATACCCCGATCAATCCGCGTACCGTTTGCATGACCGACATGACCAATGCCGTTGCGCCAAGACCGAGCACTACCCACAATAGCGTCGATCCTGCGCTTTTCGGCTGAAGGACATCGTCGATCATGACTTTGGTTAAGTAAGGCGGTATGAGTTCAATGATCGTGGTAAAAATCAGCAGCAGCGCCGCACCAATCATTTGCCTCTTATAGGGGGTTGCGTAGCCCAGCATGCGGAACAAAACTTTTCCTTTGCTTTTACAAATCTGACACGTTTGAGTTCCTTCCAAGAGCGGGTTATTGCAACTCGGACAGTATCGCGGAAATTCCCTCTCCGAGACAACCGGGCGTTCTTCTTGCTTGGCCATTGCGCTTAACAACTTCGCGGCAAATCCGAATAACGATGATAGTGCCGCCGTATAGCGCGCGATTACTACCGGTCCTGCATCTGTATCCGCAAGCAATGTGCCGCCTCCGACGCCGTTCATTGCCCGCGCTTCCTTTAGCTCCCCGACAGGGAGCCGATAAGAGAGGGTGCCATCGGCGCTCCAGATCGCAACCTCTTGCTCCGTAATTGTAACCCACTGTTCCCCGAAATGGCCGCTTAACAGCAGGTCTGTTTTCACGCTGAAAATGGGATCGCCGGAAAACTGCATCCGAATTTTCTCTGGGAGCGTGCTATGAATTGACATGTTTTCCTCCATCCAACGAATGAGATCGTTAACGCGTCTTCACGATGATCTTGCGGATGCTCTCTCCGGATAAATGGTACTTTTTCTCTAAATCCATAATCGTCCATCCGCTCGTGAAAAAACGATAAATCTCTTCGTTCCTCTCGGCCAGCAGCTTCCTTGTTCCACTGACCTCTCCCCAGCTCGCCCGCCTATCAGACGGCTTGGGGATATAGACCAATTCACCTTGCACGTATTTCTGAAGTTCCTTTAATAAACTAGGGGGAAGCACATCTCTCCCATTTTTGTAAATCACGATAAACGTCCTCCTCATACAGGTTTAACTTAACTTCGTTTAGCGCAAAAGATGAAATATGCGGCATCTTTTTCACTGCCTCCTTTCGAGTATTTGGTCGTAAAACTAAAAAACTGTGGATGAATTATCCTCCACAGAAAATCTCTAATCTACGCTTGATTACGCTTGATTGCTTTAATAAGAGAAGGCCTTGCGGCCTCCTCCGTCCATAGCTGATTTCCGTATTAAACGGAAATCACCTCATAATTTATTACCACGTCGATCATCCCCTTTCCTAATATTTCGTCGGCCCGACAACCTCATTATAATTCCATTTTACGGAAAATGGGAAGCGAAAAAATATTTATAACTGAACTTTACCGCTTGTCGCAAATTCTAGCTTCAAGCTCATCAGACAGCTGATGATGAAAGGCAATGTCCGGATGATTGATTCCATTCGACAAGCGTGTATGAATATCAACGCCTGCTTGATCCATCTGCTCCCAGATGGCATGTACATCAAGCAAAGGTACAGCGTTATCAGCAGCATATTTACGTAGCGCATTGTTGTATTTTAATAAAGTACCCTCTTCATATACACGGATAAAATCAGGAACCAACGATTTGTAGACGTCTGGAACGTTGGGATTGTCTGTTTTTAGCATCATAATCGTGGTCAGGATAAGAATCTCTGCATCTGTCTCTGTCCTTATTCGATTAATCAGATCGCCGATAGCCGTTATATATTCCTCAATTCCTGCTTCGCCCTTATGACAATCATTGAGTCCGAAGCAAATCGTAACTAAATCTGGCTTGTATAAGAGGACATCTCGCTCCCAACGTGATCTGGATTGCTCCGCTGTATCCCCGCCGACACCTGAATTAATGACATTAAAATTAGCTTTAGGGTAATGTTTTTCCACTCGACGGCGCAAAAGCTCATGATAGACTTGTTCATGCTCTATGTCATCAGGGCCTAAACATCCTTGGGTGACACTATCCCCTATAGCAACATATAACACCGTTCTTGCTCCTGGATTTTCTGATTTATCCTTTAACCGTTGATGAAGTCGTGGAAATTCATGTTTACTCATAAATGGCACACTCCCCTAGTTGTCTAATACTAAAATTAAGATCAGTCTACCTCAATAGAGTCGGGAAGTATTTGTAGAATATTATCTATTCCAATGATTATTTCAGCTTTCGCCAATTCGTTGGACTCATGCCTGTTTTACGTTTGAACTCTCCACTAAAATGATGGATATTAGGATATCCCGTTTCTTCTGCCACCTTTTGGATCGGCATTTCCGTAGTGGATAAATAAGTTTTGGCTGCTTCCATACGCAGCTCCAATAAGTAATCAATCGGAGTAAAGCCTGTTTCCTCTTTGAATCTTTTTATTAAGTAGGTTGCTTGAAAATTACTAATATGTGTTAAGTCATTTAAGGTGATTTTGTTTTTGTAAGTGGATTCCATGTAACGTGCTAGCGTTTTGATGACATCATTGCTTAAAGAATAGCCTGATGAGAGTGCGTTGTTGCTTTTACTCAGCTTCATATCTTTTCCGTATAATTCTAGCGACCCTCTAACTAGCAGTAGAATTTTTTGCACATTTAGTAGAAGTAATTGTTCGCCATAGGGCTGATCTTGAATCTTCATATCTAGCATTTGGCTAACTTCATTAAGACATAGCTGCAGGAGAGGGGGCAGTGTGAAAAGGGGATCGGTTCCCGCTTGCAGTCGATTCCATAATAAAATATTTTGTAATTTCGAGAGATAAGGCTCTTCCTCAACACCTGTTAATTCTATGTACCAGAAGATAGCATTTTTGGAGTGGATAATTAAATCATGCGGGGTATTGGGCGTCAAAATAAATAAAGAAGACGGAGAAGCCTCGTATTGTTCACCTAACCAATGTAGCTGGAAAGAACCAGAGGCGAGAAAAAGTAATTCATAGGTAGGGTGTATGCCGCCCGTCTTATATTCAGGTGTAACAGAAACAGTAGAATCATGATAAACGTTACAATAATTTCTTAACTTCATTTAATCCTACCTCCCTTTTCTGCGCATCTTTATTCCTAACATTAGTTAAACGCGAATCAGTTGTAAACCTATTTCAAGTTAATTTATGTAGATGAGTGAAATATTATATAAATCAAAATACTATATAGGTGCTGAACAAGTATAAATTAACTGCTACTTACGCGAATCCAAGTAAGATTTAACAAATACTTTGGAGGATATATTTTTTACAATGAAGGTGGAATGAAATCCACACTTCAGCTACAGAATGGAGCTTTTATATGAAAGCATTGCAAATTGTAGGAAAAGATCAGTATTCCATTATCGAGACCGCAATCCCTGATGTTAAAGACTTCGAAATACTAGTGGAGCTTCAAATTGTTTCTACTTGTCCACGCTGGGATATTAATATGCTTGGTGGATTTAATATGTTCGATTATTCGATTTCTCCCGAATATCCGTTACAATACGGGTTTCCTGGACATGAGATGGCGGGTGTAGTTAAAGCAATTGGCAGCGGAATCCGTAAGTTTAAAGTTGGCGATCGTGTTGCCGCGCTTGAACATATTGGTGATGCTCCTGGTGCTTATGCGCAATATGTTTGCTTTAGAGAAGAGGATTTATTGAAGCTGCCTGAATCGATCTCTTACAAGCAGGCGGTCTCCTTTGAGCTGCTTAAATGCGTCATGATCGGAATGCTGCAGCTTGGGGATTTGAAAGGAAAATCCATTCTTATTTCAGGGCTTGGACCTGCAGGTATTCTGGCTGTACAAATGGCTAAATTATGGGGAGCTTCGCGTGTAGTAGGGATAGACTTAAACCAAGAGCGTGTTCAGTTCATCAATGACCTTGGTCTTGCGGAAGCCAAGCTCGTTAGCGATTTAACCGATGAAAAATTCGACCTCGGCTACGATTGTGTAGGTGCTGCACCTTCCGTGCAAAATCTATTTAACTTCGTAGAGGAGCATGTCGTTATATTTGGAGTGCTGCGAGGGGAATTGAAATACGCCGACCATTTGTGGTTTAAGGGCTTTAAGCTGGAGTCTTACAAATACCGTGGACTTGTTCAAAGAGATCATGATTTGTTGATCGACTTGGTGGCGAATAAGGGCTTGAACATGGAGTGCATCCAAACCCATCACGGTTCCTTTACTAAATATCACGAAGCTGTGCAGCTACTTAAAGAGCAAAAAGCGATTAAGGTTTATTTTTACCCACAAGAGGACTTTGAGAAAGCATCCGTTGCCGGTGAATCGCTATGATAGGCAAAGGGGTCGTTTTTACCGAAAAATTGAAGGTAGCGTATCAAGATGTCAGCATACCCACTCCCCTAGATGATGAGATTATGATAGACATCGAGCATTCTTGGATTAGCAATGGTACGGAATCCTCTTTTCTCCGTGGAGAGAGAACAGATGGGGAAACACCGTTCAGAGATGGTGACCCGCTTCCTTTTCCTCAAGTAGCAGGGTATCAGAAGGTTGGCACAATCACCTCGTTGGGAAAAGATGTGCAAGGCTTTACGATTGGCGATCAAGTCTTTGCTACTATAAGTAAGGTTAATGATTTGTTTTATTCTACAGGCGGGCATGTCAGTCCTGCAGTCACCCATGAAAGCCAGGTGTGGAAGCTGCCAGCTGAGGTTGATCCCATTGCTTATTCAGGGCTCGTATTGACTCAGGTTGGTTATAACTGCGGAATGGCTCCACCTGTTAATGCAGGCGATTACGCTATCGTTATTGGAGATGGAATGGTTGGGCAATGGGCAGCCCAAACGCTACTGCATCGTGGAGCTCAAGTCATTGTACTTGGTAGACATAATGACCGCTTGGATCTGCTTCCTGAAGGGATTCAGAAAGCGAATGTGAAGTCATCTTCTATTCAAGAAGCTGTGAAGGATGTTACTGATAAATTTTCAATTATTGTTGATACGGTAGGCTCTCTTGCAACGGTAACTGAATTGATTTCATTAGCACAGCACGGCTGCCATTTAGTTTCTGCTGGATTTCTTGGCGAGGATGGCAAAATTGATATCCAAATGCTTCGTAGCAAAAATGCTACCTTGTACTGTCCATCTGGCTGGAGTCAAGACGCCATGGATGCGACCTTGCAGGGGATTACAGAAGGCTGGCTGCAAACTACTTCACTAATCACGCACCGCTTTCCTGTTCAACAAGCCAAGGAAGCGTGGGATTTAATACTGGATCCCAAGCAAGCCAAGCTTGGCGTTATTCTAGATTGGATTTGATTTTGACAGGGGGCTGTCCCATAAGCGAGCTTATGGGTAGCCTCTTCTTTGTCTTTGTTGCTCGATATATTCGAACAATACCTCTGAATCGTGCCTCGTTAGGACCATGTTGCTCGAAATATTCGAACAACACCACTCAATCGTGCCTCATCCGGACCTCGTTGCTCGAAATATTAGTACATCTCCACTCAATCGTGCCTCTTCCGGACCTCGTTACTCGAAATTTTCGTACATCACCACTCATTCGTGCCTCGTCAGGACCTCGTTGCTCGAAATATTCGAACAACACCACTCAATCGTGCCTCTTCCGGACCTAGTTACTCGAAATATTCGAACATCTCCACTCAATCGTGCCTCTTCCGGACCTCGTTGCTCGAAATTATCGTACATCTCCCCTCAATCGTGCCTCTTCCGGACCTCGTTACTCGAAATATTCGTACATCTCCACTCAATCGTGCCTCTTCCGGACCTCGTTACTCGAAATATTCGAACAACACCTCTCAATCGCGCCTCTTCCGGACCTCGTTGCTCGAAATATTCGAACAACACCTCAATCGTGCCTCTTCCGGACCTCGTTGCTCGAAATATTCGAACAACACCTCTCAATCGTGCCTCGTTCGGACCCGTTACTCGAAATATTCGAACATCTCCACTCAATCGTGCCTCTTCCGGACCTCGTTGTTCGAAATATTCGTACATCACCAGCCGATCGCGCTTCTTCCGGACCTCGTTGCTCGAAATATTCATACATCTCCAACCAATCGCACCGTTTCGTATCTTCCGTTTCACTTAAATGTAACATGCAAATAGTAGTCCATGAAGTCTCGGATTAGCTTATATAGTTCTCCAACAGTCAATCGATCCTTGTTCTTAATCTCGTCGAGCGTTTTTTTGTTGAGCCATTTCGACCTTAGCATGAAATCAGTCGACGATCCGCCTTTATGGGTCATCCCCGCGACTTCGGTGATTCTAGAAGTCAACAGATCGAGTGAGATCGGTTCCTCTTTGGTACTATGATCAAATGATTGCTTGTTCGGAAACTTGTCGGGATACATTTTCTTTAAGCGGTTTATGATATTCGCTAGCTTCTTTTTTTTCGCTGGCTCGTCCAGCTTCCAAGCGTTCTCATATCCGCCAGTAGCTACGTAAAGGCTTACCGCAGTAAGCAATCCTGGATATGCTGACCCCTTCATATATTCGGGCTTCTCGAAAGGCCTCACTCGCAAATCCATTCCTTGCTTCGTAAGCCTGTTTTGAAGCTCCTCGATGCTTTCCTTCGACTTGGACAACTGCCGGAACGTGAGCTTGCGCTCCTTCGCAAGCTTGGCCGCGACACCCGCGGCTTCTCCAGTCGCCATTCCAAGCGGAATGACACGAGCACTGCCGTGCGGCAAAGTATCAAAGCTTGCCGAACGACCAACCACGAGCAATCCATCCACTTTTTTTGGTACAATACTTCGGAATGGCACACCGTACTGCATAGGATGCATCACCACACTACCTCCTATGTTATATGCGATACTTTGAATATCTACTTCGTAGGACCCATAAGCGATCGCGTCCCATTGATCACGGTTATTCATTAAATCTGCCATCGTGAGGCGATATTCACCCTCTATATGACGAGATTCCCTAATGTAAAGCTCGGGAGCAACACCCGCATATTTCAGCTTTCTGAAGCCCTTGTAATTCTTCTTCAAATAATCGACGATCAATGGAGCTTCTTTGGCGCCGATTCGCATACCCTCCTGAACGGAAGCTGGATCCAATGGATTGACACCATAAATTTGCATGCTGTTGATTAGGATCGTCCCGTTGTCTTCCCGGCCGATGTTCAGCCCTCGCATTTTGACGCGAGTAGGATTGGACGATTGATATTTCTTAACTTCCTTGTAGCCCCATATGCTCCGCGAATCTGAACCCACCTTATGAGACAGCTCTTGCCAAATCGCATCTGTTACACCACTGAGCTTAAACACGAGCGTAACGGCCATTTGCGCATTCGGTTCACCAATGTCCTTCCATCCCCATGTGAAAGGAGCTCCTGCGGCAGCCGCGATATCTGCGTCCTGTGTTGCATCAATGATGCTGACTGCATTTACATTGATTTCTTTTCCATCCTCCTTGACGATCCGCATTCCTGTTACGGCATTATTCGCAACAACTGGTTGCATCACCTTGACGTTCATCAATATATCTATGTTCGGTTCACTTAGCGTCAAATTATGAAAAGCATTCGTCGCCCTCTCAACGTCGAACGATGTTCCTTCTATTAAGTTAAACCATTCTTGAAATATCCCCCCATTTAAATAAGGAGACGGGTATTTCTTATTCACGACCGGTGATTTGTTCAAATCCAAAGTGTTCAGCCAACCTAATGTCATCAGACCGCCTAGCTTCCTACGGTTCTTACCATCGACAAGGAGTACCTTCAAATTGTTTCGTGCTGCTGAAATCGCTGCTACAATGCCCTCCGGGTCAGTGCCAGCTACAATAACGTCGTATGTAGGCTTGATCGTCTTTGTGGATTTAATGGTTAAAGGCTTCAAGTAAGTTCGATACGATTCGCCAAAGGATTGAGATTGCGGTAAAAGTATGAGGAAAGCTAGAATAAGTAAACTGGATCGAGTCAACCTGCGAAACAACATCGAAATGCTCATCTCCTCAATATATACATTGCGTAATATTACTTTTCAGTGCACCTAGTCTTTTACGCAATAAATTCCCTTTTGTTTCTAGTAGAGAAAGGGAATGGTTAATATTTTGAAACGTGATGCGTAAACAGAAGAGTAAAAAAGAAAACCCGTAATTCCTTATAAGGGAAATTACGAGCTTTCTTTAACAAATACATTACTGGCTTCATCTAGTTTTCCTGAAGCCTAATCGTTTTCTTTGGTTCCTGATTTGTAACTCCAAATGGCACATGAACCGAAGGAGCTATTCTTGCCACATCTGCAATATGCCCAACCTGATCATCAAAAAATATATGCGGCTTAAATATTTTCAAAACTCGATTTTTATCTATACCACCCAGGAAAAAAGCCTCATCAACGATAATATCCAATTTCCTAAGGGTAGCAATCACACGTTCATGTGCAGGCGCGTTCCTTGCTGTTGCAATTGCTATACGAATTCGTGGAATGTAATTTGGATCTGCCTGTTTTTTCTGCAGTTCCCTCTTAGTCAGATTAGAAATCTCAAGGAAAAACCTCAGCAAAGGTCCCGCTGGCAAAGGCTCCCCCGCCTTTAATCTCTCATGTTGATGAAATAACTTTATTGCACCGTGTTGATAGACAACTTCAGCTGAATCATCCGCAATAATGCCATCAAAATCGAACGCCAATCTAAGCACTTCATCCTCTTCATCATCTACAAAATCTGTAGGATAGACACAGCCTGCAGGCAGCCCAAGCTCTATGGCTTGTTTAACATCATTAGGGTTTCCAGATAAAAATAGGGATGCGTTAAAAGCTTCCATATACAAAAACGGGTTATTTCCAGTAACAAAAACAGCACGACTAATTGGGAGCCTGTAAGATTCTATTGATTTTAACACTCGTAATCCCGTATCCGGATCATTTCTCGATAATAATACAACCTCAACGGGTTGGTCCTCAGGAGTAGAACCATTCACCTTAAGCAATCTCTTAATAAGGGGGAAAGCGACTCCTTTACCGAGTGTATTGGTTTCATTTTCCCGTTGGTACTTTCTATATCCTTCTTCTCCTAGATTCCTAAAGACTTCATCAGATTCAGATAGATCGAATAGAGCACTAGAAGCTATTGCAACAACAAATTTATCTTGAATATTGAATCCCAAGGTATCTTCCACCTAACTACAATAAAGTTATCGCAACGATTATTTCACTGTAATCAATGCGTACCAATCTTCTTTAAATCCTAACCTACGTATATCTACATCCCTATATTCTCCTATTAATGACTCAAGCTTAATAACCCATATACGCCAATAAGTATTATCTGTAATTAAATATTTGAGATTAAAAATGACAGCGAACAACGAATTTTCATGTATTTCTAGTTTTTTATCAACATGCCTAAATCTCGGCTTAATCGGTAGTGATTGATTAAACAATCTATTATAATGAGCGCAACGATTCCTAACAACAGTCAGTGCGTAGAGCCAGCTTGAAATCTCCTCATGATGAACACCATAATATTCTTGCGCAATTGCACGCTGATCAGGAACCTGTAAATTCTTAAATAGCTTCGAAAGACCAGAGAACATTAACACTTCAAATGCAACCCATACTGGGAAAATGCCTTCCTTGTTCTCATGGTGATGAGTCACAAAGGGATCCTTCGATAAACTAAGTCCTTTTTCTAATTCCGCAATAAAATCTTTATGATGCTCTTCGGACCTAAAAATTGTATAGTCTTGATACCCTAATGGGTGATATTTATGACCAATGAGATATGCAATATGGGTTCTAAATGCTATCTCCACATGCTCGATAATTTCCATCAATATATTTCTTAGCTTCGAATCAAACTCATAATGTCTTAGAATTGTATTGAATGTAGTACCCTCAAAAAAAACATTATCCCTCTTAAAAGATAATGTATACGCAGTTAACCTATAATAATTTATTCTTTTTAGAGTATCTACAGCCTTCTTACTATCTTCAATTATAAGACCACGGCTTCGTAAAAGTTCAACTTGATCTTCATATGTTATCGCCGGTTTCAATTTATTATTAGGTATATTCAAGTGAATTGCCCCTATATAAAAAAATGGCTCGCCCTAGTTACGCATGCAAGCAGAGGCGCGGGCGAGATCTGTTATAAACAGTATAAACAATACTATTTGTCAAGTAAAGAAAAATTAATATAACCTAATCGTATCCCCCGAACGGTTCGATTCCAGCGCCGCTGTAAACAAATCATGGCTGCCAGCCGCTTCCTCCGGAAGAGCGCATTGAAACGGCTGCAGCATTCCTTCTCTACCATTTACTAGCTCGTCGCAGAAAGCCGCCCACATTTGCAGAATGGAGTCTGAAAAACCGAATTCGAATATTCCCCCAGTTATCGTGCCATATGCCGAATGATAGGGGACATCAGCAACGTGCCAAGCTTGAGTTCCTCCGGGTACATATGGAAGAGATGCGACCTGTTTGGGATTTTTGGTCGTAAATTCTGCAGAAAATTCGGTGCCTTGTATTCGAATAAACCATGTATTGGCATGGCCGGGTGCAATTCGTTTCGTAGAAAGGATCATTGGAAATTGCTGCGTTTCCGTAAGCACATCACAAGCAAGAATCGCGTTATCCCATGTTTCGCAAGGTGCCATCCCCCCTTGCCCATCGGGACGTTCCTCTACGATCTTGTTGAGTAGCGCCCTGACACTTTGCGGTTGCCACCCAAATCTTAATGGCAGGTGCAAAACATGTAGCCCAAGATCCCCCATACAACCATACTCGCCGTTCGTAGCTATCCGTCTTTTCCAGTTTATTGGCTTACTCGGATCAAGATCGCTAGAATGCCAGAAGCCTGCTTCCACCTCAATTATGCGGCCAAACCGCCCTTCTTTAACCCATTTCGTGATGTGCATCGCGCCAGGGTAGAATGGAAACTCCGATGAGCAACGAACAATGACCTGCGGATGGTCCGCAATCGTCTGTAAAATTCGTTCATTCGCTTCCTTGTCTATGCCGAACGGCTTTTCGCCTAGTAGATGCTTGCCTGCGCTAATAATATCTATATATATTTGCTCGTGCAGATTATGCGGAACTGCGCAATAAATCGCATCCACCTCCGTATTGGCGAGCATATCCTTATAGTCGACATACACGTATTTCACACTTGGGACAGCACGAACAAACCATGCCGATGCAGCCGAATTGGCGTCACATATCGCGATAATCTGAGGTTCAAAATTCACGTCGGTAAGATGGCACCAGCGCGCCACGGCGCTAGCAAATTCCTTGCCCATCAATCCACATCCGATGACCCCGAAGCGGATAACCTTATTTTTCACCTTATCTTCAGCCACATTAAACACCTTCTCTATTCAGAATTGCTAATGCCATCTCAGCTGAAGCACCTTTATGAACGATTTGCATGAGCGCTTTCGTCATACGTCCAGGAGTCGGATGCTGAATCACATTCCGTCCATAGACAATGCCCGAAGCACCTTGTCCCATCAGACGAGCTGTACGGTTTACAATTTCTTCATCCGAAGCACGTCCGCCCCCGCGTACGAGAACCGGTACTCCTGAAGCCACTTCAATTACACGATGATATTCTTCAACATTGTCACTTGGGTCGGCTTTAATGACATCTGCACCTAGCTCTACGGCTTGACGAACAAGTGGCATAATTTTGTTGATATCCCCATCTACCATATATCCACCTTTGACCTCATTCGGTAACATGACAAGTGGTTCAACCATCAGAACCATTCCGTACCGCTCGGCATCGCTCTTAAGCTTCATTATATTTTTTACACATTGATGATGTAGCTCTGGCTGTTCGGGTAAAAGCAACAGGTTAACACATACGGCTACTGCATCTAATTGAACGGCATGCTCGATGGCATTGTCGATGATTTCGCTGAACAGAAATTTCGGTAACTGTGCACCATAAATATTCGCAGCATCTGTACGCAGGACAAGACCTGGCTTAAGCTTTCCTGGAATATTTTGCAGGTGTTTGGCCTGCCCTACGCTTAATTGGATACAATCTGGATTCGCTTGAACAACCGTCTCAACTGCCTGCTTCATATCTTCAATAGAAGACAAGAATGAATACTCGTTAAAAAAGCCATGGTCAATGGCGACATCAAAGCATTTGCCTTCTTCGCTGAACATCCGTTTCAAGCGTGCTTTTGTATTCACGAATTACACCTCTCCAAGTAGTAGTATGAATCGTTCGTAAGCTTCTTCCCATGGCACATCGATTTGAGGCTCATAGACAGTCACCGGAAAAGATCCCTTAACGAGCCTACGTGCATCAGCAAGATTCTGGCACTTACCCGACGCGATAAGCTGCGTGAGCATATTACCTATTACACTTGCTTCGGTCGGCCCTACCCATACGGGACGTCCGATGGCACTTGCAGTCAATTGGCAGAGCAGCTCATTCTGAATGCCACCCCCAACCATATGTAAACCACCAAATCTAGAACCTGTCACCAGTTCCAATTCCTCAAGGGTGTATCGGTATCGCAGTGCCAAGCTTTCTATCACGCAGCGCATCACTTCGCCTTCACTCACAGGAACATGCTGTCCGGTCTCTTGACAGAAAGCTTGAATTCTTCCGACCATGCCATGTGGAGGATAGAATCGTAGATCGTCTGGATTGATAAAGCTTACGAATGCCGGAGCTTTGCGAGCTTGAAGAGCAAGCTCTGCATAACTGATTGCATTTCCACCCTCCTCCCATTCGCGCTTGCATTCCTGAATGATCCATAAACCCATGAGTGTTTTAAGTAGCTGAATGGTTCCGAAGGCTCCTCCTTCATTGGAAAATGCCAATCTCGCAGTGTCTGCATTTATTAAGGGCTCAGCAAGCTCCGTTCCCAACACGTTCCAAGTACCGCACACCAGATAAGCGAAAGGCTCGTCACCTGCCGGAACAGCTACTACCGCTAAGGCCGTGTCATGAGCTGCTGCAATGACATCGATGGGAGCAACACCTAGCTCCTCGCAGACATTCGCCGTCAAAGGACCTATTGTGTCTCCGGGTTGAATCGGCTCCGAGAATAACCGGGATGGAATAGAGAGAGCGTCCATAAGGCTCGTATTCCATACACGTTTAGATGGATGAAACAATTGCGTTGTCGTCGCCATCGTATATTCAATCGCTCGACGCCCCGTCAGCAGATACGCGAGCAGATCGGAGATCATCAGCAAATGCCTTGCGACACCAAGCTGCACTGACCTTGATTGACTCATCGCATAGAGCTGATAGATTGTATTAAACGGCATATTCTGTAGTCCAGTTTGCTGATATAACTCAACCGCTCCAATACGCTCGGTTACTTCTTCGATCTTACCTTCGGTTTGCCGATCTCGGTAGTGATAAGGATTACCTAGTAATTCACCGTTCACGTCCAATAAACCAAAGTCGACCCCCCAAGTATCAATTCCAATCGATTCCGGTTGATAGCCAGCATGGTAAGCATAACGAATCCCTGTTTTAACCTCATGCAGTAGACGCAGAATGTCCCAATGCAAATGATCACCCACATGGATAGCCTGATTGGGGAACCGATGTATTTCTTGCATCTCGAGCTTCGGAGGTGTGCCTTCATCTTTAATCCATTCACCAATGAAGGCACGCCCACTGCCCGCGCCAAGATCAAATGCGAGTACAGCCGTTTGCCTACTCATCCCATTACCCTCATCTCTCTCCTAAAATTTCTAACGCCTCACTTAACCTCAACCCGTCTCGCGGGATGTATTGTCGCCAGTACTTGATCGACGCCTCCATCTTCCGCAATACATCGTTGTTGGATTCGCTAGTTCCAGAGAAAATTTCAAGAGTTAAGTAAATATCCTCACATCTAGGCGGGAGCCCTGTATCTTCAGGTTTCTTGTAAGCTTTCTCCAACGCCCTTAATAACGGTTCCCCGAAAATGATTCCATTCTTGTTGCTTGCTTCTGTAAAAGGCTGATGGGCAGATGAAGTTCCTGTAGTCTGCTGCAAGTGAATGATAGGCGAATATGCCCCTAACTCTTCTAGCCACCGGTATGTATCGCTATCGCATGCATCAGCGAATAGATACGGGTAGTCATCCATTAATTGTTCGATGCGACTTATATAAGAAGATTGCTCTTGAATCGGTGATACGCACATCTCCACTAACATTTCGTGGGCTGCATAAGGGCCTACCCAAAGCGAATTTAATATGCCTTCCCTTCTGCTACGTTCTGCTGCCTGTTGGATTTCCCCAGCTTCTGGCCTACGAAATTTATGCTGACCGCTCTGATGACCTGTATCAAGCGTCAAATAGAACGGGGCGGCTGACCTCTTGAATACTTCCTTCAACAATTTCCTAGAGCCTTCGATCGTCCACGGAATTTGATGAGGCGTGTACATTTGCTCGACGCTCGGTGCATGAATGCCCACCTCTTGGCAATATACAGAAATATCAGCTAGTCTAGCATACAAATCCTCTTCTCTCTCTCTGTAAGCACTTGGAATCTGCAGGGTGGAATCGGCAAATGCATGACAATAGAATCCTAAGCCTGCACCCACA
The DNA here is from genome assembly GCF_004295585.1 of Cohnella abietis. Taxonomy (NCBI): domain Bacteria; kingdom Bacillati; phylum Bacillota; class Bacilli; order Caryophanales; family Paenibacillaceae; genus Cohnella; species Cohnella abietis. The sequence goes on along the minus strand of NZ_AP019400.1, from coordinate 1,125,993 downwards.
CTTGCAGCGATGTCCGCCATTGGTTTAATCCACTCGTGCTGAATTCGATCACGAATCGACTTATCATGATGGGCCAAGCCAAGCGTTGTATACGTTCCATGTCCCGAATACATATTCGCGACCTTTACTCCGGTTTTTTCGCTTTGTGAATTAACCTCGCTAACCCACTTTTCCAAGTATTCCTTGCTCATGTAAAGCGGATCGCATTCGTTGTCTGCACTTGCTTCAACTTGAGTAATACCCATAGATTGTAATAGGCTCATCCATTCCACAGGTTTTGTCCATCGCTTTGAGGCAAAACAGTTATCAACGACCAAATGCAATTTGGGATCTTGCCCCGCAATTTCGCTTCGTGGTGTCCTATCGCCCATTTGCTTCATCATCCCATCTAATTGGTTTTATACCACCTTATTATTGGTGTTTTATTGGTATTTGTCTATTATTATTTTCATTTAAGTAAAATAAATCAACGAAAAATCAAATTAAAACCACGAAAATCAATGTGTTTCTAACCTTTAAAGACGAATATACCCCAACCAATATGACCACACTTGTTGATTTTCTTGAATAAATCGTTTATCTTACAGTTGTATACTTTGGACATTCTTTTGAAAAACCCAACCAAACCCAAGCTATTTCATCGTTTAATATAAGAAAAATTCCAATTAGAGGTGAGCAACACGTGTCCGTTCACGACCGAAAAAGAAAAATATTACTCCAGCTAAAACAGCACGGAATTATACGTATTGCGGAGCTAAGCCCCCTGTTCGGTGTTTCGGACGAGACCATTCGGAAAGATCTTGATCTATTGAGCCAAGAAGGCAAGCTACAACGGACGCATGGAGGCGCTATATCGATATCTGAGCCCCATTCACTTACACCGCATTTAGAAAGAGAGTTCACCAACGTTGAGCACAAGATTGCTATCGCCGAAATGGCGTTGAAGCATATTCAACCTCATGACACAATCGCGATAGATGGAAGTACGTCGGTCTTCTATTTGGCCAAAATCATTCCCGATATCCCGTTGACCATACTGACTAATTCCATGAAGGTAGTGTTTGAGCTAAGCAACCGCGAGAATATAAACCTTATTACTGTTGGCGGTAATTTGCTTCGTAAATCCTATTCCTTTCACGGAGCTCTTACTGAACGAATCCTTAAGGAATATCACGTGAATAAAGCATTTTTGTCTTGCACTGGACTGCACATCGAAAGAGGCTTTAGTGATTCGAACGAGGCACACGCCTCTGTAAAGCAGCGAATGATCGAAATCGCAGACCTTGTCTATTTTCTCGTGGACAGCAGTAAGCTGGGGGTTAAGGATTTAGTTCAAATCGCTCCGATAAGTGACATCGATTACGTAATTACCGATGGCCAAGCCGATACCGCCGGATATATAAGTAAACTTAGAGAAGCTCAGCTCGAAATAATCGATCAATAACTTAAGCGGTTATCGCACCCATGGTGGGCGTGATAACCGCTTCTCTTTTAATTTCTTCAACTACATTTGGAATTTCTCCCATGGGCCAATGGCGGCCCTATTGGCGATTAATGCTCCTACGCCTGCGTTTTCTGCACAAACGTATTGATTATTCACGACAGCTCGAAGAGAGAATGTACCGTCGCTATTATTAATCCACAAAAATTTCTGTGCCGTTCCGATCGTTGAAGAATTTGCTATCAAGCTTGCAGAAGATGAGGCCGTCACATACATATTGTTGACTGCCCTGAACGCGACCGCCCCACCTCCCGCGTCAACAACAACGAACTGTTCCCAGCCGCCTCCAGCAGGTGCATTAGCAATAAGAGGACTTGCGCCTGCAGAGTCCGCACAAACGAATTTCCCATTAATAGTTGCCTTAAAGGTAATCGTCTGTCCAATAGGTACTCCACTCGTACCTATGCCGTTACCAAGCGACCTTTGAGCTCCGTTTATCGTGATTGTCTTAGCCCCTTGATTTGCCGTAGCGCTCAATTGTACGAAGCTGTAGCTCCCAAGAGGTTTAGCTGTTCTTTCTAAAATGTAATTCGTATTCGCCGACGTCGAAATATTGAACTGACTGCTATTAGTTGTCTGTATGATCGTATTGTCCGATAGCCTTCTAACCTGAACCTGCTGTGTGCCCCATGGATTAATGACCGTGGTTGAGTTGCCATATTGGCTCCTAATACCTACATATTTGATTTCGCCGGCTTCCTTCTCTGAACTGACTAAGAATCCTCCGCTTGCAAGCAAAGTGAACTTGGCATTCATCGTCGCGTCACTCGGCAATCCTGGGAAAACACGAATCTTATCGTCATAGCTTTGAAGCAATGACTCATTCATCGCGATCAAATTCACACCCATATACTCAAATTCACCATTCGTATTCATCGTGCGTCCGTTAGTAAGATCTTGATAGCGTTGGATCATCATTTTCATACCCAAATACGATTCGTCGCCAAGACCTAATCTTGCAGCCTGAATCGGAGCTGGATCCCAAATGTTGTTTATCCCATAAGGATTCGGTCTACTGTTATAGTTATTGATGAGCATCTGCTGATCTGAATATCCAATTCCAGTAACGGAATATGGCCAAGCAAGCTCGAGGACTACATTTTCATTATTCCGATTTGGCGAAATGGGTGGAGAATGCGGAAAATACTTCGTTGAATCACTTGGATCTATAGGATATGCAATTAAATTATTTACGATATTCTGCCATTGTGTGCGTAAAGTACTGTCTAGACCGAGCTGTTGACTGACTTGAATTGCGACTGGGAATAGCGCTCTTACGGCTACTAAGTCAACAATCGCATTCGGTACGTTCCAATGCTGTTCGTGCGAATTAGACAAAGCCATATAGTATTTGCCAGTCCCGCTATTGTAGCTTAGCTTAGCTGAATAAAACTTTGCTGCTTCTCTCAGGAATGGATACGCCGTATTGCTCAAATAACTGGCGTCGTTGGTGTACTTATATTGTGCATACATATTTAACGCAGCTTCTGCGCTGGTTGACATAATTTCCTTTGTATAATCACTATTTATCGTATGTCTTGCATTGCCGTCCCACCCCATCGTCTCGGGCAGCCAAATACCGTCAATCCCAAATCGGGTCATTGTATACGATTTCAGAGTACTGAAGTTTCTAGCGTACAAGTTGTTAAACGTATTTACGATCTCCGCATGATTTGATGCCAGGAACGAATGATAGAGATCTCGTTGGTTCCAATACCAATAGGCATATCCCCATTTGCCTGCATCGTCGTCCTTCACGCCGCTGAAGGTACCGTTAATAAAATGACTCGGATAATTCGCATAGCTTCCCGCTGCAATCATGTAAGTAGATAAATAGTAGAAGTTCTCGAGATAGTCGGCGTCACCCGATGCGTTAGAGTATTGCACAAAAGATTTATTCCAAAAATCGTGCCACCAATTCTTAAAGTTATTAAGCGTCGTTGCATACCCCGTGCTCTTCACACTGTTAAGCAAGCTTTTGGCTTGTGTAACTGAATCGTTGCCTGGTGCATTGAGCCTGCTTGCAACAGAAATCCAAATCGTGTAGCTGGAGGTTGGAGTAATGTTTAATCGAACTTGACTCCCCCCTACCGATTGCGTTGTGAAGCTTGCTCCTTCCACTGTTGCAGCCATCGTATAGCCGAATTTGCTCGCATCGGTCTGTCCACGGCTAAAGCCCACAACGGTTGGATCCACAAAGGTCGTCACCGTCTTCCAAGTATTTAGATCTGGCACGTCACCGCCATTACTAAGGGTGCTAACGTCCCACAAACTTAAATCTAGTGTTACGTTTGATATGCCAGTGCGCGTATCTTCCACGTGGATCCCCATCACTTCAGAGTTCGGAGAGCCCATAATGGTAATCGTTCGATTATTGTCATACTTCGTTGTTGAAATACCATCATATAAAGATAACCGCTGCTGATAACTTGAATAGCCGGAATCAAAGCCAGGGTTGGAATATAGGTTGACTAGCCCTCCCGAAGCCCAGCCATGCTGTGAAGAATCTACACCTTGCAGTTGCATTGTTAGGCCACCTGCCGTGTTCCACACTTGAGCACCTACATGACCGTTGCCGACAGTCATTCCGCTTTTGGAATTAGTAACGGGCGAATTATAAACGAGATCGTTTTTTGACAAGTATGATGCATAATCAACATTCAGCTTACCCCCACTCGTATCGAACGAATGTGAAGTTGGGCTTGCTCCTGCCGGACCTACAAACAAGCATGCAGCCATCAAGCTGCCTACTGCTGACAACGTCGCAACACGTGTCTTCCAATTCTGATTACGAATCATTCATGAACTCCTCCTCAATTTTTTTCAAAATTTTGAATTCCTTCTGAGATTCTCATCAAGTAAGTAAGCGTATTCATTATGCTTTTTAATAAATTCTCTCCTTCATTACTTTGTATAGGAAAGCCATCCGGAATTACTCCGGCTGGCTTTCCTGCAACACCTTATTCGTAAATAACAGCTTTGATTTCTTCGCTATCGATATTGTTTTTGTCATACCAGAAGAAGCCGGTGTCAACATTCTTTTCTACCTTTTCGCCTTTGATTGCGGCTACAGCAGCTTTAACAGTTTCATAACCAATGCCGATCGGGTTCTGCGTGATCGAACCGGAGAGAACGCCTCCACGAATCGCATCTAGTTGCGCTTTACCGGAGTCGAATCCGATAGCAATTATTTTACCGGTCTTATTGGATTCCTTGACGCCGTTAGCTACGCCGATCGCCGCGCCTTCATTGGATCCGAAGATCCCTTTGAGGTTCGGGTGCGACTGGAGGATGGCTTTCGTAAGATCCGTTGCCTTCAACGGGTCGCCGCTATACTGAAGATCGACAATCTTAATTTCGGGATACTTCGATTCGATTTGCTCTTTGAATCCATCTCTACGGTCTACACCTGTGCGGCTCGTTTGGTCATGGACGACCATGGCGATTTCGCCTTTGCCACCAATTAATTCGGCCATCTTGTCAGCTGCTAGAGCTGCAGCTTTTTTGTTGTCCGTTGAAGCTGTTGTCACTGGAATGTCGCTGTCCACACCGGAGTCGAATGCGATAATCGGAATATTTTTATCTTTCGCTTGCTGCAGAAGCGGAATAGAAGCTTTGCTGTCTAGAGCCGCGAAGCCGATTGCTGAAGGCTTCTTACCTAGTGCAGCCTGTAACATTTCTAATTGCTTATCGACTTGCTCTTCTGTTTCCGGTCCTTCGAATGAAATTTCTGCACCGAATTCCGAAGCTGCTTTCTCAGCCCCAATCTTAACCGATTGCCAGAATTGATGCTGGAAGCCCTTACAAATAATCGGAATGTACAGCTTCTCTGACACTGCAGCTTGCGAAGCAGTTGGCTTCTTACTTGCTTCTTGAGATGGGCTGCTGTTCTCGTTTGCATTTTTTCCACAAGCAGTAACAGTTACGATTCCAGCCAACAATAATGTGGCCATAGACCAACTTCTAAAGCTCTTTTTCATTGTAATTCTCCCCTTCAGTGGATTGGTTGAATTTATATAATCTTCGAGAACGAAGACCATAACATAGTTAGGACGCTTTTTTGCGTCTGAGAATGTCGGCGTACACGGCAAGGAAGATGACGAACCCTACGACGACTGTTTGCCATTCTTGTGGGACAGACATAATTCGGAGTCCGTTAGTCAACACACTCATTATGAGTGCCCCAATGACCGTTCCGAGTATTGAACCTTTGCCTCCACTCAGCGATGTGCCTCCAATTACAACTGCCGCGATTGCTTCTAACTCGTAGCCCATTCCAAGAGCTGGTTGAGCAGAGTTCAGTCGTGAGGAAATCAAAATACCTGCTACTGCAGTAAATAAACCGGTAATCGTATAAATCACGATTTTCCAAAAATTCACGTTCACTCCGGAAAGCCTAGTTGCCTCTTCATTGCTACCAATCGCGAAATTATAACGACCGATAATTGTCCGGCTTAGGACAATACTGCCTATAACAGCGACACAGAAGAAGATGAGGACAGCATTCGGAATTTTGAAACCAGGTATAATTTTGTCAAGTATTGAATCGAGCGATATATCCGAATATTTGAAGCCTTTTTCAGGAGTAGGAAAGTATACCGGTCTGGTTCCCGAAATAACGAGCGCCAGCCCTTTTGCAATCATCATGACCGCCAGCGTTGCAATGAAAGACGGGATTTTCATCTTCGCTACCGCTACTCCGGAGACGAAACCGCATAATGCCCCTGTTGCCAAACCAACAAGGAGCCCGGCCCAGACCGGCCATCCCCAATAGGTAATGCTGACACCGGTCATGACTGCAGTTAAAGTCATTACCGTACCAACCGAAAGATCAATTCCTCCCGTAATGATGACGAAGGTCGCACCAAGTGCCAGTACCCCGACAACTGCTGTTGATAGCAGAACGCCTACGATATTAGAAAACTGAAAGAAGTTGTCCGATGCTAACGAGAACACTAACACCAGAATGATTAGGCTTCCAAAAGCGAGGAGCTGCTGCAAAATTCCAGAGTTTAAGGCTACTGGGTAACGTTTGGTTTTCTGAGTTGCCAATGTCCTATTCATCTATTTCTCCTCCAATTAAACGGCTTCGAATCTTTGCGTTGCATAATGCATGATCATTTCTTGCGAGACGTTGCCATCATTGACGATATCCCCGGTAATGCGCCCTTCACACATGACTAGAATGCGGTGGCTGACTCTTAGTACTTCTGGGAGCTCCGAGCTGATGACAATTATTGATTTCCCCTCATGAACTAATCCGTCTAAAAGCTTATAGATCTCACTTTTCGCTCCAATATCTATGCCACGTGTCGGTTCATCGAAAATCAAAATATCACAATTTTTGGTCAGCCATTTACCGATGATCACCTTCTGCTGATTTCCACCTGATAGATTACGTAATTGTTGACTAATGCTTGGTGTTTTAACTTTAAGGCTATCAACGATTTTTTCGGCTCTATGAGCAATTCGGGAATCTGACATCCATCCAAATCGGGAGAAATTTTTATATGATGCAACTGCTACGTTGGACTTCACATCCATATCGAGCACGCAACCGTATCTTTTACGATCTTCTGATAAATACCCGAGCCCATGGTCTACTGCGTGATGAGGGCTAGTGATTTTGACCTTCTTACCATGAATGAATATTTCACCCGTATCGATTTCATCTGCGCCAAACAATGCCCTTGCCACTTCCGTTCGCCCCGAACCCACCAAGCCCGCAATGCCTAATATTTCACCTTTTCGAAGCTGGAAGCTAACATCCTTGATCGCTCTTCCACGATTTATTTCTTTCGCTTCCAATACAACCTCCACATTCTTTCGGTGATCCACTGGACTAGTGGAATGGTAAATTTCTCTACCGACCATCAAGGCGATAATTCGATCAATCGTTGTTTCTTCCGTCATAACCGTATCGATATAACTGCCATCCCGCATAACTGTAATTCGATCACTTATCCGCTCTAGTTCATCCATTCGGTGAGAGATATAAACGATTCCTACACCTTGCGAACGAAGCTTTGTGATTGCCGTAAACAACTCTTCGATTTCCGAATCACTTAGCGCAGCCGTTGGCTCATCCATAATGAGCACCTGCGAATCATAAGAAATCGCTTTTACAATTTCGACCATCTGTTGTTTGGCTACGGTTAACTCCGACACAAGCGTTGTGGGCTCAATGTCCAGATTCATCTGCCGTAGAAGAACAGCAGCTTGCTTATTCATCTCTTTATCATCCAGAAATATCCGGATTGCTTTCCGGGGTTCGCGACCAATAAAAATATTTTGTGCAACCGTTAGATCGGGAGCCAGGTTCAATTCCTGATGAATCATACTAATTCCTAATTTTTGGGATGCTTTCGTATCTGGAAGCTGGACGGATTTCCCTCGCAGAATAATCTCGCCCCCGTCCTTCTGATACACTCCCGTCAAAATCTTCATCATCGTCGATTTGCCGGCTCCATTCTCACCCACAAGTGCATGAACTTCACCAGGCAGCAGATCGAATTGACAATTATTAAGGGCATGCACGCCGGAAAAATGCTTTTCTATCCCCTTCATGACAACGACATGCTCGCGCATCGCTCTATCACTTCCCATCTTCTGTATCCTGTCGATGATTTTAACTATACACACTTTGTTTTTAGGCTTACATGTGATTTTCTATTGCAATAGTCGAAAAAACACCAATAAAAAACAAAATAACCGGAACAAAACCCGGTTATAAGTACAGAAATATGATCGGAATACCTAGCGATGACCTAATAAAAAACGGCAGCCTAGGACTTTATTTGCTCGTCCAAGAATGCCGTTGTTTATTACTTACCGTAAAATGGGAACAAGAGTTTTTGGTTTTTTTCCTCGTACATGTTTTGTTTCGTAATAACGACTGAGCCAGTATCGATCGTCTTCGGCACCTTTTTCCCATGAATGGCATCGACAGCTGTTTTTATACTCAAATACCCCATCTGGAATGGCTTTTGAACGATAGTTGCCCTAATGACATCTTCTTCCAGAAGATTGATTACTGGAATTGGGCTGTCAAATCCGATCATGACAACCTTATCCTTAAGGTTCAACTCCCGGAATGCTCGCCCTCCTCCTACGCTCACCATTTCGTTCAGGCAGATGATACCATCGACATCAGGATGCTCACTCATAATTAGTTTCATCTGTTCGTAGGCATTCTCTTCAAGCCCTCTTGCGTAGTAGGTATCGAATATTTCGATGTTCGAGTCTTGACCAAGCACCTCGCGCACGCCGTCCTCCCGATCGCTCACAGAAGCTGACGCAAGAACGTATTTAATAATCGCTACTTGAGCGGGGCGGTTTCCAAGCTGCTTTCTCATTTCCATTCCCGCTTTTACTCCTGCCTTATAATTATCCGTCGCGATCGTGCTCTCTGCAATGTCTGCTTTAATACCCGAATCTACAATAAATAGCTTGATTCCACTCTTTATTACCTTCTCCGATACGGAAACGAGCCGATCGTAATCATTCGCAGCCAGTATAATAGCGTCCGGCTGTTCTGCAATTGCTTCTTCAACAAGTGCGATTTGCTCATCGATGTCTGACTCTGTTTTGGCGCCTCTTACAATAACGTTAGCACCGAACTCTTTTGCCGCTATATTGATTCCGTCCTTCATGACTTGCCAGAACTCGATAGAGTCGTCGGTAGATTTGATGATGACCCGTATTTCTATCATGTCATCCTTCGCGTTCCGAGTAAACCAGAAGCTCATGATAGCCACAAGCATCAGCGCCGCAACTAATATCCAGATGAAGCGCCTGAAAGTCCACCGCATCGTTCTTCACCTCATTAGTATTGTGCTACAGAACCTTAGGAAAACGAATCGTAACAACGGTCCCGACTCCTATCTCACTTGTGTAGCTAAGTCCATACTGTGTACCGAAATAGAGTTGAAGCCGCTCGTGTACATTCCGTATTCCTACGCCGCGACTGCCTGTATGCTTCGTCGTGGGATACAAGCACGATTTACATTTTTCATTAGTCATGCCGATTCCGTTGTCTTCTACGATTAGTAAAATATCGGATTCCGTTTCCTCCGACCTAATCTTGATCCAGCCAGAGCCACGCTTCTTCTTGATACCATGATAAATCGCATTTTCGACTATCGGCTGAAGAATTAGCTTTATCGACAAGTAATCCTGTAGAGAGTCACTTATTTCAATTAAATAATCCAGCTTATCACTATAACGCATCTGTTGAATTTTCAAATAGTTAGTAATGTGCTCCACTTCTGTGCTGATTGGAACTAGTTCCTCACCTTTACTAATCGATGAACGAAATAACTTAGACAGAGCTGACGTCATGATCGTAATTTCTTTCACTTTGTTACTTTGAGCCATCCAAATGATGGAGTCAAGCGTGTTGTAAAGAAAGTGCGGATTGATTTGTGCTTGCAACGCTTTGATTTCACTGACCCGTTTCTGTTCCTGATCGGCAATTGCCTGTGTCATCAATTCTTTGATTTTACTAACCATTATATTAAACGTTCTTGCTAGCCTACCGAGTTCAATCGTTCTCGATACTGGCACGTGAATATCGAAATTGCCCTTCTCCACTTCTTTCATATGATTTTCTAGTATTTTAATGGGCTGACTAATCCGCTGCGTCAAAAATACCGAAACCATAACTGCAATGACTATACATATAAGCCCCAAAAGGATAAAAGATAAGAGAGTATTCTTCTGGTTTGCGACTAATTCGTTCACGTAAGATACGCCAACAATTTTCCATCCAAAATCCGAGTCCTGTATAGAATAAATTCGGCTATTACTGCCTTCTTTGCTCGTAAAAGAGTCACTTTGGTTGGTGAGCACTTTGTCGATTAATTCTGTTTTGAGATCACTGTAGATGAGCTGCTGCTGAGGGTGATAGACAATTTTCCCTTCACTATCGATAATAAACACATATCCTCTGACACCTAATTTAATATCCTTCAGCATATCGCTCAAAACATTGAAGTTTAAGTCGACTAAGAAAACGCCTAGCTTCTGTGTTCCATCACGGCTGATGAGTTCGCGGCTAAGCGATACGACCCATGGATAATGTCCTTTAATGATGGGCTGTACATGCGAAGAGGATACCACATCTGCCCCATTTGCAGTGATAGCATCCTGATACCATTTCATGCTTTTTATATCCATAAACGGATTTAGCTCGAAATCCTTTCTTCCCGAAATAAATCTATCATCATTGCCGAAAACATTGATAGATGCAATGTCTGAACGCGACATGTACATAGACTCGAGAAAGTTGGATATCGTTTCCTTCTGTTTCTTCTCTTCTCCCAAGCTTTCAAAGGTTTCTGTAGATAAATACTGCTGAACACTGCGATTGTTAGCCACGAGATCCGACATGTATTTCATCCCGTTGACGTATGATTTTATGTTTTGATTAACTTGTTTGACCAGCTCTAACGTATACTCCTGCGCGTTGGCCTTGACTGACCCTCTAGACAAATAATAAGAGGTCACGATCATAATAAAAATCGTCATCAGTATAACCAAAACGAAAGCAAGCACGATATTCGTACGAAAGCTTCGAAATCTATTAAATAGATTCAACCTTATCACGCTTTCTCTGTTGTCATTTTAAGACGGTAATCCGTTGGAGAGTCCCCTGTATGCTTTTTGAAGGCTCCACTGAAATAATGAGGATCACTATAACCAACCTCGTAAGCAATTTCATAGCTTTTCATCGAAGTAAGATTTAGCAGCTCTTTGGCCTTCTCCATCCGCTCATGAGTTACAAATTCAATAAAGGTTTTTCCTTTATTTTGCTTGAATAGCATACTGAAGTAGCTTGTGCTCATCGATATATGACTGCTTACCGATTTAATAGACAATTCCGGATCATTAAAATTTGCTTTAAAAAATGCGATAGCTTTAGCGATTTGTAGCAGGTTATAATCTTGCCTCATGCTCTTTATTTCCAACAAGGCTTCTACGCAAAGGTTTCTCATCCACTCCTCCGTATCAAGCAGCGTCGAAAATTTCGCGATTTTTTGTATTGGATTTTCTGCATGCTGCGGAGATTGTACATGATTATTATTCACTTCATAGAGCGTGTGCATGAGAGTGAGAACGAGCCTTTGAAGGTAGATATGACAAACATCTCCAGGATACAATTGATCGCGAAGAGCAGCAAAAAGTCGGGTAACCCATACCTCCATCTCTTCCTTCGTTCCGGTCTTCAGCTTTGTAATCAATTCACTCTCCCATGTTATGATGGGAAACACTTCATGACGGTGCCGTTGCACCATATCGGATAAACGTATGATCGAATTCGGCCCAATGACGAAACGATATTCGAGCGCCCATAATGCGGTTTGATGAGCGTTCGAGACGTTGCTTCCCAGCTCGGCCACATCTCCGATTCCGATTGAAACCTTTGCTGGAAGGATCGAGGTAACGACCTGGTGAATTTCTTCAGCTAGACGTAACGCTTCCTCTTGTAACTCGATAGGGTCAGCATGGGATAACAGCGTTAATACACGGTTGTCTCGATCACGAAACACAACCGCCCCGGTGTGCTTGCTCACGATTTCCTGTGTTACATTATAGACGGCAAACCAGATGAGCTGTTGGTCAGAGGTCGTTACTGGTTGACTCCACAGAAAATCCTCCACAACCATGACCAGTTCTACCACATGTGAGCCTTTCCAATTCATTTGGAAATAGTCCCAGCCTTCGCCCTTCTCCTTTTCCGACATTTGGGACGTCATCATCCGCTCTAAAAACCGTTCTCTTAAGAGTGGCCAGCTTTCCGTTAAATGACGCTTCAAATGCTCATAATCTTGTCTCTCTCTCATTGATAGGTCGAGTTCACTCTTCAGCTTGCCTAGAACTCCACCTATTTCTTCAGGTGTAACCGGCTTTAGAATATAATCAACTGCATTCAGCTTGATCGCTTGCTGTGCGTATTCGAAATCGTCATATCCTGTTAAAATAATAACTTTAATTGAGGGGTACCTCTCAGCTAGCTCTCTCGTTAATTCTAATCCATCCATAAATGGCATGCCGATATCGGTTAGCACGACGTCGGGTCTATTATTCTCAACAAATTCTAAAGCCTCGATGCCGTCCTGACTGACACCTATGCACTCGAAGCCATATTCCGCCCAGTTCATTTGATATCTTATGGCTTCTCTTACGAGGACCTCGTCATCTACGAACAACAACTTATACATGTTCATCCCCCCAACTATATATTTCCAGACCTCTGGCATTTTAAGTTGTGATTTCATCTTAACTTATGTTGCAAATCTTACCAATGAGGTTTTACAGTTTCTTGTTGGAAAAAGCTATTTAGATTGGGGTTGAGATTTCTATCGATTATAGTTTTTGCGGGGAAGTTTCTCCTTCCGGTTGTTGATTGAGATCGTGAAATCTGAATGGGTAAACTCGTAACAAGGAGATTTCACGATCTCAAAGACAAACGCTTCGCTCCTACAGGAGATACTTCCCCTCTTTTTATCATCGATTACGGTAAGTAAGAATACAAAAAGAAACCTCCCTTTAGTCAAATGGAAGTGTCGATTAACCATTTAAGAGACAAGGTTTCTTTATACATTTAATTACCATGGACCAAAGGTAAGCCTAAAGGTGGGTTGGCTTTCGCTTACGCATAATCTGCTCAAGCAAGCAGCAGTTGATCAAAAACGAAAGGTGTTGGCACAGGAATAACCTCTTGTACCAACACCTTTTCGTTTCAAAGTGAACTATTCCTGAAGTGATCTTAAAATTCACTTATGGGACAGCTCTTTTAGGGTATTATTGAACATAAATCTGTTCACAGGTTAGTACTAGACTACCTCTATTTCTTCTTATTAAACATTCCAAATTCTTGAATCTCCACAATACAATGTTCTTTTTTATCATAAATGACTAAAAACTCTTTAAATAAAAGACCTTTTCCCAGTAGGACAATCCGGTTTCCCTTCTCAGCATACTCGAATCTCTTTGACTTAATTGGAGTTGGAATAGCCTTTAATACTCGTTGAATTATAGGTGTTATTACGCTTATAGGAGCTATGGACTTACAGAGAGGACAAAGGTTATCTGGATTGCAATTACGACAATAGAATTGGTTACAATTAGTGCAAAGATGCTGGTCTTCTTCAGCACAAGCCTGTAAGCAGATGTTGCAATTGATATAATGTGAGTTACATAATGGCAACTTGGTTACACTTGATAGCGTCATACACGAAAGACAAATGGGATCCGTACAAACCTTGCATTTATTCAACTTTCGATCATCAAAAAGCTTTTTGCATGTCGTACATACAAACGTATGTGTTTCTGTAACTAAAACATGATCACTAGAGATTGTAAACGGGCCTTCTGTAGAACCACTAATTGGACATTGAACGTTTATTGGTTTATCGCCTTGAATTTTGAGAAGAGTATACCCAGCCTTGCTATTGATTCGTACAGTCGCATGCTCAACAATATTTCTTACCACCAATATAGCTACAGGTTCAATCATTACTTCGCTATCTGACATCGAGAATTTTATTTCTTGCTGATGAATTAGTGCTACACGCTCTTTAAGTAGTAAATCAATTTCCGTCTTGGGCTCATTTCCTTTTGATGTTTCCCCAACTTGGTTATCTGCAATGAGGGTATCGTAATAGTCATTTATCCGGTTTATCTCATTTAGTAGTTGGTTATTTGTTTGTTTTTTAATTTTATCAACAAACTGATCAGCGTCTTTAGAAGCCTCATTCAATGCATTAGTAAGAGCTAAATCTAGTTTTTCTCTTGTGAGTCCTTCTACCGGAGCAGTTGTACCTTCAAGTAAAATCTGTTCCAAACTTTCAAGTAGAGGGATTACTGCTCCTGTCTCGATATCAACCTGAAATCCTTTAAGGTACTCCTCTATTAATTGTCCTTGTACTGTTGTTTTACACCAAACATACAGCTTGTCCGACTTGATACTGTCCTCATTTATTAAATCAAGTTTACAGTTTGGGAATTTTGTTGTAATTTCATCTACTAATCGCTCATTTGAGTGCTGCAATAGCAGATGCCCTACCCCATGATTTTGCTCAGCAACTAATTTGGCTAACCTCTGTGTGAAGAACGATTCGAACGTAATATATGTTTGCTTTGGGTTTGCCGTCTGAATAAAACTTATCTGATATTCTCCAACACCTGAGAACTCATTCTTAAGATGTTGAGGGATCATAATATGCATCAGATGCTCGGAAATCGTTACTACATCAATTCCCAAAAATAAACAACTTTCTTTTATATAATCTTCAAGTTTGAAAAATTCCAATTTAGGCACCTACTCCGATATGATCTAATATTTTTGTTGTCTGATCAATATCCCCTTCCAACTCTTGTTTGGCTTTAAGCATATCTTCACCGATCGCTCTTAGTTTATGTTCAATTTCGGATGCATTGGCAGATTCTAAAATGATCTTGCCTATTCTAACTTCGAGTGAATCGTCTTCAACTTTCATATAGGAGAGGATCGTATCTAGCTCCCCAATGACAATTTCGAATAAATTAACTTTCGAGGTTAGAATATACAGTAGGTACTCATCAATTGTTCCTTTAGTTGGCATCGTAAATATCTCAACATCATTTACTTGTCCAAAGCGATGCACTCTTCCAATCCGTTGTTCGATTCTCATCGGGTTCCACGGAAGGTCATAATTGATCAATCGATGACAGAATTGTAGATTGAGACCTTGTCCACCTGATTCTGTTGATATAAAAACCTGGCATTCTCCATTACGAAATCGTTCAATAGCCATTTGCTTTTCACTCGAGGAGAGACCTCCCTGATAAGTTGTAAATGTCACACCTTGCTCAGTAAACACAGACTTTAACATTTCGATGGTTGGAAGATATTCAGAATATACGATGACCTGATTGTTATTGGCTTTTATAATTTTCAATAGTTCTAATGTTTTTGTAGGAACACTGATACTTTCACCGAAACCAATAAGATCTTCACATATTTTCTGATCATCTAGTCCTGATAACCGCGGAAGCATTCGATTCTTAAGGGTCCTCAAAGTTGATTGTGGGCTGCTGCAATTTTGCTTTAGAAGCATCATTAGAATGAGAACAATTAAATTGATTTCCGTTTTATCCCAGCCAATAGGAATTTGACCATCGACGTACTTACGATAAATATTTCTACAGAAATCTATCACCTGATTATGAAACTCTCTTTCGATATCAGACAGCTCGATCTCCATGCTATAAACATGTCGTCTTGGTAACTCCACTAATGTATTAGCTCTTCGATTTCTAATCATTACATTATTAAGAAGTTCTTTTAGGTTTTGAATGTTTTTGGGTGTATAACGGTTAATAATATACTCTTCTCTAAATAATTTTCGACTACTTAAATACCCTGGTTTTAGTATGTTCACTAGATTATATAATTCTCTAATGTCGTTTTGGATAGGTGTAGCAGACATGAGCAAGGTGTTTATCTTACTTATGCTATAAATGAACTTGTATGTAGCTGTAGTGTGATTTTTAAGACAGTGTGCTTCATCCACAACAAGGAGATCAAAAGTACGTTCACTGATTTTTCGTTTTCTTTCCTCAGAACGCACAAGCCCAGGAATGGATGTAATAATAAAGTTAGATGTCTCCCATCCTAACTCTCTGCTGTCTTTAAGTTCAATATTAAATTTCTCATTTAATTCTTCTTTCCATTGTTCCACAAGTGGGGCAGGTACAAGTATTAATACGGACTTAATGAGCCCTCTAGTGTAAAGTTCTTTTATAATTAATCCTGCTTCTATTGTTTTTCCTAGACCGACCTCGTCAGCTAATATCGCGCTCCCTTGCATATCACGCAATACTTTCAATGCTGCATCAGTTTGCCATGGGCGTGGTTCTATTTCTATTTCCGAAAGACATACTAAACGATCAAATCCTTTTTGGAGACGAATTTCCTGAGACTGAAGTTCCAATCTGACGTTCATGCTCGAAGATTTACCCGATAATAGTGCTTGCATCTGAGCTTCTGTAGGCATAACTACTTTCAACTAAAAAACCCCCAAGTACGACTCGACTTTAGTAATATTGTACCAGATTTTGTATGTCATTAACTTTCGGTAATAGTCGTTAAGTATCATAATTAATAATTTAATAGTCATTCTTATGGTCGATTGCTATATCGAATATTAAGCTTCTTTCTTGATTCTAATTCAAAAAATATTTCCTTCCTTTAACTATATTTTGATATACTTGATTTTTTCATTCTTCAGATCCTTTTATGTTACCTCTGTATTTTACAGTCAAAATAAAAAAACCAGTAAGATCAAGAGCTTTGATCCTACTGGTTCATTATGTTTGTCACAGGTAGATGATATAAAAATCTCAAGTCTTAATAACTCGTTTATAGACATTACCCACAAGAGTTGACCTTTTTTCTAAACCTTATAAGCTCGCATAGCTTTAATAATTTCTTTAACAGATGGGCGTTTGCCGTACATGAGTACGCCTACGCGATAGATTTTGGCGGAGAGCCAGCCGATTCCGATGATAGAAGCGAACAGGATACCGATGGAGATTACAATTTCCCACCATGCCGGTTCAGCCAATCCGATTCTCAAGAACATAAGGAATGGAGAGAAGAACGGAATATATTGGCACACTTGAATTAAAATATGGTCAGGTTGGTTGAGTCCGAACATCGCAATATAGAAACCGACAAGAGTAAGCATTGTAACCGGTAGTAAAGCTTGACCGAGATCCTCTGTACGGCTAACGATGGAACCAACTGCTGCGAATAATGTTGCGTATAGGAAGAATCCTGCTAGATAGAATAATATCGCATAGATAAGAAGTTCGGGAGCAACAGATTTCAAATCAATACCAAGCTTGCTTAAGGGCTCCGAATTCTGAGGCGACAATAAATTAACAACGAGTGCTCCAACAAGAACAACAATCTGGACGATGGCTACAACGAATGTACCGATTATTTTACCCCACATCTGCTTAAGTGGAGATACGCTCGTCACGATGATTTCCATGACACGAGAGCTTTTCTCGGCCGTGATCTCGGTAGCGATCAATTGTCCGCTAATCATAACAGCCATGAACAGTAGAATAATCATTGCATAAGTCAGACCGATAGCCATTCCTTGCTCTTCCTCTGTTTTGCCCTTCTCATTCGAAAAGCTGACCTTCTGAGTATCGAGCAATATCGGCTCCGAAAGCTGCCTCTTCTGTTCATCGGACATTCCGGCATCCTTAATAATTTTATCTATCTTCACAGACTGAAGTGCTGCAGTTAAAGAGGATGAGGTTCCTCCTGAGAAGGCGCTCTTCGCATTGTAGGTGACTTTAGGGAACCCTTTCGCTGAGTCGTCTGTGAAGGTGAGAAAGCCTCCAATATCCCCTTTTTCCAAAGCTGCCTTTAATTGCTCACTTGAATCAATGGACACGAGCTCAACTGCTGGTTCAGGAAGTAGCTTATAGTAGTCCTTGATCCCTTGCACGATTTCCGGCTGCTGGCCTTCAGCGTAACCAACACGAGTCGCCTTGTCACTGCCGCCAAGCTTTTCGATTAAGTAGGGAAGATTTCCAACCACGATAAGTAATATCGCTAAAACAACCGTCATAATGATGAAGGATTTGCTGCGAATCTTGTTGCGTATTGTAAACGCCATTACTGTCCATAAGCTATTATTCATTGCTCTCACCTACCGTCTTAATGAAGATTTCGTTCAATGTCGGTTCCATTACTTCGAATCGAGTAATCGGTCCTTGTGATAAAGCATGCTGAAGGATCAGTTGACCCGCTTCCGGTGTGCTAACCTTCAGCTCGTAACCACCATGCTCATGCCGAATGACCTGTCTTACTCCTGCTAACGATTCCAATCCCGCAATAGCTCCATCCGCCGCAACGACAACTCTCTCCTGCGGGAATTTCTTCTTAATATCCTTTATCGGTCCTTGCAGCACCGGATTAGACTTATGCATGATTGTTATATTGCGGCAAAGCTCTTCAACGTGCTCCATACGATGAGTGGAGAACACAATGCTAGTGCCCCCATCGCGAAGCTCTTTAACTGTCGATTTCAGCAATTCCACGTTAACCGGATCTAGTCCGCTGAACGCTTCATCAAGAATCAAAATACGTGGGTTATGAATAACGGCTGCGATAAACTGGATTTTCTGTTGATTCCCTTTAGAAAGCTCTTCAACCTTCTTGTTGTAATATTCGGGTACTTGGAACTTATCCAGCCATACCTTTAAATTCCGGTCGGCGTCCTTGCGAGACATCCCGCGCAGCTGGGCTAGATAGATGATCTGGTCACTCACTTTAATCTTGGGATACATGCCTCTTTCCTCGGGCAAATAACCTAGCATACTGAGCTGCTCATGACTGTAAGGCTTACCAAGGTAGCGAATATCACCCTTATCCGGATAAATAAGTCCCAATATCATACGCATTGTCGTCGTTTTGCCGGCACCATTAGCTCCCAGCAATCCGTAAATCTCACCCTCCGAAACGTCGAAGCTAAGGCTGTTTACTGCCGTTTTTTCACCATAATTTTTAATAATGTGGTCTACTTTAAGAGAATTCATCTTCTAGCTTCCTCCTTCCGAATTAAACAGCTCAATATATCTTCTAGCTCCATACGCTGGACAGCCAGCACCTGAAGCCCACAAGAACGACAATATGCTTCTCCTTGCTCGGGTTCATTAACCTCAAGTCGGTATACGCCAGGACCCGCTTCAGTCAAGCCCTGCAGACCAGGTGTCCGCTGCAGCAGCTCAAGACCAGAATTCGCAGCAGGCTGCTGAATGACTATCGTTCGCCAATCGTCCACTAAACGATCCTTCTCGTATAAACCAAGAACTCGACCACGATAGAGGAACAGGATGTAATCAGCCAATCGCCGAATTTCGTCCATAACATGAGTAGCGAGAATCAATGTTCGATTTCCCTGCTCCATATAGCGTTGCAGCTCTTCAAGTAACTTTTTCCAAGCAAAAGGATCAAGCCCTGATGAGGGTTCATCCAACAAAAGCAATTCCGGTTCATGCGCTAACGTGATGGAAAGCTCCGCCTTACGGCGCATCCCTTTGGATAGCTTAGAAAATTTAACACTGCCATCTACGTCAAAATGACGCAGCAGCTTGCGGTAACGCTCAAAGTCCCAACCGGGATACCAATAAGAAACGAATTGGGCTATCTCATCGGCACTACGATTATTGTCATTACTATTTGGACCTTCGGCCAAGAAGCCTATTTTTGATTTATAACTATCGTCTTGATTACTATTCAGATGTACTCCTAATACTTCTGCCGTTCCCTCTTGGATCGGCTCCAATCCTAGCAGCATTCTGAACAGGGTGCTCTTCCCAGATCCATTAGGACCCACGATAGCTGTAACCATTCCGCGAGGGATTTCACATTGCAGAGGCCCTAGAACGAATTTATCATGTTGAAGCTTAATCCCTTGCAACGAAATTGCGATTTCCGTATCAGTTACCGTCATGTGATATCCCCCTTCCTTTCAGCTGCTTTTCTCTGAATAATGGTCTGAAAAATATCCTCAAGCTCCTCGATCTTACAATGCAGCTGCAAAGCTGCGTCAACCGCTCGTTCAAGCTCCTCAGTCGCACGCTCCAAGCGATGCTCATCCTTTGCAATCGTCGCTACACCAGCAACGAAGGTTCCCGTGCCTTGGCGTGTTCGGATCAACCCTTCATTTTCCAAATCCTGATAAACTCTTCGAACCGTAATAGCACTGCACTTGAGCGATATAGCCAGCTCGCGAAGCGAGGGAAGCAACGTTCCTTCCTCAAGCTGTCCGCCGAGTATGAGCCCGCGAAGCTGCACTTCTATCTGATGGTAGAGCGGCTCAGGCCGTTGTTCGTCTATTCGTATCGGCAGCCACACAAGCTCACCTCGATTCTTCAGTATTCCTTATTACAACAAGTAAAACGGCTTCGCCGTCCTTGGGACGGTCGTAAACGTTTGTATCGAGAGATCAGATGAGGCTAAAGACATTGAAATTTATACTTTCTGATCGTACTAGAAAGTCATTGATCTTGTTCTTACACGACTAATCGTTGCTCGATAGCACATCCAGATCACCACAATCGCCACTATTACTAACAAAGCAATCGCAACTGCACTGTAGCCTTCTAAAACAATCCAAAGCACCTCATGAACTAAATAGACGCCTTGTAGGGTAAGAATCGCGCATATAATGGCCATGAATAACATGAATCCTAAATAAAACTGAACATACCTTTTACCCTTAAAGCCTAATTCAAACCATATATACAAAGCGTTAATAATTAAGGAATAAGCTATCCAGATTATGTCGACCACCAGCAATTGCATTGGAGAAACTGCATCCCTAAGGTTAGGTGATAGAAGGTATTGCGTGATAATAAAGACAGTACCGATAACTGGCATTGTAAATGCTGTCTGTAAAAATCTTGCCTGTACAATCGAAGCAAGGGGGATTGGCATTGTACGTAATTGGGCAAGCCGTTTAGAATAGTGATCATCGCGCCACATGGCTAAGATTGATTTATTCATCGCCAATCCAAATATAGGGAACATCGTTAAGTACAACCAATCCATTAAAGCGTTGAGAACTTTGGGGATCTCTTCATCTCCCAAGGAGCCATTTATACTAGCACTATTAATCGAACCCAGATAAATCGCGAAAATGAATGTAAAAAGAAATCCGAGGCGCTCACGTTTCCATAGATAGACACCAATGTATTTAAGAGCTTGCCGCTGGGTCATAACAACTTCCTCCTGTGCACACTGTTCATGTGTGTATATCCATATACACACTATACACTGCTCATCTATTTGCGTCAATAAGGTTGGAGAAATTTACTTCAACACGAATAAATAGGTTATAATTTAAACAACTGCGTACGCAAGCGAAAGGAACATATACACTAATGAGAAGCAACAATAAAACAAAACGTCCCCAAGGCGGGACTTTTAACCGGAATCAAACACCACCGAAGCAATTCAAGGTTACTGAGGGCGGAGAACTGTTACTGTTCTTACTAGACAAGCTCTCGCCTCAAGGACGGAACTCCATTAAATCCTTGCTTGCCCATGGTCAGGTGTCAGTCGATGATCGGGTGGAGAAGCTATACAATCACCCACTCAAGCCAGGACAGATCGTTACTATTCGCAAAGACCGGACAACAGTAGCTCCAGTGCTAGTTGGCCTTAAGATTTTGTTCGAGGACGATGATCTCATCGTTATTAATAAGGATACTGGGCTGCTGTCTATTGCAACTGAAAAAGAAACCGAGCTGACTGCTTACCGCCAGCTAACGGCCCATGTTCGACTGCATGATCCTAAAAATCGCATATTCGTGTTGCATCGTCTAGATCGGGATACGTCTGGTGTCATGATTTTCGCCAAAAGTGAAAGAGTCCAGCAGAAGATGCAGGATGGCTGGAAGGATATCGTGAAGGAACGCATGTATGTCGCGCTCGTTGAAGGAATGGTCAAGAAAACGCAAGGCACGATTTCTTCCTGGCTTAAAGAAACGTCAACGCTAAAAATGTACTCCAGCTTTACACCGAATGATGGCCAGCATGCAGTTACCCACTACAAGGTTATTCAGGCCAACCGTAACTACTCTCTGCTAGAGGTTCATCTGGAAACCGGCCGTAAAAACCAAATCCGCGTCCACATGCAGGATTTAGGGCATCCGATCGCTAGTGATAAGAAATACGGCTCCAAAACAAAGCCATTCTCTAGGCTGGGCCTTCATGCCCGTGTTCTCGCCTTCGAGCACCCAACATCGGGTCAGGTAATGCGTTTCGAGACAGACATTCCTAAGCAATTTCTGAGCCAGTTCCGCGAGGAGCCGAAATAGGAAGCTAGGTCAGCCAGAGGTTTTGGCTGACCTTTTTATTATTACCGTCATGATTAATAATTTAATTACATTTAGTGTTGTTTTCATTTTTTCTCCTCCTGTCCTAATATCTTGTTGGTTATCTCTAATAAATCGGACTCAGTTACAGTCTGAATATCTTTATTGAATCTCTCATCTTTTTCTACCCATTTGTCTATTAATTTCTGATCTGAAATCGACCCTAGTTCCGGTTCTGGGTGAGACCATTTAATTAGCGTATTCGAATCTACCTGTTCAAAAACACTTGTTTCCTCACCGATGAGCCAGTAAGTATTTTCTAGATCGAATTTGACTGTTTTTTTGAGAAATAAAACATAAACATCTCCAGGGGCAAATAACGGATTGTTATTGAACGACCACTGACTATTTCCAGCCTGCATTATATTTATTTTTCTAATTCCATCATTGTCTTTTGAGTAGATATCATTAATCACCTCAGCTTCGAATATTGTCTTTGCAGAGGGCTCATTGATTTCCTTTAATTTGCTATTGATTTTCACTTTAACAATTTTATCCGATTTTTTAACCATTTCATTAAATGGTAATACCTCTAATAGTCCGTGAATATTTCCTACCCTTTTCGTAAAATCATCCGAAGGTGCATTGATATTCGCAACATTTTCATTCTGAGTTGATTGAGGTTTATCATCATAGAAATAGAGCGTTGTGGCGACCAAGACGAAAAGCAAAAAAACAAGTACAAACTTTTTTCGAATAATATTCGCCATAACAAACACATTCCCCTTCTCAGTTCGACCCGTTGTAAAACTGGTACTACTCGCTAATTACCCAAAAACTATTGGTGGAAAATTAAGATTCACACTATATAAGACAGGTAAAATTGTAAAATAGTTGCATTTATTATGAACTTAACTTTTATAGCAGGTAAATAAATTCAAAACCTTATCTTAGTAAAGATCTTCCTACAATCTTCAACCTGTTAAACACCTAGCCATTGCTCCAGTTCTGGCGTCAAGTGGAGCATTAACCATACTTTCTATAGTTAACTCTCCGATTTCTCCGGTTGGTGGAGCATTAACCATACTTTCTATAGTTAATGCTCCGATTTCTCCGGTTGGTGGGACATTAACCATACTTTCTATAGCTAATGCTCCGATTTCTCCGGTTGGTGGAGCATTAACCATACTTTCTATAGTTAATGCTCCGATTTCGCCAGTTGGTCGAGCATTAACCATACTTTCTATAGTTAATGCTCCGATTTCGCCAGTTGGTGGAGCATTAACCATACTTTCTATAGTTAATGCCCCGATTTTCCCGGTTGGTGGAGCATTAACCATACTTTCTATAGTTAATGCTCCGATTTCGCCGGCTGGTGGAGCATTAACCATACTTTCTATAGTTAATACTCCGATTTCCCCGGTTGGTGGAGCATTAACCATACTTTCTATAGTTAATGCCCCGATTTCCCCGGTTGGTGGAGCATTAACCATACTTTCTATAGTTAATGCTCTGATTTCTCTGGTTGGTGGAGCATTAACCATAATTTCTATAGTTAATGCCCCGATTTCCCCGGTTGGTGGAGCATTAACAATACTTTCTATAGTTAATGCCCCGATTTCTCCGGTTGGTGGAGAAATACAACTAATAGGATAATGCCATCTTTATAGAAAAAAACAGACCAAGTCAACTTTCTACTTGGTCTGTTTTAAGTCCTTCTTAAATCGTCAGCCCCCCAATGAAGGTGGAACCAATATTACTCAAAACCTTAATTCCCGTCATACCCTTACCCAGTCTCATTCACTCTACAACTATCTGCTCACAAGTCTCGGAATGAATACGAACGGCCTCACTTACAGCCTTAAATCGATTGCCACGCACAAGTCCGCCGCTTAAGGAGCTTAGGTCGATTCCTGTGACACCATTGCCATAAATAAAATTATCGGTAAAGGTGAAGTTACGGTGAACCCCCCCCTCCGAGGACTCACTTTCCGTCATAAGCACTAATGCCGATGCTTGCTTGTAAGCTCCCGCTCCTAAGCCGCAGGATAGAAACTGGTTCCTCGTTACCGTTACATTATCCGTGCACACCGACTCCTTCCATCCTTCAGCACAATTAACATGGATAGCAGTTCCGGTGCAATGGTCAAAGGTATTATCCGAAATAATGACATCACGAGTCTGGACAAGGATAGCTCGAGCCCGATTATTCCGAACGATGCTATTTCGGAAACGTAGCGAAGCCATTCTAGAGACATTGGCCAACAGATCCCATACCTCTAGCCCCTCCGGTAAATCTTTATTAAAGCTTAATACTATTTCTCCACTTGGGAATACCTCAACACCGCTGACTGTTAAAGTCTTGTAAGGCTTCAGCGTAGTCCGACGGGTAAACTCTATAACATCACCGACCGCTGGAATTTCCGGATACTCGGACTGAATGTCAGTGTTAATACGACATATCAATTCCCTATCCTTACTAATTCCTCTAATACTGTAATAAAAGCCATGCACATTAGTTGCGTCATCGCCCATTCCTTCGAACAGACAATCGTCGAATTCAATTGTCCCGAAACAGCCGATAAAGTGCGTTGCATCTGCGTTAACACTCATGACCCGGTTACTCCCCGGCTTTCTTGCTATACGCAAACGGTGCATTGTGACATCGCCACAGCCATGCCCGATGACTCCCATGCCTGGTACCGCATAAATCGTTACCCGATCCATAACAACTCGGTCACATTGATAGAATAAGAATGCAGCCTTATAGTTCATAAGGTGACGAACGAGTAGATGCATTCCTACTACAGGTGCAGCCCTACCATCTTTTTCTACCATTCGTGAACGAGCCTGCTCCTTCAATATCACTCGCAATTTCTGCGGGGCAATTAGCTCTGTGCTTTCTACTACATGAAACCAATCAATCTTACCGAGCAATGGATGTGGGCTCTCGGGAGCATAACTCAGCATAGCCGCAATGGGAACTCCGGATTGAACGGGATATTCTGATTCAAACTGAATGTCCATTCCGCTGCTATTAACGGATACGATTTCCCCTTGCGCGAACAAGGGTATGGCCCAGTCTATGAAGACATTACGTAAGACAACTTCCTTACATCCTTTGAAGGAGAAGGGCTGAATTAAACCATGAAATATCAAGCTCGAGCCGTGGAAATCAAGAACAATTCGCTCCACACCATCCACATGAATGAGTACATTTTTCTGATCTGTATTTTCGTTTAAATCCCAATTGCCTTGCCCAACCATAAAAGCTTCCCAATCATGAATGGCTTTGTCGTCTGCAATATCATACCGCCCAGGCTTGAATTGAAACGTATGAGCTCCGTTCGCCAACCCTTCTTGTACAAACAGCCTTATACGATCGGTGACATCAGCTCCTGTATCGGGTTCAATCCCGAACGCTGTCGCGTCCCAAATCCCGGACATCGCTTACATCCTCTCCCGCTTAAATTACTTTACTATCGAGAATAAGCCTGCTGGCGGAACTGCGATTTCATGTAGCCCTTTACCTAACTGCCGCTTACTCTCCGATACGATTACGCCCATACAGTTCTGTATCCTCAGGGTCCGTTCACCTAGTTCTGCCCGAACGTCTATAACCATGCTTTCGTACAAAGTTCCATTAACGATCGTATAAGAGATATCGTCCTGCTCCAAGCTCACAATGCTTCGAGTATAGAATGCGATCAATGTTTGCTTCTCCTTAGAGGCTTTGACGAGTGGGAAGAGCATTTCTGGATGTTCAGGCTCAAGTCGCCCTTCAAGCAGCACGTCACGATGTTCCTTCCAGAACCTTAACCAGAATGCTAGCATCTCCTGATGATCAGCCGGTAATTGGTCGATACGCACCGAAATTTGTGGCACCGAAAATAGTACATTGATGATCTGTAAGGCGGCTGATGCCACCGCCTCCTGTGGATGCCACATGATCATATCCGAGTGGATAGCTGTATTCCCTGAGATAAGCCTTAAATCCAGAGTTCGAACACGATTGGTCAGCGAGTCACTTGGGCAATCCGTCGCTCGGAAAATATTGCCGTATTTGCGCATCAGAGGACCCGTGTAGCTCTGTCTAAATTCGATTAGAATAGAAGGCTTGATAGCCTGCAATCGAGTGATGACATCACTCAATAATCGATCCACTGCTTCAGGGACAGAGCTGTAGTCCATTTCCGGTTGGATTTGGAGTATCGTCCGCCCTTCTCCCACAACTTCGGTACGGTCAGGCAATCTGAACGTATCAACGAAGTCTAGCTTTAATCCGTCCAAATCCCAATCTTTAACCGCCTGCTCATAAGTATGGAGTAAATATTCCCTAACCTCTGGGTATCTTGGATCTACAATGCCCGCGCCTAACTCCTCATTCACATAGAGCATTTTATCCTGCAAGCTTTGCCATACGCGACTTTGCTTACCTACAAAAGGAACCGAGTACCATAGCAAGTAATCCATGCCCAGCTCATGAACACGCGCAACGTGCTCCTTCATAGCTGGTAGCTTATCCTCGCTAACCTCCCAATCCCCGCAATAGGCATATCCTCTGTTATTATCAGAGGTTTGCCAGCCATCGTCGACAATTACTGCCCCGCAGCCTAACTCATAGGCTAGCTTGCATTGGTTCTCTATCTCTTGCGGCGATAATTGCTGATGGAAGCTGTACCACGTAGAGTACATAGGCACTAATGCAGATTCTGGAACAATTGCAGGCTCATAGCCCGGCATAGCACTCCACCATTGTTCAACCGCAGCCAATGCATCGTAATAGGGAATATCACGAGTATCAACAGTTAGCTCTGCGCGATAACTCTTGATTGGAGCTGCTTGCTCTCCGAATAAGGCAACTTCACACTTAAAAACAGCTGTTTCCTCATTCACCCCTGCCTTGAGAAGCAGGGGATTTAAGGCGTCTGAGAAAGCGAACGTTAAGCGATTTCTACCCGTATTGTTAAACAGGCAGCCGACAGGGGCATTGTAGGTTGCCCTTGTCTTTATACCTGAGGCCCAGTCCGCCGATAACCCTCGGTTACGTCCGGAGCCTGGATGCCAGAAATGCTGGATATCATGAATGGGATGTAACCATGACAGCTTAATAACAGGTGGAACGACCTCTTCTGGAAAGCTGAGCTCGATAATAACCCGATCGAGACCCTCCTCTTCCTTAACTGTCGTTAAGGAAGAGCTCGCTCCTAAAGGCACACCGTCAATGGTATAAGAATGCTCTTGTATGCGTTCCATTCTGAATCCCCCAATTATCGGTTAGCCATTTTAGCCTTATACGTATCCGTCCAAGCTTGCTCAATTTCTGCTAGCCCGACCTTATCTGCTTTCTCGATGAATTCTGCATATAAAGCTAAAGCAGCAGCCTCATCCTTAGCAAAAATAATTTTGGAATAGTAGCTAGCATATAGATCGATAATTTTCTTCTCCATGATGCCAAGCTTACTAGTAGGCTCCAATTCCAACCCGACTAATGTTGGATCGTAGCTAATATGATCGCCAAACATCTTGTTATACTCAATGAAGCTCTTGTCAGTCGCATCCCATTCTGGTCCATTCCACCATGTTGAGTTAGCGGTTAACCAGTATTCTGATAGACCATTCTTCTCAGCTACGCCATTCCAGTCTTTCTGCTTATCAGCCCAATAAGCTGGTAAGTAAGTCGCTTTGCCATCAACCATATGGTAGTGCGGACCTTGTGCAGCATCAACGTAAGTGTCCCCTTCTACACCCCATTTGGTCAGCTTATGACCTTCTTCTGAGGAAAGGAAGGATAGGAACTGTATCGCTCTCTTAGGATCTTTATTCGTCTTAGGAATGGCAATGGCTGTCCAGCCGCTTCCATCACGAACCTGCTTATACGAGTCGAATGGTGCCATGACTGCATAGGAAGTGCTCGAATTATCAGCAGGCACCTTTGTTCCGTCACCAATCGTAAAGGCGTAGGATACAGCATCGCCGTTATTAATTTTTTGCGTGAAAATGTCCTTCGTATCAATGAATGAATCCTTAGTCAGAATTCCTTTAGTCGATAGCTTGTTTAGAAACTTAATGACATTCTGGTACTCGGTGCTTCTCAACCCAGACTTAAGGGCATCGCCTTCCTTAATGAGAGGCTGTACACCGAACTGATTGGCAGTACCCAGACCAACGATAGCGGATACGTTCAAATGCTTAGCGTTAGGAACGTTATTGGCGTTCGTATAGAAGCCGATTTTGTTTTTATGCTTAGCCTTAATCTGCTCCATAGCAGCAATATAAGCATCTGGATTGCTAATATCAGGCTTGCCAATCTCTTCCCAATAGTCTTGGCGAATGGACCAAGTCGGCTGATTAGACCCAACAAGTGCATTATATTTCTTCGCCGCTTCTACGTATTGCTCTCCTTCAATAAAGCTGACAAGCGCATAGGTTTTTCCGTCCGCTGCTTTATAGTTAGCCAAGGCTTCCTTAGGTAGAACATCTCTCATTTCCGGCGCATATTGATCGATAAGCTCTTCCAGTGAATAGAGCAATCCGCCTTCAATCATCCGTTGAAGCGCAGGATCCGTCTTATCAAGCAACACAAAGTCAGGAAGCTGCCTATTGGACAGCATAATATTCATTTTCTGATTATCATCAGATACTGGCTTTGTGATGTTAAGAGTTACACCTGTTTTCGATGTAATGCTTTTAGCTGCTGGATCAGCCCAGCTTAGAGAGTACCAAGAGAAATTGACGAACATGTCGAATGAGATTGGATCAGTTGATACTTCTCCAGGCGAAGCTTCGGACGTTGGGCTTGCTGATTCGGTACCTGTTGATGGAGCCGGAGTTGAGTTGTCTTTTTCCTTATTACTTGAAGAACACGCTGCTAATACACTCATAACCAGTAACATGCATACAACCAATGAAAGGCTCTGTTTTATCTTTCTCATTCGGTATGACCTCCTAGGTATCTTTTTATATTTTAACTTGCGAGCCTCCAAGGAAGCCAGCAAGCTAATAACAGAGAGCTAAGCCTTAATAGAACCGACAAGCATACCTTTTACGAAAAAGCGCTGAACCAGGGGATACAGCAACGTAATCGGCAATACCGAGACGAATAAAGTAGCGTAGCGCAGAGACTCCATTGTGACCTTCGACTGATGATTACCTAAGTATTGCTGAATTTGCTGCTGAGCCTCATTCAAAGAAAGCAAACGAATTAGAATAACCGGTAGCGTCTGTAAGCTTTCATTGGAGATGAAGAAGGATGGAATGAAATAATCGTTCCAGTGGTTAACCCCTGCGAATAACGATATAGTCGCAAATACGGGCATGGAGAGTGGAATGACAATTTTGAAAAAGATAAACAGGTCATTAGCTCCATCCATATAGGCGGATTCATACAATTCCTTCGGCAGCTCTCTGAAAAAAGCCATAAACAATAGGCAATGAAAGAAAGTAAACAGGGAAGGCAGTATATAGACAAGAAAGTTATTTAACAGATGGAATTCATCTAAAACAAAGTACAACGGAATTAATCCTCCGGAAAAATACATCGTTACGATGGAAAGCATCATATACAGCTTCCGAAACTTAAGATTTTCCTTTGTCAGCGCGTATGCAGCCATAGAAGTTACTAACACGGCTGCAAGTGTTCCGACAATCGTCCTTAACAACGACATTCCCAAGCCCGTAATTAAATAATTTTGCTTAAATACCATCGAGTAGTTTTCTAGTGAAAACACTCTAGGATAGAAATAAATATGTCCCCTCGCAGCGTCCGCTCCGTCATTCAGTGAATTAATGAGAACGTAATAGAGCGGGTACGCGGTTACCAATAAGAGAAATAAGGACACTAGCACCGCTGTGAGGTTGACCGCCTTATCTTCCCATGTCAGCTTGATCGCGTTCATACCGTTCTTCACCCCTCAGATTAGAAAATATTGCTTCCATTTATTTTTTTGGCACCCCAATTGGCTAGAAGCAGCAGGACAAGAGATACGCAGGATTGAAAGAGATCGACAGCTGTAGCGAATGCATAACGCATCTGTAGCAGCCCATTGTCGAGCGTATAGTAGCCCAGGACATAAGAGGTATCTCTGTTAAACACATTGCCGAGCAAATAGGATTGATTGAAATTGGAGCCACCATAAATGATGCTTCCGATATTCAAAATTAGTAATACCATAATAGTTCCTTTAATCGCCGGCAGATTAATATGCCAGATCGTCCGCAGCCGACCCGCTCCATCAACCTTAGCCGCTTCATATATTTCCGTATTAATACCGGTTATCGCCGCCAAATAGATAATGGCTCCCCAGCCTGTTTCCTGCCACAGATCAAGCGAAGCACCAATCGTCCAGAAATGACTGGATTCGGACAGGAATTCAATTGGTTGTTTAATAATGCCCAAGCCCTGAAGAATATTGTTGATAATCCCTTTCGGATCAAGAAAGATCATCGTTAGCGTGGCGATAATGACGTAGGACAGAAAGTGAGGCAATGTCGTTAATGTCTGCGTCCACTTCTTAAACCGGGCGAATGGAATTTCATTAAGAATGAGGGCAAACGCAACAGGAGCAAGAAATGTAAGCACCAGCTTAATTGAGCTCATCCCCATTGTGTTACGCAATGCATTATGAAATCTATCGTCGGCGAACATTTCACGGAAATGCTCAAAGCCGATCCATTTCCCACCGAACAAGCCATCGAGCACATTGTACTCCTTAAATGCGATTACAATCCCGAACATCGGGAGGTAACTGAAAATCAATAACGTTAATAAAGCTGGCAAAATCATGAGCTGCAAAATCAGCTGGTTATCCCATTTACGTATCTTTTTGGTTTTGTTGAGGTGCAATTGAAATCCACCTTCCTTCTCTCTGCTGGTCATATGATGAAGCCTTTAATAAATTGTAAGCGCTTTTTCAAATGAAATCAGGAGAATATTTTTAGGTTTAGTCGACTATTTATAGCTCTTATATTCGGAGAATAAGAGCTATATAGACGAAATAAACGGCATCACCTACAATGAAATAGGGTGAACTATCATGAGGATTAGACTGCTACCAAACCGATTTAGAAGGCTCAGCTTCAAGTCGAAGCTATTTCTTTCCTACATCTTAATTGTTCTAATTCCTGTATCCATCAGTGGGGTATGGATATACAACAAGGTTATCGTCCCCGTTCGTGGCGAGCGACTTCAATTAATAGAGCAAGCTATGAGTCAGCTAGAAGCGACAGTTAATAACGATGTCGATGATATTGAGAAAACAGGTTACTTGATTTCAACGAACATCGTCCTGAAGAAATCTCTACTCAAGAGGTATTATGATCAGTCTGAGCTGATCGAGGTTATGAATACGTCCATTCAGTCTCTGCTGTCCTGGTTCGAGGCCACACATAAGGATATAGGTGATTTCCGTTTTTTCACCGTTAACGAAACTCTTCCTGAAAGCGATTTCTTTTTGCCTATTTCACTTTACTCTAACCAAGGCTGGTTTCAGGAAATGAAAGAGAAAATACAGACCACTTATCCTTACTGGGAGCACTGGCATGTCCAAAGGGAATATCCCTATGGCAAGAAAACAAATCTTCCCGTCTACTCTATGTTCTATCCCATTAATGAGGATTTTACGGATGAGGCCTCTTACTTGGAGTTCGAGATCGACCTTGGCCATTTTTTCTCCAGGTCTAACGCTTTGACTTTATCGCAATCTGGCAAAGTTATCGCCGTTGACTGGAAGGGGAAAATACTGTCAGGTTCGACGGAGGAAGCCTATTCACCCCAAGAAGTTATGAGGGAGAGTACTCTTCAACATATTGACCTTTCCATAGAAGGCGCCGGGGATTTAACCTACAATGGTTCGAAGTACCGCTATGTCATTAAACCGATTGAGCGTCTTCAAACCTCCTTCGTCGGACTCGTTCCGCACTCTGAAATTGATGGACCTTGGATGAAGACCAAAAGCGTGTTTATTTCACTCATCGTCTTTCTCGCCATTCTGCTCGCTGGTTTGTCATTTTTGCTAGCAGGCCTAATAATCAAGAAAATCGTAACCATCGTTAGTCATGTCCGAAAGATTCAGAATGGTAACTTCCAAGTGCGAATTCCTGTCCGTGGAGAAGATGAAATCGATTGGCTGGCCTTAAACATTAATTCCATGGCTGGACAGATAGACGAATTGGTCAACCGCGTATATAAATCACTTGTATCGCAGAAGGAAGCCGAGCTGAGTGCTTTGCAGGCTCAAATTAACCCTCATTTCCTATTTAACACGTTGGAGACGCTTCGAATGATGGCTGAAACTGGTGATCAGCCCCAATTATCCGATGCCATTACCGCCCTTGGAAGCATAATGAGATACAACATTTATAACGGCAAGGAATCCGTCACTCTCGCAACTGAAATTGAGCATATTCAAGACTACATGCAAATTCAGAATCTGCTGCACAATAATCGAATTTCTTTGCATAGCACAGTTCCAGAAAATCTTCACTCTTATCGAATTCCTAACCTGCTCTTGCAGCCACTAGTGGAAAATTGCATTATGCACGGTATGAAGGATTTTCAGGGTAGCTTTAGGATAGAAATCACCATAGAAAAAATGTCTGATCAGATCTTAAGATGCACTGTCCATGATAACGGTAGGGGCATAGATCCCCATCGTCTGGCTCATATTCAGAAGCAGCTGTCACTTGAGCCCGATTTAAGATCCCATCCATCTTCTAAGAACGAAGGTGGACAAGGAGCTCCAAGCCGGTCTAATGGAGTGGGTCTGGCGAATGTCAGTGACCGTATTCTCTATTACTTTGGTCAAGCCTCAGGGCTAACGGTGGAAAGCTCGCCTGCGCAAGGAACTATCGTTACATTAACGCTACCTATCGATCAGGCAACATAGAGGAGGTCAGGTGAAACATGTATCGTTTACTTATCGTGGAGGACGAGGATATTATCCGGGCAGGAATTAGAAAAATCATTCAGGAGATGGATTTATCCATTGAATGCATTCTAGAGGCAGCTAGTGGAAAAGAAGCACTTGAGATTGCCAAGCAGCAGAACGTGGAAATCATCGTGACGGATATTAAAATGGACAATGGAGACGGTTTGGCGCTCATTCGTAATCTAGCTGAAGCTCAACTTCAATCCAAATCCATCATACTTAGCGGATACGGGCAATTTTCTTATGCTCAGCAAGCTATCTCTCTTGGTGTAAACGAATATTTACTTAAGCCTATTAAGAAAAAAAAGCTATACGATGCACTTTCTAAGCTCATAAATCAGCTTGACTCTGAATTAAAAGCTGCGAAAAGCTTACCCGCTGAAGAAACATCCAATCTACGACAACAGCGTGCTCTGCTTGAAATGGCCCAAGGGAAGCATGCTGTATCTGAGATTCCTTCCCTTCTATCCTCAGTGGATCTATTGATAAGCTCTCGTTATCTGGCTACTGCATCTATTTATGCTGGTAATAGCACGGTAGACATAAGTAATCTAATCAACCAAATAACGCAAATGAGTCACCCAGCTATGACGATTTACGCTGCCTGTGAGTCGGAGAGTCGTTATATCCTGCTATTATTAGGAACTGATGATAGTACGATGGTAAGTAACCGGCAAATTCATTCTATTCTTGCCAGCCTTTTAACAGAGTGTGGTGTAGAAGATAGACAAGCTCTTAGAGTCGGAATCAGTGATTATTTCGAAGCGTTGGAGCTGCTGCCTAGATCTATCGAGCAGTCGGCATATGCCTTGGACTTCAGATTGCTGCGTCCAGGGTCGCGTCACTTTTATTATAGAGAAACTGTACCTCTTGGCAGGACATCCGTGGCTCCGAATGTTTTCTTACAGACGATTCGTAATGCTCTTCATGAAGGAAATCTTCGAGTATTGCCTGACGCACTCAACAGCTGGTTTCGTTTCATTCAAGAGCAGCAAGAGGTTACACCTAGCTTTGTTGTGGATACTATCTACAATCTGCTTGTCTATTCCGAATTCATCTCCGATGAAGAGCAGGACTGGAATTCACGGACTCACTCCGACCTTACCCGCATGTACCGTAACTCGACTACACTGGATGCATTCAACGATTTTGTAAAACAAAGATTTACATTTACTCACACTCCCAAGGGTCCAGCAGCACGTAAGGTTCCTTATGATAGCAACGCCATCTCCTTCATTATTAAATACATGGAGATGCATCACGATCAGGACATTACACTTCGTTCTGCTGCTGATCAAATCTTTATGAACCCTAGCTATTTCAGCACGCTATTCAAGAAAAAAACAGGCATTAATTTCATTCACTACTTACAGAAGCTAAGGATTGAGAAATCCAAGGAGCTGCTGCAAAACCCACAATACAAAATCTACGAGGTGGCGACGAAAATCGGCTTCTCCGACGAGAAATACTTCTTCAAGGTGTTCAAGAATATTACGGGTATAACCCCTAATGAGTATCGCGATAAACGGGATTTCATAGCCACTCGTTACACCCCATCCACTCTGCCCAAGAAAGAGACCAGAGATTAACGACAAAGCCGCCCCTTCAAATATCGAGGGACGGCTTTATTTAATTACTCAGAAGAACCCTCCATCTCTGTACCTACAGTATCATAGTCAGGGCCCCAGCCAATCACAACCCATTGTCCATTTTCATATTGCAAATCATACTGGTTGAAGCTCTTACCCTCTACAGCTACAGGATCCGGAGTATATTCCTTGTAGTAAAATAATTCGTTGTGATCGATTTGAACTTTAACTGAAATAGTGTATTCATCTGCACTTAACTGATTAATTCTAAAGCTATCTGGATTGAAGGTCATTCGATGAATCTCGCCTAAGTAACTCTGGTCATTATTAACCATTTCAACGAAGTATTCCTTGAAATAATCTACCAGATCAGAACGAACATGCTTTAAAGGTTTAGTATCTCGTGCCTTATACGCATCTACCATACTGTAGACGAAATCGTGGGCTGCATTCGTAATATCCTCTTTGGCATTCTTGGTTAGAGCATTAATACTTAGCTCAATTTGATCCGAGTTAACAGCTATTTCCTCACTCTGAACCTTGCCCCAAGGATATTCTGCTTCTACGTAGATGAGGTTAGAGCCATCAATAGCAATAGGTCCGATTCTCTGCCCATCCCCCACGTCCAAACCAATGTCCTTACCGTTAATAAAAATACGCGATTGACTGTAATTGGCGTAAACGTCTATAAATTCACCCTTTAACATCAGCTCCACTGTATCCTTATAGCTGCTCATAGGGAAAAGAGCTACTGTGGACTTTTTTTCTAGGGTCGTATACTCGCCTTTATAAACTGCCTTGATTTCATACTCTCCCGGAAGGAACGGTCCTATCTCGATCCGTGAGCCAGCTTCGTTTGCAGTAGCTGCCTCTGAGCCATCTATTAGAATCTTGGCACCTTCGTAGTTTGTCTCTACCGGAATCATATAACGCTTTATTTTCAACTCATAATCGTTATAGAGAAACCAGCGCTTCTTTTCCTTCTTGTGTAAGTAGACGAACGCCCCATCAGTATTGTCAGCGAACGCTTCCTCATCACCGGACTTAAGCTGCTTGGCTTCATCCTTCAATTGGTTTATGACTGTAAATAAATCTTCCCTATTGGAGCTTAAATGGTTTATTATGCCGTCGGCAGTCTTCTGCTCGAATTTAATATCTTCATTGGATGCCGATAGCAGATTAAATAGCTTGTCCGACTTCTTATCCGTTATCGATTTTTCAAAACGTTCGATAATACGCTGCTCGTCCGTTAAATACTTGCCTAGGAAATAAGTACCAGCTAGGAGCAGGATGACGACTAACCCACTCGCGATAAGAACCTTGGCTTTCTTCGTCAGCGCGAAAGAAGGCTTTGGCGGCTGAGCAACTGTTGGCGTTATGTAAGCCGGCGATGTTGTGGAAACTTGCGGCGTTTCGGTTTCCGACGACGGTGTTGTGGGAACTTGCGGCGTTTCGGTTTCCGACGACGGTGTTTCGAGAACTTGCGGCGTTACAGCTTGAGGCTGGCTTGGATCATTTTGCGGAGCACTTGGAGCACCTACATCAATAGGGGTTCCGCATTCCGGACAGAAGGCATATTCGCCCTCCATCCTTGTTCCGCACTCTTTACAGAAATGCGTCGAAGCGATGGTAATCACCTATTTCTTATGAATTCTTATATTCTAGAAATTAAAGAAGCTTCCTGTGCTCCCAGATAGAGTATTAAAGATAACGTCTCCCAGCTGTTTAATAAGATAAAAAGTCACAACATAGGTAATGATGACGCCATAGAAAGCATCCAGTCCGCTTGTTTGATCCTTCTTAAAGCTGTAAATGACGAAACATACGGCAACGAACCAAGATAACATTCCCAGACCGATAGATAACAATAGCACATAAGAGCCATCACTCAACCATGAAAATATGAGGGCAATTAAGAAGAAGGCAACAGCAGGAATCATGAGCGTTCCGAATCTAGCGGTCACTTCCCGGTAATTAACAGCTGTGGTTCCAGCTTTAAGCACTAGAAATATAACAGAGTTAATAAGCATGATGATAATAAATAGGATGAAAAAGTTCTTAATTACGACTTCCCCGAATGAAATATGATCAGCTAATCCGAAACCGTAACGTGACACCCTTGAGCGCAATTGAATATAACCAATCAAAGGTAGAATAAGAGAAAATAATATAAGGGTGATTATCCCATTGATCATGTGCCCATCAGTTGAGTTTTGTCCCGTTCTGATTGGGTTTTTCAATACCTCAAGAAAATAAGAGAGATATTGTTTGCTCACTTGCTTCGCCTGCTCGAGCTGCTGGTTAGGGCGCGCTGGTTGCTGATGGGTCGTATGTTGCTGATGATTAGTTGGTTGAATAGGTGATTGCTGAAAGGTAAATGGTTGTGCAGGAGGTTGGTAATGGTTACTTGCAGCTTCCGATGCTGAGGCTACCTCCGATGTTGCTTGTGCTTGTAAATTAGCACCGCATTTCACACAAAATTTTGCTGACTGATTGATCTGACCGCATTGGGTACATTGCACGTTATCTCATCCTCCACTATATTGTTATAATTTAGGAATAATTTCCTATTAATCAATAGTATTATAGTAGGAAATAAGAAAAACGTCTATCCTTATTCATCCAAATTACATCAAAATTACATCAAAATTCGACCCCTTATGCATATCTATGGATTCCACCACCCATCCATTCTGCAAATTGGAGCTCTCTGTTCAATAAACATATCCGCACACTTTTGTATACTATCCTCGCCCCAAATACTATTCCCCTCGCTATATGTTCAGACACCCAAAATTCGATCTTTTTAGCCTATCTATGCATTCCACGGCACATCTCCCCCTGCAAATTGACATGCTATGGCTTGTTAACAAACTAGCTTTCTATTGATTGTGACATCCTCCCCGCGGGAACAACTCCTCTCCCTATATGTTTAAGCACCCAAAATTCGACCATTCTATGCATGCCCATATACTCCGCGGCCCATCTCCCTCTGCAAATTTACTGCTTTGGCTTGTTAACATACTAACGTACTATTGTGACCTCCCTCGCCCAGGTAACTACTCCTCTCCCTATATGTTTAAGCACCCAGTGACGGAGATGTATGAGCTGGGCTTCGCGGGGTTGGTTCAGATTAGATCGCTACCGTCGCATTTTGCGACGATGAGCTGGGCTTGGTTGGTTTTAAGCTCCTTATCGTTGCATTTTGCGACGATGAGCTGGGCTTGGTTGGGGTTGAGCCCGTTATCGTCGCATTTTGCGACGATGAGAGGGGCTTGGCCGGGGTTGAGCTCGTTATCGTCGCGTTTTGCGACGATGAGCAAGGCTGGGTTAGTTTTGGACCGTCATCGTCGCATTTTGCTACGATGAGCAGGGTTTGGCTGGGGTTGGGCTCGTTATCGTTGCGTTTTGCGACGATGAGAAGGGCTTGGTTAGTTTTTGGAGCGTCATCGTCGCATTTTGCTACGATGAGCAAGGTTTGGCTGGGTTTCATCTCGTTATCGTCGCGTTTTGCTACGATGAGCATGGTTTGGCTGGGGTTGAGCGTTAGTGGCTACAAACTTCCGCCAACCATAATAAAAGCTTACTCGTCAGAAATCACGAGTAAGCTTCTTGGATCTTTAATCTTTCGCCATTTTCCCAGCTGCTAAAATGGTCCTCCCAAATAATGTGGTAAAGGTTACCGTGGATTTCCATGATGATACCTTTACTACCATCCTGCAAATATACAACGTGGTCTCCAACCTTCATCCTGCGTCCCACCCCTGTCACCCGAGTCGAAAGACGATACCATGCCCACCCTTTGGATACACCCACTTAATATTTTGATGTGGACATCCAATCCGGCAGCTCCCGCATTCATGACAGCCCTCATAACCGACATGCATGCGGATTTCCTCCCATTTGTACACCTCAGCCGGGCAAAATATTGTGCATATTTTGTCCGGACAGCTGGTCATACAAACATCCGCGTCCATCACATGCAGGTGAGATTGCGTATCCGCGTTAAAACGAAGCAAATATTGTTTTTCCTCAATGCTAGCCTTTGGGTCAGAGGCTGGCTGCGGCTCACTCATTTACTTCATCACCTTCCATGCCCGAAACAGATCACGGGCAATCTTGAATTTCTGCTTTACTGGACCAATATCCCGCCATATTTTCTTCTGCTTCTCCCGTTTGGAAGCTCCATCTACTGTAAGCATCTGGCTGGCAGCCTTGTTCATCATCGGAATGTATTGGTCGAAGTATTGCGGGAATTTGTCAAAATGATGAGTAGCATCCTTGTATTTCTTCATATCCTTGCCGACAAAGCTGCCCATAAGCCGCTGACGATACTCATCTAGCGATGATTCGGAGAAATCCTCTCGCTCCCGTGCAGCTACAATTGTCTCCGCAGCCAATCGGCCTGAGGTCATCGCCATGTTGGAGCCCTCGCGATGAATGGCATTTACGAGCTGCGCCGCATCTCCGACAACTAACACTCCCGCGCCGACTACCTTCGGTATAGAATGATAGCCCCCTTCCGGTATAAGATGAGCAAGATACTCTTGGGGTTCAGCACCTTGAATGTAGGGACGGATCATCGGATGTGTTTTGACATACTCCATTAGCTCGTAAGGCTTTATCTTATGCTTAATCAGCCCGGAAAGTAACGTTCCAACACCAATACTTAGCGTATCTTTATTGGTATACAGAAACCCGGTACCAAGAATGCCCTTCGTTGCATCTCCGAACAGCTCGATCGTACAGCCTTGGCCTTCCTCCAGATTAAAACGATCCTCAATAATTTTCTTATCTAGCTTCAGAACCTCCATCGTGGCTAGTGCCACCTCGTCAGGTCTGAACTCCTTATGGAATCCGAGAGATTTGGCTAACAACGAATTAACTCCATCTGCTAGCACAACAACATCTGCTCGGAGCTCTCCATCTGGGCGATCCGTTCTTACCCCAACAACCTTCCCATCCTCCACTATGCATTCCAATACGACCGTCTCGTTTACGAGTAAGGCCCCTTTTTCAACCGCTTTGGAGGCAAACCATTGATCAAATTTCGCTCGAAGCACCGTAAAATTGTTAAAAGGCTCCTCTGCCCACTCCATCCCTTTGTAACAGAAAGTAATCGCTGATGCCTTATCCATCATCATAAACCTTTGCTCCACAATCGGGCGCTCAAGCGGTGCCTCCTTATGGAAATCTGGCACGATTTCCTCCATCATTTTGCGATAGAGTACACCTCCCATTACATTCTTAGATCCGGGATATTCTCCCCTTTCAATTAGCAATACGCTAACCCCTGCTTTAGCGAGCTCGTATGCACAGGCTATTCCAGCTGGTCCCGCACCTACGACGATAGCATCAAACTTTTCTGGCATCGACCTCTCCCTCTCTTCCTAAAGCAATTTTGAAAGCTTCGGTTATCATAGGTACGATAGTTAGCGCGTCGCCTACGATTCCATAATGTGCAGCTTGGAAAATGGCAGCAGCGGGATCCTTGTTGATTGCGATAATAAGTCCGGAGTTCTGCATCCCCACGATATGCTGAATGGCGCCCGATATACCTATAGCAAAATAAATCTTAGGAGTTACGGTAGCCCCTGTCTGCCCCACTTGATGATGATGACCGATCCAGCCAGCCTCCACTACATCCCTACTAGCTCCCACCACCGCTCCTAGTGTGTTTGCCAATTGATGAATAACCTGAAAGCCTAGGGGCCCACCCAATCCTTTGCCTCCTGCTACGATAATGTCGGCTTCATCTATACGTATTCGCTGCGTCGTTGTCTGGACGATTTCCAGTACCTTCGTGCGGATGTCCTCTTCCTTAATGGGGATACTCTCATGAATGAATTCCCCAGTGGCTCCGTTATTTCGAGACAGCGCTTTCATAACTTTCGGTCGAACAGTCGCCATCTGTGGACGATATTTCTTACACAATATCGTTGCCATAATGTTGCCGCCAAAAGCCGGTCGACTCGCTAATAATAAGCCAGTATCCTCCTCAACATCGAGCTGTGTTGTATCTGCCGTGAGCCCTGTTGGAAGATCCGTTGCCACTGCGCTCGCTAAATCCTTGCCCGTAGAGGTAGCTCCATAGAGTAAAATTTCTGGTTTATACTTTTCCACACAAGCGAGCATCGCTTTCATATAGCTTTCCGTGCGGTAGAAACGATATATCGGATCATCGTATACATAAACCTTGTCTGCTCCATATTCGACTACCGTCTGTGCTAGCTCCTGAACATTTTCTCCGATTAATACACCGGCAAGCTCTGTTTTTCTTTTTTCGGCTAACCATTTACCTGCACCAAGCAACTCAAGCGATACAGGAGCTACAATTCCGTCCTTCTCCTCAATAAAAACCCAAACCCCGCGATAATCCTCCATATTCAAGAGACTCCACCTCCAGCTGTAGCACCGAACAACTCTTTATGCTCTAGCATGACGGCAAGCAGCTGGCGAATTTGCTCATTTGGCTCACCCTCTAGCAATTGACCACCTTGAGGCTTCTTCGGTGCCCATACCGAGCTAACTATTGTAGGTGAACCTTTAAGTCCGAGCTGTGTTTTGTCGATGTCTTTCAGATCGCTCACCGACCAGATATGTGGCTGATAACGAGCAGCCCTCAGCATATTAGGAAGCGAGGAATAAGGA
The DNA here is from genome assembly GCF_004295585.1 of Cohnella abietis. Classification (NCBI taxonomy): domain Bacteria; kingdom Bacillati; phylum Bacillota; class Bacilli; order Caryophanales; family Paenibacillaceae; genus Cohnella; species Cohnella abietis. The sequence continues at coordinate 1,084,435 of NZ_AP019400.1, read as the reverse complement.
ACCTCGTTAATTTCCTTTTCAACCGAGATCAAGCAAGGTAGCGTCGAACGAATAACCTCATATCCATCCTCCAGCTTTCGATGAACAATCGCATAGCCCTCCGCTTTGTTCAGCTCTGTAACCTTATTAACCGAGGTTAGTGGTGGCATATCCAATCTTCGTGCAATTCCCGGACCGACTTGACCTGTATCACCGTCTATTGTCATTTTGCCGCATACGATCAGGTCGATTGGAGTGATCTCCCCGATCTTTTCTAGTGCTTTCGTTAACGTATAGCTAGTCGCTAGCGTATCTGCTCCCGCAAAAGCGCGATCCGTAATCATATAACCTTCGTCTGCACCAATCTCGATGCATTTTCGAATGGCTTTTACTGCCGGGGGAGGACCCATCGTAAGAACAGATACGATTCCGCCATAACGCGCTCTTAGCCTAACCGCTTCCTCCACCGCGTGTGCATCGTACGGATTCAGTATTGCTGGTGCACTGGACCGATCCATTGTATTTGTTTTCGGGTTCATCTTAATGATCTTCGTGTCCGGCACCTGCTTAATACAAGCGACAATATGCAGCATGCTGCTCACCCTCTCCGACAATAACTGAACTCCCGGTTTAACTGTTCATCCTATCTATATTAAGCAAGTGCTCATAACATGACTTTGGTCTGTCCGGTTGCTCGCTGTTCTTGGGGGAGTTTGGATGAGTCACGATTGAGTGCTGTTGTTCGAATATTTCGAGTAACGAGGTCTGGATGAGACGCGATTGAGGGGTGTTGTTCGAATATTTCGAGTAACGAGGTCTAGATGAGGCGCGATCGGTGGCCGATGTACGATGTTTTCGAGCAATGGGGTCTGGAGGAGGCGCGATTGAGGGGTGATGTTCGAATATTTCGAGCAACGTGGTCTGAAGGAGCCGCGATTGAGTGCTGTTGTTCGAATATTTCGAGCAACGTGGTCCGGAGTAGACGCGATTGAGTGCTGTTGTTCGAATATTTCGAGTAACGTGGGCTGGATGAGACGCGATTGAGTGGTGTTGTTCGAATATTTCGAGTAACGTGGGCTGGTCGAGGTGCGATTGATGGGTAATGTACGAAATTTTCGAGCAACGGGGTCTGATTGAGGCGTGATCGGTGAGCGATGTACTATATTTTCGCGCAACGAGGTCTGGATCGGGCACGATTAGTGGGCGATATACGATATTTTCGAGCAACAAGACTTCCTGGAACATAAAAAAAAGCCCATGGACGCTTAATGTCCAATGAGCTTTCTTCAACTTACTTAACCGAATATCGCATTGATAACCGGCTTCGTATGACCACCTGGGTAGCACAGATACAACAATACATATACCGTGACACCCGTAATCACTGTAGCAAACCAGATCTTTGCAGTTGTCCTGCCCCACTTGCGGTGCTTTGCGAAATTCTTACGATAAGCCAATGTAAGCGTAGTGATCCCGAAAACGGCAGCAACAGTCGCTAGTACGATGTGAAACAATAAGAAAGCCAAATACACATTCTTCAGGCTTTCAGGCCCATTAAACATCGTATTGCCGATAAAGATCGTCCGAGACACATAGATAATGAAGAAACAGGAAGCCGCTATAGCCGCTCCAACCATGACCTTTTCATGCGCTTCTCGCTTACCCTTAATAATCAACCGCCAACCAATGGCTACTAAAATTCCACTGATTAGAATGAAAGACGTGCTGACAAGTGGAAAAATATCATACCACGACATGTAACATTCACCCGCTCTATCTTCATAACTGCTAGCTTTCTTTGTTCCTATTGTACCTGTACACTAGCTTCAGTTCAAACGTTTAGGCACACCGTCACACATTGTTAATAACTATTCGTATACCCGATGTCATTAACGATATCTGTCCGTGTCGTTCAATGGACTAACTGCTACGGGCTCAAGGGTAGGATCAACCTCTTGCGCACGTTCCCTGCGATACCATTGCATGAATACGGTATAGAGCGCAGCCGCGTTAACGAATTCCTGCACCAGCTTCATTACGATTCCACCAAGCTGCTGATCATCTTCAGTACTTAACATATTAAAGAAGGAAGGTCCCTCGAATTGACTAAGCAATACGGCAGGGTCACCAGACATACAGTAGCCCATCGCTTTGACCCAAATCTCTGGATCGTTATATACCCCGAACAAGGGTGTAGTTGCGAAAATAATCATCGCGCAGGCTGGAGTTAGCAATAGCCCACCCATAAAGATATAACCTAGCGTAAGCAGATTGGACATCCGTTTCCATTCCGGAATTGGACAATAGACATGCCACCACATTATTAACGAGGATAGCAGGAGTAAAATATAATAAAGCTTGTGAACAGTAATATGCGTCATAATCCAATCATGATTGGCTGGCATGTGGTAGAAAGAAAATAATAAGGTAAACAATAATAGGCTAACGATTGGATTCATGAAAAATTGAAAAATACGTGCACGCCAGAATGAAGCTGCGAAAAGCCTTCTCCATAGCCAATCCGGTATAGCGTATATCAACATTGGCGGGACAACAATATATGCTATCGCCATATTGGTCATATGGAACGTAAACATCAGGTGTCCTAATAAGCTAAGCGGACCGCCCTGCGTCAAATATAGTAGCACTATCGATAAAACGAAAGCCAATTGACGAAGGATAGACACGGGCTGGCTTCCTGCAAATCGATGTCTCCATGGACCGATAACGAACGTATATAAAACAATAATCGCCATCATGAAAATCATGAACACCGGACTCCATAAGTCACGAAAAGAGAAATATTCCAATCCCCACATAAGTCGTCAACCTCCTAGTTCAAGTAAACCTAAACCCACTAATTGTGAAAAAAAGAGAGGTCGGATTTTGGCCCGCCTCTCTGCAATTTATTCCTTTAATTCCGTTGCTTCCCTTACCACCAAACCCAGTACAATGCCATGACTACCATCGTTAAGACGACGAATATTCCGGCAAAGATCCCAATAATCGGGAACATATGTCCGCGGTCCTTCATATGCATCCAGAAAGCCATCTGAATGAACACTTGAACAACAGCCATAGCTACTAGAATAATGTAAGTGAATGTCGCATTGATTTCTCCCGCAGAAACGGCTGCAAAAGCAATGATTGTAAGTGCAAGCGACATGACAAATCCAACAATGTGTTTCTTTGGTCCTTCGACCTTATGACGCTTTGTTTCTTCTCCAGAAGCTGTATGGTTATGGTCGCTCGACATAAGATTAAACAGCCACCTTTCCCATCAAATAAACAACGGTGAAGATGAATACCCAAACAACGTCGATGAAATGCCAGTAGATAGCGGAAATGTATACTTTGGGAGCGGTAACGACCGTCAATCCCTTTTTCAATACTTGACCGATAACAAGAGCAATCCATACTACACCGAAGGCAACGTGAGCTCCATGAAAACCAACTAGTGTATAGAATGAAGAGCTAAATGCACTAGTCGTAAATCCATGTCCCTCGTGAAGATATTCTCTGAACTCATAAATTTCTAGTCCAAGGAAGACAAGACCAAGAACGATTGTCACAATTAGCCAGCCCAGCATGGACTTCTTATTGTGATGATGCAACGCTTGAACGGCGAATACGCTCGTTAAGCTTGAAGTCAAGAGCAGCATGGTAGCTGCGAATACCATTGGAAGCTGGAACAGCTCTTCAGAAGAAGGACCGTCTCCGATATTATGACGCAAAGCTAAGTACGCCGCGAACAAGGTTCCGAATAGGACCGTTTCCGCACCAAGGAATATCCAGAATCCCAAAATCTTATTACGTGCTTCTAGGGTTGCCTTTTCCGGCTCGTGTGGCAATTTTCCGTCTGTATGGTCGTGTGAGCTCATGCCTTCACCCCCTCATCCTGATCTTCAGGTTCGATATGGAACCCGTGATCATCAATTAAGGAACGGACAACCATGCAGCCTAAAGTGATTGCTAAACCAATACCACCAATGATAAGGCGATCATACATAAATCCGAACCCTGCAATAAATAATCCAATACTCATAATTAGTGGCAAAATCGATGGAGATGGCATATGAATCGATCCAACTGGTTCGGATGGTGTCATTGCCGTCTTACCTTCCATCTTTTCCTTCCACCAAGCATCATAACCGCGAACGAGCGGAACTTGTTTGAAGTTGTACTCTGGCGGAGGTGAAGGAATTGTCCACTCAAGCGAACGTCCATCTTCCCAAGCATCGGCTGCTGCGTTACGCGGTTTAGCCCAAGTAATGAAGATGTTCAGCAAGAATGCAATTGTACCAATACCCATGAAGAATGCGCCAATTGTACTAATAAGGTTCATATCGTCGTAGCCCTGACCGCCTAAATAAGTGTAAACACGGCGCGGCATTCCGAGTAGACCCAAGAAATGCTGGATGAAGAACGTCAAATGGAAACCAATAAAGAATGTCCAGAACGTAATTTTACCAATGGTTTCGTTCAGCATACGACCGAACATTTTTGGCCACCAGTAGTGCATACCTGCGAAAATACCGAATATCAAACCACCCACGATAACGTAGTGGAAATGGGCAACTACAAAGTAAGTATCGTGATACTGGTAATCTGCTGGAGCAGAAGCCAACATAACCCCAGTTACTCCACCCATTACGAATGTCGGGATAAATCCAATTGCAAACAAGTTTGCAGTTGTGAATTTAATCGATCCGCCCCATAAAGTAAAGAGCCAGTTAAAGATCTTTACCCCAGTAGGAACCGCGATTAGCATCGTAGCGATGGAGAACAGTCCGTTGGCAACAGGCCCAAGCCCTGTCGTGAACATGTGATGCGCCCAAACCATGAATCCAAGGAAGGCAATCAGCACAGTTGCGAATACCATGGAGCTGTATCCAAAAAGACGTTTACGAGAGAATGTACTTACGACTTCAGAAATAATACCGAACGCCGGTACGATAAGTATATATACCTCTGGATGACCAAACACCCAGAAAATATGCTCCCATAATACTCCGCTACCCCCATTTCCGACTTCAAAGAAGTTGGCTTGGAATAGCCTATCGAACATGAGCGCGACCAGACCAACAGTCAGTGCTGGGAACGCGAACACGATCAACGCTGAAGTAATGAAGATTGCCCAAGTAAACATTGGCAGTCTCATGAAGGACAATCCTGGCGCACGCATATTAATAATTGTCGCCATAAAGTTAATACCACCGAGCAATGTTCCAATACCCGCAATTTGGAGACCGATAACGTAATAATCGACCCCGTGACCCGAGCTATAGTTCGGTCCTGCTAGCGGAACATAGGAGGTCCAACCCGCATCTGGCACAGTCCCTGCAAACCAGCTAAGGTTTAACAGCAATCCTCCGAAGAAGAAAGTCCAGAACCCAAGGGAGTTCAAGAAAGGGAACGCTACGTCACGTGCACCGATCTGAAGCGGAATAACCGCATTCATGAGGGCAAACAAGAGTGGCATAGCAGCCAAGAATATCATCGTCGTACCGTGCATCGTTATTAATTCATTAAATGTGTCACTGGAAACGACGTCATTCATCGGTTTCATGAGCTGAACCCGAATTAGAATCGCTTCCAAACCGCCGATAAGGAAGAAGAACAGCCCTGCGATCAAATACAGAATCCCGATCTTCTTATGATCGACGGTCGTTAGCCAATCCATCAAGCCGCTATATCGCTTGACTGTGTGTCCATGTGCTGCCAAGGCCACGTACCTCCTTAAATTCCTGCTTGATTAATAGTCCAGCTTATATTCAGCCAAGTACTTCGAAATGCTTGCTACCTCTTCAGGAGTTAAGCTATTGTCTAAAGCCTTAGGCATCGCCGCACCAACCTTATATTTCTGAGGATCGGTGATCCAGTCATGAAGATTTTGCTCGGCAGTAGCTTCATCGTTATAAAGAATACCGCCTACTGTTTGGCGTCCGCCTATACCCGTTAGGTTAGGTGCACCGCTACCGCCATTCTCGCCGACAGCATGACAGCTTAAGCATTGTGAAGTGAATTTCTCCGCTATTTCAGCGTCTGCTGGCATAACCGCTGGAGCCTTCATTGCAGAAACCCAACGAGCAAAGGATTCTGGACTAACTGCTTTGGCTTTGAAGTCCATTAGAGCATGTGAGGTTCCGCATAATTCCGCGCACTTGCCCCGGAAAACGCCTTCCTTAGGAAACTCTAGAAACATTCTGTTTGTTACGCCAGGGTTTGTGTCCATTTTTCCGCCGATAGATGGTATCCAGAAGGAATGCTTAACATCCGCTGATACCAGCTCGAAAGAAATGACTTTGTCCGTAGGAACAATTAATTCCTGAGCTGTTGTAATTCCAAGATCCGTATACTCAAATTCCCACCAATACTGATGTGCCGTTACTTTCACTTGCACAGCATTCTTGTCTTTACTGTAATCTTTGGCCAAGCCAAACACATCATTGATCGTTGGCACACCAAGAATAACTAGCAGAACAAGAGGAATAACCGTCCAAATGATTTCGAGCGTGTGGTTTCCTTCGACTTGCTTCGGTATTGTCTTGTCACCTGCGCGACGGCGAAAGCGAATCAAAACATAAATACAGATAGCAAAAACAACAACAACGACCAATGCCATGATACCAATAGAAAGTTTCATTAAATCTAATTGTTTCTCAGCTACTGGTCCTTGCGGATTCAGAGTCGAGAGGTCTTCTCTTCCACATGCCGACAAAAGCAGCACCAAACCTGTCAGCAGCGGAAGAAGCCGCTTCATTACGTGCCACCGATTCATCTTATCAACCCCAATTTGACGTTTTCATAGAAATTCCTTGTCCTGTATGACAAAGAGCTCTACATTACACGGATGTTGAACCAAACAACAAACGCTCTTTAAACACTCTAATAAATATAAAGATTGATCTGTCAGTTTGTCAATGTTCACAGAACAGTTCACAAATTGTTCTCATAACTGTCAAAAACGCCGCCGCTGTAAGGATTTCATGCATTTCAAGAGATCTTGTACAACCTTGCTGCTCTGATCCATGGGCATATCATCCATTTATAGTCTCAACTTTTGTGTCTTTTATTCCCTCCCCTTCTTTTTACCAATAACTCCGGGTATTATGTGCGGCTCTTCCTGCTATCTTCGTGCATACTTTTCTATCGACAGTTAATCCTACATTTATGACTAATTGTTTAGAGGAGGTTGTCCGATGTCAGTAATACGTTCATGTGCCTTTATTGGGATTTCTTTATTACTCAGTCTCCAGATGGGATGCAATTACAAATCCTACTTTCAGAAAAGCTCCAATGATTATGCAAGCAGAGCCGCCAATGATCCGAAAATGATGCATGTCCGCTCCTACGGCTCACTAACTAACAATCCCAAGCAGCACGATAATCGTTATTTTGAATACAGCTCCGCTATTTCGAGTAAGGTTGCCGCTCTGCCTGGTATTAATACGGCAATTGTTTTTTTAACTGATAAGAATGCCTATGTATCCATCCTGACGGACTGGTCAGCTACAGGAACGGAAGCCCGAGGTGGTCCGAGAACTCATGAGCAAGACAATTCGGGTACGACCGAAGGAGTATACAACGTAAGCACTGGCAGTTCAAAATGGGATAACCGTCAAGCGTCAACTCCTTATAACTCCTATTTTTCTCATAAGGACTATACTGATTTATCCACTGAGCTTAGGCAGGTCATTGGGGATACGGTTCGAAGCTCATTTAAGCGCGCTCAAGAGGTTCACATCTCAGCTAACCGGGAATATGTCAATCAATCACTTGAATTCGCCAAAGTCGCTTGGCTTAAGAAGCCTCTCTCGCCTTTAACCGCTGAATTCAACACACTGGTGAAATATACCTTTGGGATGGGAAACACAATTCCAGTGCCTTTGTACTTGAACAAAAAGCAGCAGCCGGGTCGCTAATCCGAAGAGTCACGGGTCACGACTCGGTCTCTGCATAAGGCTTTATTTATTTAGTCAAAATGATTGGTCCTGCCGCTGTTATAGCGACCGTATGCTCGAATTGGGCGGCAAGTCCGCCCTCCACGGTCAAAGCAGTCCAGCCATCCTCCGCAATATACACTTCTGGAGAACCAATTGTGAGTATAGGCTCAATTGTAATGACCATTCCCTCTTTCAGTTTGCGCCCCGTTCCAGCATTCCCAACAAAAGAAACCTCTGGTTGCTCGTGAATAGTCCTCCCTATTCCATGCCCTCCAAACTGACTCACAATTCCGTAGGCACCGTCCTGGGCCACCTCAACTACCGAGGCTGCTATATCACCAATGGTGTTACCAGACCTCGCTTGAGCGATCCCATTTACCATTGCTCGATACGCAGCTTTGCGCAATCGCACCGCGTCTACAGTTAAGTTGCCTACACCATAGGTCCATGCTGTATCTGCCATCCATCCATTCAGTTCCACAACGAAATCCAAAGTTACAAGATCCCCGTCGCGCAGTAACCGCTCATTCGGCATCCCATGGCACACACATTCATTAACCGCTGCACATATGGCATAGGGATAGCCGTGAAAGCCCTTCTGAGCGGCTTGAGCACCATGCATGAGCATATATTGTTCCGCAAAATCGTTAAGCTCTAGAGTAGATATGCCGGGTCTTACCCGCTTCCCCAGTTCACGTCTAAGCTGTGCTGCAACCTTTCCCGCCTTTGCCATCTGGATAAGCTCATCATGCGTACGAATGGGTATTCCGCGTCCACCTTTAGCCGACAATATCCCACCTCCTATTACTTCCTATTTATATTCAACGGAGGGTAAATGCAATACTGTGCGCGTTGTAGATAAGTTTATGGAGCACCGGGGGATGTACATGCTGGCCTTCATACGAAACAGGAACATCTGGCTAACGAATCCAGCAGCTCTTATTTGCTCAAAATCTAGTGGTTTTATATTGTAACGAATTCCAGACATCTTATATCCAGCAAAATAGCTTCGTTCCTCCCATATATCACTCAATAACGCCACAGCAGTTCGTTAGACAAAAAAAGGAGTCATTTAATGGCTAATAAGCTCAATACAGTTCGTTAACTAATTACACATAGTATCTTCAATGCAGGACACTGTAGGCAGAGTGTACTCGATAGTGGATGCGCTGGATTGCAGTAGGTTAGGTGGTACTTGGTATGCAGATGCAGTGGGATCTTACAGGCGAATGTACTCGTTATGTGAATGCAGTGAGATACGTTAGGCTAGGAGGTAATCAGTATGCCAGTTGCAGTGGGATGCTTACAGGCGGAGTGTACTCATTATGTGAATGCGGTGAGATACGGCAGGCTTAGAAGGTAATCGGTAAGCAAGATGCATTGGGATACTGTAAAAGAGGTGTTACTTAGTAAGCCAGATGCAGTGGGATACTGTAAAGAGGTGTTACTTAGTAAGCCAGATCCAGTGGGATACTGTAGGAGAAGTGTTACTTGGTAAGCGAGATGCAGTGGGTAATGTAAGCTAGATGGTATTCGGGGGGCGAGATAGGACTCGGTATGTGAGATGCAAATTGGATGCGATATGCTTGGTGCAAGGTTCACCAAATGACATAAACAGTTTTCGCTGTCTTGTGGGTAGCGAAATAATGTTGATGTCGGAGTTTATTCAAATATGAATAAGAGTGAAACTTATACAAGCTGAATTACCAAAAAAAACCGACAAGGAACTGGATAACCCCTTTGTTCCATGTCGGTTCTCTCTCCGCAGCATTAAGAAGCAGGAGAATTTAATTTAGTAAGCTCGCGTTCAACGAGCATGGTTAGCTCATCTTCATATCCACCGGTAATTCTGTATTTACGAATATAATCTTTAACAAACTTGCGCGGATCCTTGGGGCGGAAAATTCTAGTCAGTTCTCGCAAACTTTCTTGAACTTCATTGTGGCTACGTTTGGCCATGCAATTCCCTCCCAGTGGAATGGATTCCGACCCGGCGCAAATCCCGGAACGGAGGCGATATTCGCCACCCGGAGAACCAAATCGGGTTCTTCCTTCAAGTTTCGATTGTTCCACCGCTACTTGCCATAAAGGATTACGTTCCTGCATTTGTTCATTATACCATTATTCGGCTGGGGGATAAAGTAAAAAACATTAGGCTCTTGTTACCACGAAAGTAAAGTTTATGTTATGAATTCACCGCATCTAAAACCTCGAAGACATGATCATTACCTGATAAAGAAAATCGATCTCCAGCACGAAGCTCAACCCTTTTTCCAGGCTGAATCCGTTCTCCATTCGAAAGAAAAGTACCGTTGGAAGAACCATGATCCTCCAGCGTAAACAGCCTGCTCTCCTCCATATATCTTAGCGTGCAGTGAAGGCGGCTTATTTCACCTGCCTCATAAGGAAAAAGAATGACACATTGCCTAGGATCTCGACCAAACGTTAACCGACGGTTTAAGACACGGTAACCATTACCCGCATGCTCTCCCTCTACTCCATACACCCTCGGCTCACCATCGTCCGCAAGCTCCGCTTGATCAGGATACGCAAGTAGCTGGGTAGTTGGAATCGTATAGTCTGTCAACGGGTTATGTTCATACTCCGAATCATCTGTTGCATCCTCATCTTCCCAGACAGGATCGACAGAATCATTTACTGAACCATGATCTTCAGCATCTCTCACCTCAATGCCTTCAATCCCCTCATTTGTATGAGTTGATAAATCATTAAGCTCCTTGCCTCTGGCTGCCATCTGCAGAAAGGCGATTACTGCAGCAACGGCAACAGCAATACCAACTCCAAGCGCAGCAAGAAGTGGAAGGGTTCCCACCTTGACCTGAGATGCCGATGTTTCCAATGATCCTGCAGCAGATACGCTTATTGGCACAACGATAATTCCTAGCAGAGAAACAACTGTAGCAGTTATCCCCCAAATTGCCTTAGCATTGCGAGGCAGCTTGCTCCTCTCAAACTTAAAGCGATCCCCCCTATCTTTATTTACTTGTTCGCTATCCTTCAAAATATTCACCCCCCATTTTTTCGTATTCCACGCAATATTGTAAACGCTTTCCTTAATTTTTAGATAAGAAAGGTGGTTTTTCCGCAGATGATTATATTATAACGAAGATATTCCCCACCTTCAATTCTCAAAATCCATTTTTTAGGTAATTTTAAGGTTTTATACCTCTTCTTGTCCACTTCCTCCTCCAGTACAATAACCGTCTCTCCATGATATTCATCCCCCCACCCTGAGGACAGACGCTTCATTAAACGGCTGGACGCCAGAACAATATCTCCTTAACTTCAAGAGGATATACATTATAGCCTCCAGCTACTTATTCAGAACACATTAACCAATAAGCTCCTGCAAATCCTTAAATGTCGGCTTTTTGAACAGCACCTTTACCTCTCCATCGCCCCAAACGAGCTCCTTAATTTTCAGTATTTTGGGAAGCTCATTTCCGATTGGAATGATTCTTTCCGAGAACATCGAAGTAGGCAGCGTTATTCCCTTCATAGTGGCCTTTTCTGCCGTTGCGATTACGTTCGGGCTTTCCCAGTGAAGACGGTAGGTGACCTGTATGCCTGCAGAAACACGATTTTTCCAAATGATATTTAAGTCGGAAATCAGAAACTCCCTATCTAAAGTGAAGCTCGCACCAGTAACCAGTACATCCTTCTCGACCTGAGGGTTGTCCGCTATCGATTTTTTCGCCAGATTGATAATGTCAGCTTCAGTCAGAATAAGCTCCGGAGACAGGTGCTTAACCATATCAAGAGCACGCTTATTTAGAGGAACATTCTGGTAATATAAATCCATATCTCTATCGGGTTTTATATAATACAGGGCGCCGACTCCCGCGATAACGACTAGAAACACAAGTATAAATAAGCTAATAAATAATTTCTTCATACACAATCTCCTTTGAAAAAAGCTTAAAAAGATAAAAACAAACAATTGACTTCCCTCGCTGGGAGGCGTATAACAGGAGGTACATTCCTTGACGGGACCACATTACCTGAATTCCTTCGATCTCCAGAGAGTCGGTGATTTGCTGAAAACCGATGGTTGAAGATTAGGTCAATATCCTCCCCGAGAAGCGGCGCCGAAATAAGAATAAGCGCAGACGGTTTCCCCCGTTATGGGACGTCGTATACACACTATACGACACACAAGCGCCTAACGTTGCATACATACTGTAACGCCAGGAACTAGGGTGGTACCACGGATATCAATCCGTCCCTTATATAGGGGCGGTTTTTTTAGTTCACACTTTTTCAATTCGCACCTTTTATGTACTTAAACTTACATCCCATTAAATATTACCCCAGAAAGGATGCTTTCATATGTCTGGCTTACCATCTAATGAGCTCGTATCACTTGCCGATATACTGGCCGCTCACCGTGTATTACAGGAGGTTGTGACCGCTACTCCACTGCAGCACAATAAAGCCTTATCTGCCAAATTCGACTGCAATGTTTATTTGAAACGAGAAGATTTACAGGTCGTACGCTCCTTCAAAATCCGCGGTGCCTATAACCTCATTGCCTCTCTCTCTGAGGAAGAACGTAGTCAAGGAGTCATCTGCGCCAGCGCAGGCAACCATGCCCAAGGAGTAGCATTTTCCTGTCATAAGCTGGACATCCCCGGAATCATTTATATGCCAGCAACAACACCACGTCAAAAAATAAATCAAGTAAGACTGTTCGGTGGAGATAGAGTCGACATCCGATTAATCGGCGATACCTTCGATGATGCTTATGCGGAGGCGGTCCGAGTCAGTAAGGAGGAGGGCTTACCGTTCGTCCATCCTTTTGATGACGCTCGAATCGTTGCCGGCAATGCAACTGTAGGTAAAGAAATTATTGAAGGTGGCGAACCCGCTATTGATATGCTTCTCGTCACGATTGGCGGTGGAGGATTAGCAGCAGGCGTATCCACTTATATTAAAGCGATCAGCCCCTCAACCCAGATTATTGGAGTTGAGCCAGAAGGCGCTCCTGCTATGAAGCAAGCATTGGAAGCTAAGCAAGTCATCACTTTACCTGAAATTGATAAGTTTGTAGATGGCGCTGCAGTCAAAAGAGTAGGAGAGCTCACTTACGAGCTTTGCCGCGACCTGCTGGATGATATCATTATCGTTCCGGAAGGGCGTGTTTGCACGACGATATTGGAGCTGTACAATGAGCATGCCATCGTCGCCGAGCCTGCGGGTGCACTAACCGTTGCTGCCCTCTCTGCGTTGGATCCTAATGACATACGCGGGAAAAATGTTGTCTGTATCATCAGCGGTGGGAACAACGACATCGACCGGATGCAGGAAATTAAGGAACGCTCCCTTATTTATGAAGGATTAAAGCATTATTTTATGATCAACTTTCCTCAACGTTCTGGAGCCCTAAGAGAATTTCTTGATGATATATTAGGACCTAACGATGATATTGTCCAATTCGAATACACTAAGAAGCATAACAAAGAAAATGGTCCAGCACTCGTCGGCATCGAGCTTAAGAGTCCAGAGGACTATGAAAGCCTAGTGGTGAAAATGAATAACAAAGGATTTCAATTCATAGAGTTGAATAAAGATCCTTTATTGTTCAATTTGCTCATCTAAGCCTTTACGTGGAACGAATTCAAACAATATTAGCAGTTATAAGATGATTCCTGAATTCCTCAGGAGTCATCTTTTTTTATCCTTATGGATAACAATTGCGTCACAATTTATTTCTTTTTTTATGTAGAGTTAACAAATTTAAGCCATATTAAAGATAGGGGTTTCTATCCAGAGGCTTCCATCTTAGAAACGACTGCAACTGAGGGGTGTAACTATGACAGGACAGAGGAAAGTGTTAATCGTTTACGCAAGATTCGGCGAGGGCCATTGGCAAGCTGCAGTTGCGCTGAAGCATAGCTTCGTTACTCAAGGTAATTGTGAAGTTAAACTAATTGACCTGCTTGCCGAGTCACACCCACTGCTGAATGAAGTTAGCCGTTTCGTATATAAAAGTAGCTATCACATGTTCCCCCAAGTTTACGGGTGGGTTTACGAAGCGACGAAGGAGATGAAAACCAATTCCTTATTTACCAATTGGTTGCACTCATTCGGAGCCATGACATTGCAAAAGCTAATTATGCAGGAAAAGCCGGACGCCGTTATCCATACGTTTCCTCTGCTCGTTCTTCCTTCTGTCTCTTCGAAAATAGGTCGAAAAATTCCGATGTTTAATGTTATTACCGATTTCGATTTGCATAGCCGTTGGATTCATCCTGATGTGGACAAATATTATGTCGCAACGGAGGATCTGAGCAAGGAGCTGCACAGCCTAGGGATCGATTCAAGCCGCATTGCCGCTACCGGTATTCCGCTGCGCTTTTCATTATCACCGGACAAAACAACCAGATTCGCTACACCTAAGTATGGTTTAAGTTCCCATAAGCCTATTGTGCTCGTTATGGCAGGTGCTAGTGGAACAATGGCTGATATAGACGAGTGGTGCCTTAAGCTGGTAAAGCTATCGAATGTCCAGGTCGTCATCGTATGCGGTAGGAATCGGGCGCTGGAAAACTCTTTAAAGAATAAATGCAGTGAAAATGATGACATAACTGTTTATGGATATATTGAACAAATCGATGAGCTTATGAGTATTTCCTCTTGCATCGTAACAAAACCTGGAGGTTTAACCTTATCAGAGGCAATCAGGGCGGAGCTGCCAATGTTTCTCTATCGACCTGTACCAGGACAAGAGCGCAATAATGCCCGATATTTAGAGAACAAAGGTGCCGCAATCATTTGCCATAATTCCTCTGAGCTTTTAACCCAAATAAACAAACTGTTTTGTAACTCTTTGCAACAAATAATGATGCATCAAGCTTTGCATTCTCTAAGCAAGAAAGCCGCATCGGATAGCATCGCCTTTGATATTATTCACCAATTGAATATAATGGAAGAGGCTTCCTCTTCTCCAGTACGAATATGATTCGTGAGAAATCAACATCCTTGGTAGGGCAATAAGATTCTAATTAAGGCTGTTTAAGGAGAGCTGCGAGTGAAACAGGCTTCTGTAAAATCTTTTTTTCAGTCGGATATGATTCTGTACTTAGTCATCTTGTTTCTTGTCGAATTCGTAAGGGGTGCGGCTCTTATTAGCTTCCTTCCGATTTACGGAAACAAGGTATTAGGCCTTGATCTTGATGTCATCGGTGCAGCGATAACGGCTCACTATTTAACGGATACAGGTCTGAAGCTAGCTATTGGCTTTGTGCTGGACCGGTTATCTGTTCGAACAGTTGTAAGTGTTGGCTTATTATGCTCACTTGTTGGGATTGCCGCCTTACAATTTGCTGATATTCCATGGGTTTTCATTACAGCTGCTGCTGTTTACGGAATTGGAATTTCACCGATTTGGATTGTATGTCTTACAAAGATTAAAGAAGATAAACGGGCTACCCAAATGGGCTTCCTATATACAGTTTGGCTTGTTGGGCTTGGTAGCGGTCCTGTAGTTACAAATTTGCTGCTCGATCATTACGACAAACACTTGACGTATTGGGTTATGGTTGCGTTCGCTCTCGTAGCCTTTCTGCTGTCCTTGCTTATTTCCGGAAAAAGAAGCATGCATATCGATATCGTCCCGTTTCGTAAACAGCTATCTATTCTAGGCAGCAGGCTTCGAGATATGAAGCTGCTCCTTCCCGGTATGGTGCTCCAAACCCTCGGAGCAGGAATGCTGCTTCCGATCTTGCCAAGCTTTGCAGAGAAGAGCCTGGGGATGTCTACAACCCATTACTCCATTCTCCTCTTTATTGGCGGTGGCTGTACGGTGCTTGGTTTAATTCCTATGGGTAAGCTGTCTGATAAATTCGGCAAAAAGTGGTTTCTCATCATCGGATTTCTATGTTTCGGTATCGTTTTGTTCGCGTTAACTGGAAAACCTCCACTTGCTTTGGCTTTGTTCTGGGCATTCGTGCTTGGGATATCCTATGCGGCTGTTCTGCCAGCATGGAACGCTTTGCTCGCTGCCTATGTGCCACCAGGTCAGCAAGGCCTTGGATGGGGCTTATTGTCGACAGTGGAAGGAATAGGCGGTATGATTGGTCCAGTAGTCGGCGGGCTGCTCGCCACCAAATACAGCTCCTCCTCTGTCGTCGGCATAGCTGGAATTATGTTTATTGTTATTAGCATGATCTATATCTTCTTCCCCTTCCGAATTTTTCGGGGCGAAGCATTACCTCCCTCTAGTGGGGCAAAGACATAAATTACTTACCGGTTCGGTTGAATGGAGCAAATGAAGGATGTTCAGTATGCACGTGTTAATTTCTGCAGCATGGAATGTTCGAGAATGGATTACACAAGCTAAAACACTAGATCTTGATCAAATTAAAGATCTGCTTCATCGCTATTCAGAGCTTGGACCTATTCCTGGGATCCTGCTTCCTTTCTTAGAAGCCCTGCTGCCAATCCTACCGTTATTTGTGTTTGTTGTCGCCAACGCATCCGCATACGGGATGTGGCTAGGATTTCTTTATTCATGGATTGGAGTTAGCGCAGGTTCATTTGTCGTATTTATGTTAGCTAGACGTTTCGGGCATCGTTATGGGGAACAAATTCGCCGCAAATTTCCCAAATCGGAGAAATTCTTTGGTTATGTGGAGCACAAAGGCTTTACACCCATTTTTCTTTTATGCTGTTTTCCTTTCTCACCTACTGTTCTTGTAAATATTTCATCTGGTTTATCGAAAATACCGATACATACCTTTCTAACGGCTATGATTCTAGGTAAAGCTGTTATGATTTTTACCCTTTCTTTTATGGGACATGATCTGCAAGCGTTGGTGAATAACCCTTGGCGTATTGTATTTGCAATCGGAGGCATGATGTTATTATGGTTAGGTGGACGTAAGCTGGAAGGTCGCTTTACTTAACTTAACTTTCAAATTCCTTCTCGTTATAGATAGCATAACGCTCACCCTCCCGTGGAACCCTAAGCACGAAATTCATGCTAAGGAGGGAATGGCACATGTCTGGTAAATTGCCTTCAGCCAAACAGAAAACAGCCAGCAAAGCTCAATCGGAAGCAGATCGTTCTGGAGCAGACAAGCACAAAGCAAGCCAGCTTCAATCGGAAGCCGACCACGCCGCCGTTCCTAAACACGGATTGTGAGGGAGAGCATCTAATGAGCGAGTACAATAAAGATAGGATGGACCCTGTTTCAGGTGAAAAGGTCGAAGTTGACGGAGTCTATAAAAATGAGTGGGGACGCGAGCAGGAGCTTAAACGAGGAGACAAGTTCCCCTCTGATGTGATGCTCGGCGAGACGGAATGGTCGCAAACGGAGATGAGCTTTGACAACCATCACGAAGGCCAAACCGATCCCAGACTTATCCCTAAAGAAAATGATGCTGACAAGCAAGGCAAAATCAATCACCCTCGCCGTCAAATGGATCGTGGGAAGAAGTAAACAATTTATTAAATGCTCGTTTAAGAAGCTGAAGAACTTACAAAGACCAATCAGTTATTAGTCGATTGGTCTTTGTAGTTGGAGTATATTTAGCGTTCGAGCCAGTTACTCGCCTTTATCTTCCGCCTCTTCCAACGTTTCTCCACCCTTCTCCTCACGATGAAACCATTGCTCCATCAGCTTATCCAGCCGTCGCAGCCGCTCCTCATAGGTGTATACAGCTGAAGTAATAACGAGCAAGCGAGAACGCATAATCATATCCTCATCGGTACGCTTTTCGATAAGCTCCGAGAGTAGCATAGAAGCTTCTGGCGGTGGGGCGGCTGCCAGGGCTCCTGGCTTTATTTTACCCTCCCACTTCCATAGCAGCTGTTCATGATAGCCACACAACGTTTCAATTTGACGATCGATCAGCCGATTCCATGCTTTTGACGTAGACACAGCCCAATAGTGGTCCTCAACCGCTTCAACAAGCGACATTCCCCGTTCAAGCGATATGAGCATTCCTTTATAGACAATAAGCAGTCTAGCTCTCTGTAGCTTTGAATTCTTTCTCCAAACTCTCTCCTCGGCAAACAAATTGTAAAAACCATCTAGCTTCCGAAGCTTGCTCCTAAGATGATTTAATTCATCGCGATAGACGTTTTCTTTTAACTCATTAGAAACAGCAGTCCTGAGCAGACGGGATAATAAAATCTGCACTTCCTCTACCTGCTTAAGGAAGCGATTCCGATGCCGGGGCGGCGCTATGACGACGTTAACTGCAAAAGCAGACACCATCCCTGTCAAAATAGCTGCTAAACGGTCCCAAGCGACCAGCCATCCCTGTCCCTGAGCTTCCATAATAACTACAACCGTCACCAGAGTTAGCGCGATCGTTTCCTCCGTTTTCAACCGAATACATAATAGAATAACACCTATACATACAAGGCCTACCGAAATCGGGGTATTCCCAATAAGCCACACCGCTGTAATCGCAATAATCGCACCTAGCACATTACTTTGTACTTGCTCCAGCACCTGCATCCATGAACGGTAAATAGAAGGCTGTATCGTAAAAATAGCCGCAATTGCCGCGATAAGGGGGGAGCCAAGCCCAACTAACTGACCGATCCAGAGAGCCACCGCGACGGCTAAACCTGTTTTTAGAACTCTAGCTCCGATAGTCATCTATCTGGTCCACCTTCCAACGTCCCTTCATCAGCAGTGGATTTCCCTTCTAGCATCACTTCTGTAGAGGCAACCTCTTGTCCATTAACGACCAGCACCATCCGGTGATTTCCAGGATAGTGGCGGCGGGTTGATAAATCAGCAAAGGAAAAACCACGTCCCCCCTGCAATGTGGACCCTCCTAATACGACTTTCTCACTTAACTTAAAAAGCTTACGATAATATTTGCCTGTCGTACGGGGGAAAAATACAGCGAGCTCCACCCTCAGCTTGATTGCCTCTCCCTCTGGCACCCGCAATTCATATCGAAACTGTACTGATTCGCCGATGTTTATGGTTAACGGAGTAACCTTCCATTCCGTCACTTGGATTTCAGGCTGAGCAACAATACCGAACAAAGCCATAACCTCAGGCTCTGCAGCACGAAGCAATCCCCGGCAGCCATGACGGATAATCCAGTCTGTTTTTTCACTTGTGCCCTTATTAGCTTGAGCCCAAGCTAATACCTTCTCTGGATGATCCTTAGAAATATCATTCAAATTATTGGCAACGCTACGTCTCACATATTCGGACGGGTCTTCCTTCAGAGTGTCCAAAATAGACCAAATCGGAGTAGGGTCTTTCTTCAATGCTGGTAGCGCATCCGCCCAAGGGAGCCGCGGTCGGCAGCCCTCACTTGCGAGCCTACGAACATGCTCATCAGAATGATGACTCCATGCTTCCATTTGTGCCATCATACGAGTCTGATCCCGCATGATAAATGGACGCACAGCAAATTCAGCGCTAGACAATCGCGTGAATTTTTCCAGCGCTGCTATCGAACGATCCCAATGCTCCAGCCCATGCATCTCCACAAAATCCGGGAAAAACAAATAAGGAAACCCCCGACATTCGTCTGATATAGCTTCAAGAATGTCCAGCGCACTCTCATAAGGCTTAGGCAGCATGGCACCCAAGCTTTCGGAAATCCGATGCATGCGTCCTTTCAGCTCCAATGTGTCCCATCCTGCGCGAAGAGTAAGCTGAACAAAGGCCTCTCCATCAAATGCCGGATAGGCCTTCTTAACAATATTAGTAAACGCTCTAAGAAAAGACTCGTTATACATAGCCTTGAGCGGCTCTGCCATTATATTTTCCTCCTAGGTGTGACAAATGTAACTCTACCTGTAGAGTGTTTTGTCATCGCTTATGTAGCCAAATTTAAGTGTGTTTCGCCATCCGCTTGTACGGCCAATTAGCCCTATCATTATAACACGTTCCAGCCTGCGTTTCGTCATGTGATGGGTGCTCATCGGGGCAATCCCCTCCGCCCTCGGTTCCTTAGTAGCCCTCAGTGCTTTATTTGCCTGATGGCACCTCATTCCGCGGTTCTTAGTAGCCCTCAGTGCGTTATTCGCGTGCGGGCAACTCCATCCGCGGTTCTTAGTAGCCCTCAGTGCGTTATTTGCGTGCGGGCGCCTCATTTGGCGGTTCTTAGTAGCCCTCAGTGCGTTATTTCGGTGCGAACACCTAAATCGGCGGTTCTTAGTAGCCCTCAGTGCGTTATTTCGGTGCGAACACCTAAATAAGCGGTTCTTAGTAGCCCTCAGTGCGTTATTCGCGTGCGGGCGCCTCAATTCGAGGGGCTTCCCAATTTTCGACATCCCTTTATAATGGAGTATAAAGGTTACTTACTTTAGGGAGGCTTGACCCGCGTGGTACTGTTCGTAGTCAATGAAAGTTCCGGTAATGGACGCGGTAAAAAAGTGTGGGCGAAGGTCGAGGCTCAGCTACATAAAAGGGGAATTGAATATCATACGGTGGTCTCATCATCACAGGATGAAGCGGTCATCCGGATGGAGGAGCTTTTACTAACCGGGAAAATGAAAGCGGTTGCGGTAATTGGAGGAGATGGAACTCTACATGGTCTTCTCCCCCTCTTGGTAGCTTCAGGGATCCCTTGCGGCCTCATCCCTGCTGGCTCCGGCAATGATACATCCCGGGCACTCGGCATTCCTCGTAATCCAATTCGAGCTCTTGATATTATTCTTGCCGGTCATACTCGTCGCATTGACGTATTAGAGACAACATCAGAACAGTACAAATCACAGATTACACTCACTGCTGTTGCAGTTGGGCTTGACGGAGCCGTCGCTGCTGATGTCAACGGTTCCGGGTATAAGCGTTGGTGCAATAAGCTCGGAGTTGGTTCTCTGGCCTATATTATCGGATTGTTCCGATCACTTGCTGTGTTTAAACCTCAATCCATTACAGTGACAATAGACGGGGTTACCCACGATTTTACACGAGGGTGGCTGTCAGCCATCTCTAACGTCTCCACTTACGGTGGCGGCTTAAAAATCTGCCCTAAAGCCCTCCCGGACGATAACCTACTGCACACCTGTATCGTACATAGCTGTAGCGTATGGCGTATTCTACTCATTTTCCCAACCCTGCTAAATGGCAGTCATGTCAAACAACCTTATGTTACTATCCTGTCGGGGCGTAGCGTACGAATTGATGCTCCTAAGCCATTTGTTGCTTTTGGAGATGGTGAACCTTCAGGTCATACTCCCCTAATAGCAACGATAGTCCCAGCTCAGCTGGATTTCTTAACCGAAGCATCCGGATAGCGAAACGGCAAAACAATTTCGAACAGTGTCCCTTTTCCAAGCTCGCTCTTAACCATTATTTTACCCTGATGATTATCAACGATTTTGTAGCTAACCATTAAGCCGAGACCAGTACCCTTTTCTTTGGTTGTATAGAACGGCTGACCAATCTTAGCCAGCTGATCCTCTCCAATACCCGGTCCTTCGTCACGAACTCGCACGTATACCCCATCGCTTTCGCGTGAAAGCTTGATCCCAATGGACCCTCCGTCGATCATCGCTTCTATTGCATTTTTGATAACATTAATAAATACCTGCTTAACTTGATTTTCCACGCCGTATATCCACAAAGGATCTGTACCGTACTCTGCTTCGATTGCAATATTATGAAGGATAGCCTGCGTTTCTAGCAAAGTGACTGTATCTCTCATTATGGCCCGCATATCCTGATAAGTAAGCTCATATACTTGCGGTTTAGACAGCATTAACAGCTCACTTACAATATTCTCGATTCGATCGAGCTCTGAATTCATAATCTCATAGTAGCTAGAATTAGCTCTTCTTCCCGAGGCAATTAATTGGAGGAATCCCTTAAGAGAGGTTAGCGGATTGCGGATTTCATGTGCAATACCAGCAGCCAATTGACCCGCCACATATAACTTTTCCGAGTTAATAAGAAGCTCCTCGTTCTTTTTACGCTCAGAAATATCCCTAATAATCACTTGTACCGCAGGCTCATTATCGAGTGTAGTCATCGTTTCTACGATTTCTGTATGCAGTACTTTGCCCTTCAAGGTAAACCATTCCTGCTCAATCGGTATTCCACTGCCTACGAATATGAGGTTATGCAGTCTCTCTCTAAATGCATTATGATCCTTAGCCGGCAAAAAAGTATAGATAGACTTGCCAATTAACTCACTGCCCATCTCAGCCTCAAACATCCTAAGACCCGCCGCATTAACGAATCCCCAATGGTCTCCCTTAAGAATTGCAATCATATCCAGTGAGTTTTCGACTAATAGCTTGTAACGCTCGTCCATCTGGTTCAACCGCTTGTCTATAAACCAAGTAACTAAGGTTGACATGAGAATGAGCACTGCGCCTATGCCTATAATAATAGCGAGTAAATTGATATCCTGATTAAGCTTATCCGATGTAATGTAAATGTCATCCGTATATTCGATATGAAGCGCTTTGTTTCCAATGAATTGCACGACAACGACGGAAAGGCCAAGCAACGCGCTTGCAAGAAATTTTCTCCCCCAAACTACACTTTCCGATAATAAAAAAGATAGATAAGTGCCTATGAAAAGCAATAATAGGGAAAGAATAAGATAGATAGGATTAATAGTGAGTCGCTCTATCTGAGGACCCAGCACACTGAAGAAGTTCATGACCGCGACACCAAATGCTAGAATAGAGCTACCAAAAAAAAGCCGGTATTTCAAAATTCCTTGAAAGGTGAGCATGATAAAAGCCATTAATGAAAAGAAAATGATGAAAACTAATGCAACTAGCATAGACCAGGTAAAGTTAAGAGGCTCATTAAATCCTAATAGAGTGACAAGATGCTTAGCCCACAGCCCCACTCCAAACACAAACGCTCCACCAGCGAGCCAAAACTGACGAAAGGTCCCATTCGTTCTTTTGAGATTGCCTATGAAGTTAAACATGGTATATGATGCGAGTATGCTAATTAACAGTGCCAGCAGCAAGAAAAAGCATGGCCATAAAGCTACGGTACCGTTCATAATTCTGATCCCTCGCAATAACTGACGTCTTTTGCGTTTGTCTATAGGATTCGACGGCTACCAGCAAATTCCTTTATGAAAATAGTCTAAAATTTGGAGGTTATGAGAATGTTTCGGTCAATGTTAAGTGAGTTTAAGACTTTTGCGATGCGGGGTAATGTCGTAGATTTAGCAGTTGGGGTTATTATTGGTGGTGCATTCGGCAAGATCGTCACTTCGCTTGTTAATGACGTAGTTATGCCACCAATTGGTAAATTACTAGGGAATGTTGACTTCAAGGATTTATTTATTCCATTAGGGCATACCACAGCAAAAACGATGGAAGAGATTAAAAAAGCAGAAGTTCCTGTGCCTGTCATCGCCTATGGTCAATTTATTAATGTGTTAATTGATTTCATCCTTGTAGCATTCTGTGTATTCATGCTTGTTAAGTTTCTAAACAAGCTTAGCCGGAAGAAAGAAGTGGAAGCACCGGTTGCAGCGCCGACTACTCGCGAGTGTCCGTATTGCCTGTCCGCCATTCCACTAGCCGCTTCACGCTGCTCCCATTGCACCTCTGAGGTTGTACCTGTAGGACAAGCTCATACGGCAAGAGGGTAGGCAAGATGCCAGAAATGTTCGACGTCTATGACGAAAATGGTAATTGGACCGGAATTGCGGAGCGTAGTGAAGTGCATGCTCGAGGACTATGGCATCATACCGTTCACTGCTGGCTAGTCCGCCAGGAAGGACGGGGTGACTCAGATAAAGGCGAGTATCGTGCGAAAGTATTATTTCAACAGCGCTCTGCCAACAAGGATACTAACCCAAACTGCTTTGATATCACTGCTGCCGGTCACCTTGAAGCAGGAGAAACGCCAAAGGATGTAGTCCGCGAGCTGGAAGAGGAGCTTGGTGTGCGGGTTGCCTTCGAGGAGCTTGCTCATTTTGGTATCTTTACAGAGCAGGAATCTGGAGTCATTGGGGGCAAGAAATATATCGATGCTGAAATCAGCCATGTATTCGGTCTTGTTACCAATTTGCCTTTAACCGATTTTGTACTTCAAGAGGAGGAGGTATCCGGCCTGTACGAGGCGGATGCCGACGAATTGATTGCACTAATGGAAGGTAAGCTCCAGCAGATAACCGCACGGGGTGTAAAGATTCAGAAAGGAGAACTGCAGGAAACAGAAGCACTCATTACCTGCAGTTCGTTCGTTTCTCGGGATTATGGCTACTATATTGCCGTGTTTAAGTTTTTGCGAGATTTAGTTAAGGGTTGAGTGAAGGTCCAATCAGGTGCAATGAAATGGGCTGCCAGTTCATTGTTCCTTCCTTAACCTTGCCTTCTACCCATCCATTGTGTCGTGGGTGACGGAACAGCACCTCCAGCTTACCGTCCCCATCCACATCCCAAATCCGGAATAACCGTCCATCATCCATTGGGCCGAATTCACTGCTATTGCCAACGGATATCCATTGCCGTTGCCCCATACTTCCATCTCGTGCTTCTTGAGAATTAGCCGACTGTACCTTTGCCAACCACCAATATCCATCTTTAAGGCTGTAATATAATACTTCTTCACCCTCACCGTCAAAAGCACCGCACCAATAAGATTGCCCCTCGCTAAACCGACCCATGCCCTCCCAGTTTTTCCACCAGCGATCGATCATTCCATGGATATTGTAGAAGACCGTATCATGAGGAGCAACATCGAAATCATCAATGTCAGGATCACCGTACAATTGAGCAGACTGTTGGTGGATACAGGCATGTAAATTCGAGGACTCGATAAATCTGCCAAGCTCGTCAGCGGAGACGAAGGATTCCGGTTGATAAAGAATTCGAGCCTCAGCTGCCTGGTCGAAGCAAGGAGCTTGCCGAATCTCCTCCGGTACGGAAACCCAAGGCTCCACTAGCCTCGGATCATGACCTGCCTGCTTATACCATGCTAATGCCCGTGTAATATAATCCCGGTGAAAACGTAGGAACTCCTGTCCATAACCGGGTGGTGGATTATTTATGTTAACTTGATGTCGAGCATGATGCCACTTTTTGTGTTCATCGAGAAGCTTTTGCGGAAAATCTGGAATCAACGACATAGGTATTCCCCCTCATAGGTAGCCAATTACGGGCAGTGTGGATGCCTATAGAATATGCAGCTACATACAGAGGGGAACCGTTTCTGGTTTATTTTGAAGAGGATTCGATTGGAATTCCAGCCGACTTACGAACCTCATTTGCCAAACGATTAAATTCATTCTTATCCTCTATGTTAATCGAAGCAAACCAAGCTGCAGACAAGAAACGAATGATTTTAACAGCATCGTCCTGACTCATAGTCGTTACTACCTCCCCTTTCGTATTCCACCAGCCTTCACTACCGTATGATTCGTTCAAATCTACAGAAATACCACCGATTACCACATCATTCTTGTATTGATATACATTCGCATTTCCACTTTTCTTGCCACTACTCCAAGCGTAGGTTTGCCAGAAAGAGGTGCAAGCTTTACGCTTCGCCATCTCCTCGATTACGGCGTAAGAGCCATAAACACCACTGCAATAGCCTGGGATTTGTTCAGTCGCAGCCTTCAAATACCGTTCAATATTATCGTAGTCTTTCGGCTGGGCGTCGTAATCCACTGCAAAATAAATCGTACTTCCTGTCGGCTGACCTAATAGCTTAGCCTCTTTTAACGCTGCCGCTCCGTCAGCCTTCCCAGCCTCAGTACCGCCAGAAGCCCTGTTTGCAGTCGTCTCAAATACGGAAATGACTTGCATTCCCGCTTCCGTAATAACATTTGCTTCTGCAAGAGTCAGTCGTTTCCATCGATAGTTCTCAGGGACAAGGTATCTTCCAACGAATTGAAACCCTTGCTGGGCGAGAGCCTTTGCGGTTGATGCATTTAGCGGAGTGGAGCAGTCGATACCTTTCGTCATGTGTATCCACCTCCTTGCTGAACTAAATCATAATTGGGACACTTAGTTATCTAATGAGATCAGGGTCAAGCAGGTGTCGGCTCTTGCTTACAAGCTACTCCCTTTTCTTGGTAAAATGATATAGCCCGGATGAAGTTAGCCCGATAATAGAAATCGTTGTTAAAACTTGCTGGGTTGCAGATGGGACGAGCACGAATACAGTCGCAATCATTAGACTAATAAGGTGATTGTACTGGCTCGGCACACGAAATTCCTTCGCAATCCCCACGTAAGCAGCGACTATCGGTGCAAGCATGACCACATCATCGGGTAAAGTAATAAGCTTATCCATCACGACAGCCTCACCCTCCTTGCAGCTTAACCACCGCCGCAATGACGGCAGCAAGGATGGCTCCAACTACTGTCCGCCAGAGCCACCGTTGATTGTCTGCTATCTCATCTACTTGTTTGTGCGCAGATTTGGCCATCTGAAGTGCCTCTATCGCCGCATCTCTCGCTGCCTCCGCCGTATCGCGTACATCCGTCATCGCATCGATCTTTGTTTCCAAACGAACAACGCGCTCTCGAATATCCGAGAGCACGCGCGCTTCTTCGCTGGACATGAGTTTCACCTCTAATCCAAAATAATTTTAGAGAGCTACGATTATATGGAACCCCCTATCTTCGAGAGCCTTTTGCATAGTTTCCTCCCGTAAGCATTATAGCCCTGCTTATGTGGAGCCCTTTTCTGCATAAGTTATGTCTCAAAGTTTGGCCTTACTTTCAACGAGAACTAAACAACGAACATCCTGATCCATATTTTTACTGGTAAGGATATTTAAAATTCACTGCTCGCCAACGTTTTAGGATTACATCATGTATCGGCGAAAATCCTGATTATATTCTACTAGCTGCTACGATTACTACTTCTGATAAAGGGGGTACAACTCCGGTTCTCCTGATTCGGAATAAGAAAAAAGCAGTACTGGAGCTTCGCCGCTCACGTTTACCCTAAATCCGTTACTTGTTGCAAAATCCTGCTCATACTGGCCGTAATCCAATTGGAGACAGCCGACTGTTTCCAGTGCGTATTCGGCAAGGGCGGCATATATCGCGAAGTCTTGCTCTATAGTTGTTTCGGCGACTGAACCGGAGCGCTCTCCGGTGTCTACTATCACGTTCCCAGTACCCTTATCGTAGTAAATTCTCCTACCAATTTGCATTTAAATACCTCCCAAAATGTTACATTTCAAATGCTCTCCAACTACACGGAAATCCTCCATTTTGCACTCCATACTGATTGAACTCAAGGTACATTTCAAAGCCGTTTGACAATACTCGAAATTGATCAACCCCTGTACCTTGTGAAGTAGTTGTTGCATAAAAGGATTGAGCATTAGCGGTTTGATGATACATACATCTAAAACTACCGTCAAAATTCCCTTCTCTAGCTATATACAATAACCAAGTGTTATAAGAAACAACTATTAGATTTGGAGTAAAATTCAGACCGCCTACTGTTACTTTATGATACCAATTATTAATGACTGTCGTGGTCGTCCCACTGGCAAAACGTTTAGTGTTCCCCCCAGACCCAACCATTCCAAACATCGACATACCTGCCGGGATATTTGCTGTGGTGAAGTTTGGCTCCGGAATACGTATCCACTGATCTCCGGAATACGCGACCGTTGAGCTTCCGTCTGGGGGAGCTGCACGGGCAAATACACCAACACCATCGGTTGCGGTTGTCCCGAATGGAGCCCAATGGTTACCGCTACCTCCGGGACTGTTACCTCCGGAACTACTTCGCAAAGACATCGTACCCTGTAACCCAAATATGGTTTTATTAGCAGGGAAGTTGGCTGAGATAAAATTGGGGTCATCCGCATAAATGTCAGTAAGTCCCTCATAGTAACCAATAGCTGGTCTAGTCCAGACTCTACCGGAAACACCCAAATTTCGTAATGATGCGTTTGTCGATCCCCTACGATCTATCATATTCCCCGCCACTACCCCCGCATCAGTCCCAAACGTTTTTCCTGATAATACTTCCGTCGCTACAGCTGTACCATATTCCCCCCCTTCACCCTGTAAGGTAAAAGCCGTTCCGTTGTAACGCAAAGTATACACGCTATCAAGCTTAAGCTTACCGGCCGTCATAGCATTGCCTTTTGAATCCAGTATCGACTTTGCTCCAAGTCCATTTACGTTAATTGTTGCGGCACCACTGTTATTTGCATGAATCTTCACCGCTAAGCAAACACCGGCAATATATGCATTCAACGCTGGTGATAGAGTTGCGTTATACGCGTTAGCCGAACCGGTTGTTACTGCATAACCAGGCTGTCTAATGTAATCTGTAGCGTGAGTGGAGAGCGCATCATCCACAGTATCCTTACGAGCGATATCATCTGCCGCTGCAGGAGCCGCAATCTTAGCCCGGCCGCTCGCATCACGCTGTACTGGTGTATTTGGAGTCGCCGAACTTGTGGCACCATGTGCATTAGCTGTGGTAGCTACGTGCAAGTCATAGGATGTTATTTTCTGATCTAGCAACTCATCGTTCCTTACCATATTGGCGACGGTTGCGTTATCCGAAGCTTCGACTTTCTTTATTCCACTCGGTAAAATCTGCATAGTTTCCTCTCCTTATGGGATATCCCAGGTTTCTAATTGTCCGAAGCTGACGGCCGCAGCCTCAATGCCTCCAAAGGAAATACCACTTTCCTGCAGCCTCCCAAAGGTGCTGTAAGTAAAGGCGTATTCAACAGCCAGATGAGCGGGTTTAATCTCTTCGATCGCTTGCTTCAAATCATCAAGATTCGGCGGGATCCCCAAGGTATCAACAAACTTGACAATGAATGTATAAGCCCCATTTTGCACTGTGACATCTACGGTTCCTCCATCGTAAGATTCAGCAACAGACTTTATAAGATTAATTGTTACAGAACCTATTCCACGTATTTTTGAGAGAATAACGCTTCTGCGTTGATCAGTAGGCTTGGAATAGTCGGTAGCTATGCCCAGCTCCACCTCCCAGAGGTCAAGTCCCCATGTGGCTGTAAAGATAAAATTCTGTTCAAGCACTTCGTTAAGAGCATGCCATAGCTTGTCCAGTTCCGCACCTTGAGCGTCTATGTTAGAGCTCATAATTCTCGAAGTTGCATAATAACTTGGTAGGTACGTCATCATCTCCTTACCAAGTGTGCTAATCATAGGGATGTTACTCACTCATACTCACCGTCCCGATAACTGCAACCTCACCGAGTGATAAATCTATATTATTGCTGCCTCCATTGACAGTTAGATTGGTAAAATCAACAATCCTAGGAATGTCCAACAGAATGGCTGCAATACGATTATTTCTCACAAGTGGATCAATGAAAGCCAGCTGTTCTAGATAGTCTTTAAGGCCCTCTTTGAAAGTATGCTCTACTTCATTTAAGGTGGCACCGCTAGCAAGCGTGAGCTTGACACTAATGTGAATGGGTACCTCTACAGCTGATGTCACTGTGACACTAGCACCGATAGGAGCCTTACCCTCACCGTTCCCAGAACCCGGGGAAATGTATTCTTGTACATTATTTACTATCGCTGGATTCGGCGCTCTCTTATTCTCATCTAAGAGGAATACCCTCACCGTACCTGGACCATTCCACAACGGTTCGACTTGAGCACGGCTTACGCCTGATGTTTCCAGTGCCCATTGCATATAATCTGCTTTATTGCCGCTCGTTCCCGGTTGCCTTACTTTAATGAGATATCGCGCCAGTAAAGACTCATCTGACTCTGCAACTAAACCTCCAGTTAGTGCATTCACATTTCCTACACTGAATACACCTGCAAGAGAGTTAACAAAGATACTAACTGCGCCAGAAGGAACATTCCCTGCGACACCTGCTTCTACTGCTTTAATCGAAACACTCGCCTCTCCCTGGCTATTCAAAATCGCAGATGCCGTTGTGGCATACTCAATAGATACAGTTCCCGTAATGATGTCTGCCGGCGTTGCAACAAGTGTTCCTACAGGAATTTCCGTCCCATTAACCCCAGTAATTTGCACAAATCCGGTTGCTGCCACTGCTGCTCTTGGCACTACCCCATGTTCTTCACAGCGCATTCTAAGATAAGGACCGAATGACGTCATAGCAAATCCCCGTCTTAGAATTTCCTGTGCCCACTCTGAAGCCCTATACAACTGATAGGCGGCAGGAGAAAGTGAGTCCCATATGAAGGAGCCTTCCGACTTGTCTATATCAGATGGAACGAGACTTAGCATTTGCTCTCGTATGGCATCTTCCGTCTGATCGCTTAAATATTCAGGCAATACAGCCATTATGAATTCACCACACTTCCTTGTATTGTTGCTACTTCCTCGTAAATATTGGATATAACACAGGTATAGTAGCAGCATTCTTCTTCCCATTGATAAGAGAATCCATCCACACGAGCAGTTCGCGGATCAATCATAAGAGTTTCCGTTGTTATCCGCTGGATCTCAGCTTCGATTGCCGAACTGGGGAGATTAGATCGAATGAGATCATTAAACTCCTGACCATAATTTTGTGAATATATCAGATACACGTACCGCTCGGTCTGCAAAGCTTTTTTACACCACTCCAGCCATGCGTCTGTTCCTGCGCTGACCGCGACAATGCCTGTAGGAGTCATAACAAATTCACCGGCATTATAGTCAAAGCGCCAACTTCGACCAAAAGAAACATTTTGACTAACTTCTTCTATCTGCTCTTCAGGGAGATTTATATTTGGAAATAAATTAGCCACCTGAACTCACCACCTTACATATAACAACTGCATCTTTGCCACCATTAACAGGTATAGCTAGTACCCGATCCCCGGGCTTCATTCCTGCCAACCAGTTTAATCGAACCTCATTCAGTTCTGTCTTGTTAAAATCAAATCGAATAAGCTGCGATGAAGCTGCTCCACCCTCATTTTCCCCACTCTCATCAACCGGGGTTGTCGTGGTCCCTACCAAAGAAAAAGCGGGAAGCTGGAGTTGAGTTACCCATTCTGCAACCATGTAATCCGGAATTTCATATTTGAAAGAATCGAGCTTTAACCCCGATCCTGTAATCGTTCCAAGCTCCGAAGGAATTCCGGATAGGGATTTGGCAGCTATGCCAGATAATCGACTTTCTAATGTCGTAACAAGCTTCTTGAATGGATCAGGCAAGATAATCCCTCCTGACTTTGTTCTCTGCGGCGAGCTCCAGCTCCATACGACCAGGATCGCCTAGCTGATGACGCACCTTTGTAATGATCAGTTCCAAACCATTCATACGCACTTTGTCGCCAGCACGTAATGTATTAATATCTAACGCAGTCACCGAGAAAGTCTCTTGCATGCCAAGCAGTGCCTTTAAGGCTGCTTTTTTCGCCTGTTCAACTGTCTCTATTTTATTGTCCATGATGAGCTTCTGAAGCGTTCCGTACTTCTCCGTATCCTTCTTCAATAACACCAAAGTAGGGGAAACCCATTCCTCACTCTCTTGGGGTCCTATTACTTTAACTTGCGTAATCGCTCCCTCGAGAGTTCGGTTCTGTGTAATCTCTTCTATCGTTTCCAAGTCCCATATGACCTTATTGCCGCCAATTTCCACTAATTCTAGTCCAGAAGGTGCCATCCGAGTGCGGTACATTGCCCCGCCTTTGTCTATGGTTTCTTTTAAATCCTCCATAATCATGGACATAATAGATTGGCTACGCTTGATGTTCCTTACAAGCTTAATCTTCGTATCGATAATGGTACCGATTGGAATTCCCCACTCCTTAGCGTATTGCTTGATTCGTTCAGAAGCAGTTTGTCCGGCTGGCATTAAACGCTCGTCATCTGATTTTGCAAGGTAGATCGTTCTCTCATAAGCTGTTAAGGTCAAATGCTTTCGCCCACTGTTGGTGCTATGACATTCCCATACAACACCAGGATTAAGCAAATCTGCTTTCCGAGTTTCTCCATACGGAATACCCGTAACTCTTAACTCCTGACCGGGTACAATGAGCGGCAAATCAGGAGATACCGTCAGTTTAATATTGGCGCAATATGCGATCTCTTCCAAGGATTCTTCCAAAGATAAATCCTCAATAAGCTCACTGACGCTATATTTATTCGAAAGCACCACATCGTAGCTCATGGCATCACCAGTTTCTGTCCCGGTTTTATGAGGTTGGGATCTCGTCCAATGATTGCTTTATTGTTGTCGTAGAGAGCCCTCCACTTTGAACTGTTGCCCAGCTCCCGCTTGGCTATCGACGTTAATGTATCTCCTTGTTTAATCAAATAAATCTTTGGTACTGGTTTCGTATCTGGACGCGGAGATGCTCGATCAGTCCCAATCCTCCGCACCTTCGTATTCCGCCAAGTTCGAAAGGTAATGTCAAAATACACATCTCCAACCTCTCCACCCTTAAACGTTGAATCATGAGCAGAAACATGTACGAGTGCATTAATTATCGTACCGGTAATAATTAGTCGCACAGGATGCTTACTTTTCAATAAAGCGGTTACTCGGTTCATCGCTTCCTGAGGATCTGGGATATTAAAGTAACGGCAATAGCTTCTGTCATACCTTTTAGGAAAAAAGGAGGAGAAGGTAATCTCCTTTACCTTCTCCCCCTGAATCAGATCTATTTCCCCCAGCGATAGAATCGTGGCTGTCTCGTATTGCTTCTCCCGCCTAATAAGCACTTCCTCCGGGTTTACAGGAAAAAGAAAATCACCAACTAAAGGGTCCCTTATGATAAAGTCCAAGCGATATCACCTTCTCTCCCAATTTCATTTATGATTAAGTCCTGTTTTCCATGGCTTGTTGAATCGAAGTTGCTACCTTATTTCCAATAACAGTGGATAGCTCTTCATAGTTTAACTCCGTACCTTTTACCGTAAGCTGAACAGCTCCTGTAGGTATGTTAACGTTAATAGAGCTAGGAGATTGAGCACTCGGTATCATGCTGTTCGGGTAGTTCACCATGCTTGGACTCGGGCTCACAGGAGTCGGTAAAGCTACCGGATCTTCTACTTCTTTCTTTTTCTTTCTTTTACCAATAGAAAATAGCTTTTTGCCGAAATTACCGACTTTATTAGCTATACCTCCGATATTCTCGGCAATGGCACTTCCACCAAGTCCCCCTAAAGCTCCTCCAATTAATCCACCAACTGCTGTTCCGAGAATCGGGATGACGGATCCGATCGCTGCACCCGCTGCTGCCCCAGCTGCCGCACCTCCCCATCCACCTACAGTACTTCGAATGGCTTTGTTTCTTTCCTTGCCTGGCTTCGCGCCGAAAATGCTAACCGCATCGCTAATAGCACCAATTGGACGAAAGATTTTACCCGTTACCTTGCCTAACTTTCCGACGCTCTTAAACGCCTTACTATTTGTTATGGTTTTCAAGGAAGGCATCTTCAGAGGCTTTGAAAGTTTAGGAATTTTCGGGAGCTTAGGTATAGGGAGCTTAAATTTAGAAAGATTGGGAATAGGAATTCTAAACTTCGGTAGCTTAGGTAACTTCGGGAGCTTAAGCTTAGGTATCTTAGGAAGCCTAGGCAACTTCGGTAGCTTAAGCTTAGGTAACTTAGGAATAGGGATCTTAAATCGACGGTTACCGCCTTTTGGAATGTCTCTTTTTTTCAATGGACCTTTAGAACCCGGGCTTCTATCCTTTTTGGGTCGTTCTCTTCTGGATCCACCTCTGTTCGGCTTTCTACGGTCTCGTGCTTTGTCCCTTTTAGGTCTTCTAGATCTACCTCTTCCAGAACCACATGGCTGACATCTGGCTTTTAATGTTCCTTTCATGAACACCGACAACGAGGCTTTTAACTTCAAAGAAACCTTCAAATTTAACGCAGCTTTCATTGCCGTTTTTAAAATTAATATTGCTTTTAATGCTGCTTTTAAACTCAGAGATGGTTCTATACTTAAGGTTGTTTTAAAATCCAATGCTGATTCTAATTTCATTGAGGCTTGTAATTTCAAGGAAGCTATGAGTTCAGTAAGTGCCCCTTGTTTTAAGATAGGGACTATGGTTACACTTCTCAACTGCCCAGTCATTCTATTAAGTGCCCTATTGATCTTCTCAAGCTGAGGGGTAACGCGGTCATTCAGCCTGACCATAGGAGTCACACGGAGTCTCCCTAACTTATCTACTCGTCTATGAATCCGATCTAAATATTTATCTAGAGTCTTGAAGACCTGCTCCGTCCGAGCTAAACCGTTGGCATCTATCAAGATTTCTATTTGCTCTCCCGCCACGCCATCACTCTCCTTTCTTCAACGACATCGTTCTCTCCAATTCCCATTCGAGTTCCATGCTAGCCATCAAGAAAAGCTGCTCGCCACGCGGCAGCCTCCAGAAATCTCCGGGGCGCAGATGATGGCGAACCCAGAATTCATGAAGCATTCCAGCAAGCGCCCCGGATTTAATTAGTTTTTTACGTCTTCAAGCTCCGTGTTAAACCCGGATAGATCCAACACGACATCACCAAGTGCTGATAATTCTCCTGCTAGAAGAATTCTCTTGATGACTTCTTCTGCTCCGCTTGCGTTGTACTTATCTAGAAGCTGCGGATTTCCCCAATTAGGAGTAATAGTAGATGCAGCGATTAAGGATACATTAAACAGCTCTTCGTCCAATCGTTCGATCGATTGACCGCGTCTTTCCTTTCGTTCCGTACAGCGTTCACGAATGCTAAATACTTGCTTGCCTGTAAGACCACGAATTTTAACGGGAATGTCCATTCGTTCCAATCGAACCGTTCGTTCGGGTAGCGAATCAGCATCCAGCAAGCGTTGCAAAACCTGTTCTTCCGACAAATTTTCAAAAGACAATGAAACCCCTCCTCAGTATTTAAAGTTTACGAATGGGATCCAGAAGCCTGTATCCTTCGAAAGTAAATGTAGTCTCTTCCGTTACTTCTTCACCAGCTGTCCAATTGATTAATTGCAGCTTATCTGGCACGCAATTATTGAGTTGGATTCGCTCGAAACCGTAGGATTCTGGATCAGCAAGCTTATTAATAATAGTAAAGCCCTGAAATTCTCGCTCAATCATATCGCTCGACACCTTGTAGCCGCTCATAGTTCCGGTACCCTTTTTCACGCCCAGCTTGTGCTTCGTCCATTGCGTGCCCGCTAGCTTCAGCTCCCGCTTCTCCACCTCGACAGAAGCTTCCAGATGATTAATATTCGTCTGCCATACCCCGTCAATAAACACTTGCCCATACGATCCGAGAATCGCTCTTGTAGGATCCATCATATTTGTTCTTCCTCCTTATCGCACAATGAATGTGCTGAAAATTTGTTCCATTACATCTGTCAAACGAGCTTCCCATTTCAAGAAAACCTGATCCGGCTCTGGCGTAAAATCTGGATCAGAATACACGTCATAACCTTCCGTTTCGATAATTCCAGCTTGAGCGAGGGACTGTAGATATTGCTTACAAGCACCAATTAGCGCCAGTCGACCCTCTTCGCTGTTGTTAACCTTACCGATATAGAAATCCTCGGCTGTCCGTTGCAGATCCGAATTAATGCTATCCATAACACGAATCGTACGAATCTTCTTCCATGAATTGGTCTTCCCTTCAGGAAGAGCAACCAAGCTATTAATTCCACGCAAAGCTTTAACCTGTCTACCATCATGAATGAGTAAGAAGACACCGTTACGTGCTGCTTGTTCTTGTTCAGATCGGCTCCATCTACGAGTTACATCCTCGAATGGGGAGGGTGCATAGGTAGTAGACTCATTTAAGCCTTGACCTGCAATCAGACCAGCCACATAAGCAGTTAACTGAGCAGAGCTATAAGAAATGTCACCCAGCTTCGCACCTGTACCGACATTTACAATACCCTCGCTGTTAAAAATAGTGCTGCGAAGCGTCGC
The DNA here is from genome assembly GCF_004295585.1 of Cohnella abietis. NCBI lineage: Bacteria > Bacillati > Bacillota > Bacilli > Caryophanales > Paenibacillaceae > Cohnella > Cohnella abietis. Next base: position 1,048,726 of record NZ_AP019400.1, on the reverse strand, counting down.
TTTACTTACCGCATCTGATGCAACATCGTCTGTAGAGGAGCCTCCTAGCACCGCTATGACTCCCTTGCCTTCTTCCCGAATCCGGTTTGTCCATGAAACAACACTCGCTTGGAGTGCTGGATCTGAAACTCCATCCAGATAAAGCACATTAAACTCCTGTGTCTCGAAGTCGGTCAATGCAGCTGCATAATTTGCATTCACAATTCCCGCAATACCAGAATCACCACCAGCCAATGAGATTCCTGATACATTCGTTAGAATGCCATTGCCCTCTGCGACCTTAGTAGCCACAATCCATTCGTTGCCTGAATCACCGTTGATTTCGGCAGCGGCAGCTTGGATTGACGCACCAGTAAACGTAATCGTGCGAAGTAAAGTCGTGCCTTCGAATAGCTTCAAATCCTTCTTCCCTGCATCTACCGGATTAACTTGCACCGTCACCTTAAAGGCGTTACCACGAGCACCGGGATACTTAGCATCGAGCTTCAATACATTAACCGGGGTCGTGCCAGTATCGGAAAGGGTAATTGTTGCAGCTTTCTCATTCCCATCCGCTAATCGATAGGCTATAACCTTCCGAGCACCTCCCAGCAAGGCAAGCTTCAAAGTGCTATACGCATTAGCCCCACTTGCTTCAGACCGCGTAAATACTTCAGCAATATCTGCTTCTCGTGTGATTTCAACAAACTGTTTAACGGGTCCCCAATGCGAATGAACTGGGGCTATGACTACACCTCTAGAACCCGATTGAATTGCCGCTGAAGCAGCAGCGCGAAATGCCATATAAAATCCCGGTAAAACCGGTTTATCTGTCGAACTCCAAGTTCCTCCTGCCATATTAAAGCACCTTCCTTTTCAGAAATTGGCCGACCAAGCGCTTTGCTTCTTCGACTGTAATTTGAATTTGATTTGTTCCCTGTAATGCTCCTGCTACCACTTCTGGATTCACCTGAAAAATAGCCTGAGCGTTCTTAATCAGCTCATCCCGGTTGTATTGAGCATCAGCATGCTCAAGTTTTTTACTTGCCATTTGGGCCACCTCAATTAAAGAATCGAATGATAATTAATTTGCTGCATTAATGGGCTTTCTTCAACCGGTCGCTCGATTTTTCGAGTTAAGGTTAACGATATTTGCCCTTCTGTTATCGAATCCAATTCTAGATCAGCTATCGGATTTAATAAGGTTAAATAGCGTCGGTTGGGTAGATCGAGTGGAATTTTGGTACTGCTGTTTAAGCGATGCACCAATTCCAATGTCTTCGTCGTTTGTTCATTCAACGTCCGACCGATAACATGGCCAACAATTCGCTTTTTCAACTCGAATGCTGCCCGATTTCCTGCTGATGCTTCGATATTTTCCAATCTCCACAGAACTGAAGGCCGTATGTAATCAAGCGGCCATCTTTCTCGATAAACGTGCCATTCATTGCCCAACACGACACTCGACCAATTTGTGAGAGCCACGAGCCAAGTATCATCCTCTACGGCAACCGTCCCTTCATAGCTTCGAGCGGCCATTACTGAGAAACGGAGCCCTCGAGTAATCCCATCCCTTTCGACATCAGCCTTATCTGCGGCTACGTTTCCCTGATACTGACATGTGAACACTTCGTTAGTATCAGGGTCGATAATGACCTGTCTATCTAGCGCCAGCATGATTAAATCAGAGAGCTTGTCCACATCGGTGAATTCCGTCTGGGATACGTATGGCCACACCTCAAATTGAGCTCGGAATCCAGTCCATTGATTGTCTTCCACATCCGCTCCTTGTATGAGCAGCACATACGGTTTCTCGATGCTAGCAGAAGTTTGATGGACTTCAACTACCCTGCCGTCAATGAGCGGAATGGCCTGAGCCAATCGTTGCCGGATACCGCTTCTCATGTCTGGAGCCCATAACTGTCAAGTAAAATGTGCCTCTCCATGTTATCCCTCCTAGTTAATAATTTTGCTCTCACTATTAGGTGGCAACCGTACGACAGCCCTGCTAGCCGACTAAAATTAGAATGCCTTGGACATTGTCAGATACCTTTCGTTGAGCGCGTACCATATAAGTGCCTACACTGGATTTGCTAATGTTTAATAGTGCGGCGATTTCGGATAAAGAGTAGCTCTCCCCATGAGCAAGCATGTAACAGCTGCGTTCACGATCCGTTAATCCGCGTAGTGCGGCTTCGAGGCGAAATCGATTTTCACCCTTCTCTTCTTCCTGCGGGGAGCGAGGCATGCTTGGATTTGCAATCATAGGTAGCATTGCTGGATCCATAAGTACCTCTCGCTGAGTGCCTGACCGACGTTCAATGCCTCGTAGGTTTCCCGGCCTTCTTCCTGTCCTCAGCCACTCAATGACATACGAGCAGCTCGCTATCATTTCGACAACCAACCGACGGTCCTTATCTAAAACAAGAATTTCATTCATCATTTCTAATGTTCTAACAGGCTCCAATTCGCTTATACGTACTGTTAGCTCGTCCGCTTTCTTTAGCAGCATCCTTCTGGTTTCGATGTAGCTCTCTAAGCTTGCTGTGCCTAAATCAGTAATTATCAGGTCCTTCATTCCTTCACTCCCCTTTATTTTTTTTGCCATTTTGGCAAGTTGTATTTGTAAAATAAAACATCACATAGGGATGACTGCATTATGGATGTCCCGCGCCACTACTTTTATCACTCATTTATTACCAATTAGGTAACTTATCCTCATATTAAATTGCCAAAAAGGCAAAGTCAACGTTTATTTTACCGATATGGCAAAATAAACTTCTTTACCCATACGGAAAATATGGTACACTCTAGTTATCCATAATAAAGAAGGAAGATTAACATGTCGTTAGGTTTGCGTCTTCGAGAACGTCGGGAGAAGTTCAATAAAACGCAGCTGGAAGCAGCAAAGCATCTAGGCATAAGTAATGTACAGCTTTCCAGATATGAATCAGACGATCGTAAACCAGATCCAGATATGCTAAGCCGTTTCGCTGAATATTATCGTACAACAACGGACTACTTGCTTGGTCGGACGAATAACGCCTTATCTGATATTAATGACTCGCCAGGAACGACCGAATATCCGGCCTTCGAACAATTTATAAACAATCCAGAGCATGGGGTATTCTTCAAGGATTACTTAAATGCTCCAGAGGAACGGAAAGAGGAAATGCGCCGGTTCTGGGAGTTTATTCAGGAGAAGGAAAAGGGTCGCAAGCCGGGAGATCGGCAAGAAAAGAAATAAGATTCCATCAAGTATTCCATCAAGCCCTTATGGGCTTTTCTTTTCAATAAAAATACGAACATACATTCTCATTGAAAGGACTGGACTATGTATAAATACTATCAGACCACCCCGTTGGAGCAATGGATTGAGCAATTGTGGATGAGATCAGGTATCGTCTCCGTATCATCTCTGAACGTCGATGAGGTGGCTGTACGATTAGATGTATGGGTCCATTACATGCAAGACACAAGTAGAGCCCTTGAATACATGGGGATGCGGTCAATCTTGATCGACCAGCGTCAGGATCGGGAATCCCAATGGGAGGATTTCTTGCATGAGCTGTGCCATGTTCTGCGACATGCAGGCAATCAGACGACTATGCCCCGACTGTTTTGCGAGGGACAGGAAGCGGAAGCTAACAGATTTGTGCTTTATGCAGCTATTCCGTTTTTTATGCTGCAGCACTTGAAGCTGGCAGATAGAATTGACGAAGCTGCCGGGCAGATCGCCATGCATTTCGGAGTGACATTTGAATTAGCCCGTAAGAGGCTGGAGCAAATCCAGCGCAGAACACTATCGTCTATTTTATGGGAAGAGGCTCTAAAGCAAGAAGCGCAACAGATGCTCCTGCCTATGGGAGCCTCGTACGAAAAGCAACATGTCCAGCACCCGTAACTATTCGACCAAAATAACTCTTTCCTATACATTGCGATATATTAAATAAGGCCCTCAACCCACATCAGTGGAATTGAAGGCCTTATTGTTATTGTTATCTATTTCTATTCAAATATCCAGCTATCAACCATTGTACCTACTGTTTCAACATATTTGTCAAAGCTATCTGGCTCAGCAGTATAGCTAAGAATATAAGCTTTGCCTCCAGAAATTGTAACTATTTGACGCCAGTGCAGATCAAATGCGCCCTGCTTACCGGTATACTCTAAAGTATAAAATTCAGTTCCTGCATCCGTTTTAGCTAATTCAGCATCAATCAATTCCATGTCTGTAATAAATTGAGGTAGAGACTGTTTGGATAGCTCTCCGTATTGCTCTAACGTAATAGCTTGTCCACCCAAATCCTGAACAACAATATTTACGCTTTCTTGAAACTTGTCGTTTTCACCTTCGAGAGGAGTTAAGAAAGCTATAATCGCTCCTGGGATGTTCTCTTGAGTTGTCCAGCTTTCAGGGTACTGGATGCTTGTACCATTTTCTTTGCTTTCGAATAACTTGAACCCTGCTGCCACACTTGCTTCACTGGATGGTGACGCTGAAGGACTTTCCGATGAAGTAGCAGAAGCCGATGGTGACGCACTTACATAAGGTGATGGACTATTTTTCTCTTCCTTGGAATTACCACCACATGCACTCAACGCTAGCGCCAGTAAACCAAGCGCAACTGAAACCTTCAAAGCTTTTCTTGATGAATTTCTCTTCATAATCTTATCCCCCTATATGAGCACATTTTGTTATTTTCTCCCATAGGAGAGTGCCCTTCGACAAGGATACAAGATTCTTCTTATTTAGTAAAATTTATATACAATTTATTCCTTTTTTCGCATATTATTTACGTTTATTTATTACATTAATCTCTATTTTTACCTTTATATTAATGTTTTCACCACTCACAAACAGGGTAATGGAAATTAAAGTATTTAATAAACTAACAAACACCTCATATATTTTCATAAAATTTTCTAATACTTTGGCGATATGATGAACTTACTCAAATAAATGAGGGGGTGATTAATTTGCGTGATATTAGAGACGCTGTCCACGCTCTGGACAACTGCTTCCTGATCAACAAATTTAACGCAGCTTCTGTGCATTCACCTGATGACGAATTCATTCAACTGCTTCTCGAGGAAATCATTAGCCGAGAGCTAACGATCGAAGAAGTATTGCACGCCGAATTACATTAAAGCAACCAGAGAAAATAAAAAATCCCGCAGAGCTATTCAGCTCCACAGGAAGTTGTTATTTACATTAGATTAAAACTGGTGCCGACTAGAGGACTTGAACCCCCAACCTACTGATTACAAGTCAGTTGCTCTACCAGTTGAGCTAAGTCGGCATGTCGTATTTTGTTGCTCACAAGATAATATATTACCAGCATATCACGTTGTTTGCAAGTACTAATTCAAAATTTTTTATATTTTTTTCTTAGGTCATCAAACCTCATAGTCAGGACACAATTTATCTCCTTTGCATACACTGGGATGATATTAGCCCAGCCCACTCAAGCAAAGGGGAATGACGATGAACGGCCAAACATTAATGCTTCCAATCCGAGTCCGCACAATGACCGCCAAAAACGTAAAAATTAGAATTCCTTACGTGACTGGAGGCACAACACCAGCAGCTCAAGAGGCTATGAATAAGTCGATTGCAGCAGCAAATCAAAAATTGCTGAAGGACCAAGGATTTCCCAGTAAGGATATTCAGCAAATGGACGGAACGTTTGAAATCAAAACAAATGAACGAGGCGTGCTCAGCCTATCGCTTCTCAACTATACATTTACAGGTGGCGCCCACGGCAACACTCTGCAGAAATCCCTTACCTTTGATGCTAACACCGGCCGCAGCTACACATTGGGGGAATTATTTAAGAAGGGCAGTAATTATCAAGCCCGCCTGAACACCATTATTCAAGCCCAGATTAAAGCTCGTCAGCTCCCATTACTGGTAGAATATCCGGGGATTACACCCGATCAGGACTTCTATATCGCCGACAAATCATTAGTCATATATTTTCCTCTGTACGCCATTGTTCCATATGCCTGGGGCTTTCCTTACTTCCCAATCTCGGTCTTTGAAATCCAAGATATCATTGATGAAGAAGGACCTCTTGGTATACTTATGTACTGAGTGAGCAGAGACATATCCAAGTAATGACTTCGCCGTCCTCAAGACGGTGGTACACGTTAGTATCGAGCGATCAGATGAGTAAGGAACCAAAATCAGTTTAAAACAAGCCTCCAACCCCAACTTTATTAAAGTGGAATTGGAGGCTTTCTATTCAGACTTTCTATTCAGACTTTCTATTCAGACTTTCTATTCAGACTTTCTATTCAGGCTCTCTATTTACGCTTTCCATGGCAATCTTATTTTCCTACCATTTCCCCGCATCAATCTCCGACGGCTTTAGCCCCGCCCAAATGTTCGGTATCTCAACGGCGTCGGGATCCTCAAACACAAGAAATGCAGTTGGTAAATACCTTTCGCCTGCGGACGATGAAGGCTTATTCACGATTTCACCGTTTTCCGCAACTAGCACAGTAGAAGAGCCCCCATCCAAATTGGCCGCAATAACGGCACCGCGCTTAAGCAGTATCTCCTGTGCATCATACAAGGTTGCTCCCATGCTATAACCCGGTTGACGCCCATCTATTAATAGAAACAATATGGTTCCATCTTCTTTTTGTGCCATAACCGTACGAGGAGCAATGCCCCAGCCTTGCGAACGATTAGGAATAAGACCTTTGCCATTGACGATAATTCGCGGCGAGAAGCTTACTGCTTCGGATATGCCCAATTTAATCAATTCATCAACAGAGTATTTCCCCGCTAACATCTTGCCTTCCTTGTCTATACCAACGATTTGCACGCTTTTATTACTGCCAAGCCCATTATAATAAATTTTACCCTGACTGATGACAATGCCTATTGGTTTAAATCCATTACCTTTCCAATTGGGATCTGCGAAGCCACCTGCGTTTATTCCTGCAATCGCGCCCGTCCGTTTAACCATGCTGGAAACCCTTTCGCCACGCCCCCTCTTATTAGGGACCACGAGCCTGACCTTCTTCGGATCACTCACCGTCATCAGATAGCCATGGTATCCGTCTCCGTCCACTTCCTCAATAGTAACTAGCTTCGCCGGCTCTGCCTCGCCGATTCCACCTGCGCCTTGCTGATCTTTAGGTGGAAGTGTGTGGGTATCCCGTTCTTCCCCCATCTCTTCGAACTGCTTCACATAAAGAGAAACCCTTTCCCGCAAAGCCTTCTCCCCAATAATATACTTAGCCCATTCCCTATGCTGAGTTGTAATAATGGAGTCAGCTAGTATATAACGGTACTCTTTACCTGAAGGAGTTAGGAAAAACCAGCCGGTAAATAAAACGGAAAAGGTAAAACCAGTCACGAATACAATCTTAAATAGCATCCATAATACAGATTTCTTCTTCGGTCGAGCTGCTTTATTTTTACGCGAAGGAATTGTTGAAGTCCTTGCGTTCATTGAAGTTGACGCCGATGTCGAAGATCTAGGCGGTAATGGCGTAATGGCGCCCACGCTCCTCTATTCTTTAATGTGCACTTCCTATATACGAGATAGACAGCATTCATGTTGCGGATTGGCGGCTGCAAACGATTTGAGCAACAAAATTTCCTAGGAAATGACGTAAGACATCCCTTTTCGCCAATCATTTGAGTCAATTAATTTCTTGCTGCCGTTTAGTGCTGCAACAAATATTGGTATAATAAAGAAGATAAATGATCATGTACAGGAGGAACACCCATTGAATGCTAGCACGAATTATCAAATCAAACAATCTATTGACGGATTCCCCCTTTATGTGTTGAAGGATGTACATACGAATTCCCAAGTCACAGTATGCCCCGAACGTGGCGGTATTGTAACTAGCTGTATTCTGAATGGCAAAGAGCTGCTTTATCTGGACCGTGAGACCTTCTTAAATCCCCAAGCGAACATTCGCGGCGGAATCCCTGTTCTATTCCCTATCGCAGGACAGCTCGTTAACGGGCAGTATGATTGGGACGGTCAAACCTATCAGATGAAAAATCACGGAGTCGCACGAATCCTTCCTTGGGAAGTAGTAGCTACGTCCACCGATGGTTCCGCATCAATTACACTCTCGCTTCATAGCAATGCAGAAACCCTCGCCGCCTACCCTTTCGAATTTGAACTACGCTTTACTTACCGTCTTCAAGATGGCATTCTCTCTATCGAGCAGCAATACCTTAATCGTTCTCAGCAAGAGATGCCGATGGTTTCTGGTTTCCATCCTTATTTTGCAACGGAAGGCAAAAATCTTAGCTACGTTACCGACGCAACCCGGATACTCGATTATAACGACAATCAGCAAAAGCCTTTTAATGGCTCCCTGAATCTAGAGACAATGGTAGAATCGGCAGCGTTGCTTGACGCCAAGAAAACGGAAATTGTTTTCCCGCTTGCAGAGGGCTATCATGTGCGTCTTACCTATAGCGAGCAGTTCCGTTATGTTGTGCTTTGGTCAGTTAAGGATAAACCCTTTGTCTGTGTTGAGCCTTGGACTGCATTAAACGAAGCTTTGAATGATAAGAAAGAGCTTCTAATGGTAGCGCCAGGAAATACACTTGAGTTAGTCATGAATATTGCTTGCGAAAAATGATTTGACCTTTTGGGAGGATGACGAGTGATGGATGTACTAGTGAAACCAGACCTGCGTAAGTTTGGTACAACGGATATGCTTCTTTCTCCGCTCGGACTTGGCTGCTGGCAATTTAGTAAAGCACGGGGAATGGTTGGGGGATATTGGCCGAAGCTAGATAATTCACTCATCCACGATATCGTTCGTATCAGTCTAGAAGGCGGAATCAACTGGTTCGATACTGCTGAAGTATATGGCGGCGGCGAATCAGAGCAAATATTAGCTGAGTCTTTACATGCGGCCGGAGATCTAGCAAAGAATGCTCATGTCGCTACAAAGTGGTGGCCAGCCTTCCGAACAGCTAGTAGCATTCCACGTACGATTGAGGAAAGACTTCTCCGTCTGGGTGGGTATCCGATAGACCTGTACATGATCCATCAGCCGTTCTCCTTCTCCTCGGTCGCTAGCGAAATGAGGCAAATGGCCAAGCTCGCAGAACAAGGTAAAATCCGATATGTGGGAGTAAGCAATTTCAATGCTCCGAAGATGAGAGAAGCGGATCGCGTTCTTCGAGAGCATGGCTTGCGACTCGCTGCCAATCAAGTCAAATATAGTATGCTCGATCGGCGAATTGAGCGTAATGGTATTTTGGAAACTGCCCAGGAGCTGGATATCGCTATCGTTGCTTATTCCCCATTGGAGCAAGGCATTCTTAGTGGTAAGTTCCACAGCAACCCTGAGCTTGTACGTAAAGTATCAGGTCCACGACGTATGCTGAAAGGCTTCAAGCCTAGTGGTTTACAGCAAACGAAACCGTTGATTGATGTACTTGTCCGTTTAGCCAACCAATATAATGCCTCAGCTTCTCAAGTAGCTCTCAATTGGATCATAAATGCGCATGGCGAATCAGTATTTGCCATTCCAGGTGCATCCAAGCTACAGCATGCTGAGGAGAACGTGAAAGCAATGGGCTTCCGGTTAACTGATGCTGAGATTGGCGAGTTAAGTGAAGTATCCGCGCGCGTTGCGTTGAAATAATAAAAACCCTCAACACTCCCTTAAGAGAATGTTGAGGGTTTTCCTTTAGTACCACCTATTATCAACATACCATTTGCCATTAATCAATTTTACATCCATAGAGTTTTCTTCCGTAGATTTTCCTTCCTCATTTACGAAGACGACACCGAAATTCACGGATGCTGAACTATTGTTGATTTTGACATCTTTAATTTTGATTTCTAGATACTTATTCGTATCCTTTGCAAAAAGATTCTCTATATCTTTCAGAATGCTATCCTTGTCTACTCCTTCAGGCAATTCCTTGGGATCCATAACAGATACGGTCAGATAAGAGTACATGCCCTTAAAATTCTTACCCTTCACGGCATTAAAATAGCCCTTTACTGCTTTTTCCGGAGTAGAATGACTTCCACCACCAACACCACTGGTGAATTTGAAAATAAGGAACACAACGACAATTGCCGCCAAACCGACCAAAATCAGCTTCTTCGCTTGATCGGATAAGCCCCTTGGATACGTGTCAGGCGCTGCCGGCCAGCCTTGTTCATCCTGCGAAGGTTGAGTCGCTGCCGCTATTTCCTGTGACGTCCAATTGTCTAACGCAGGAGGAGCCTGTCTAACTTCAGTGCCACAACTGGGGCATCTTGTAGCCGTTTCTATCAATCTTTCTCCACAATTGGCACAATACATTTCCGCAAATCCCCCAAGCTGTGTAATATTTCCTCTAACTATACACAACTTGGTCGAATTGTTGTAGGTAGTAACTAAAAATTTAGATGAACTTTATGATTTGGCTCTAATTGTTTAATAGACTTTGTTCCAATCTATCCAACGAGCTATGCCATTCCTCTAAGGCATGCTGCCTTATTAAAGCAATCATCCCCCGAATGAGCAGGTGATTCGGATGTACAGGCTTTTTGGCTTCTTCCTTTAATATGAGCAGCGCTGCCAACAGATCGTTTAACGTTCCTTCATCCCAGTAGCTCTCCGACGCTGATGCATTAACCTTATCGACTATCTCCTCGACAAGAGTTACCTCTTCATTACCTGCTTCCGGAGATAAACCAGCCATACTACGCAGCGTTGCTATATCAGGAATAGGCAATATGGGCACTTCCCTTGCTTGCTCAATTCCTGTGATGAGATCATCTAGTCTACGAACGAGAAAACGACTTATACGAAGATCATCAAATTTCTGCTCTTCAAAAAGAATAGCCTCTAAATATTGAGATACAATACCTGACAATAGTGCAGAAACATCTCCCAAGTACGGCTCAATAGATCGGCCGTAGGTTGCCGTTAGCTGGGTCATGTTCCATAGCTTGCCCCACGCACGAATTCTTAGCACCTTTTGCTGGATTTGTGGATGTAAGCCCGTTAGCGGCTCTTTAATTAACATCCGCATGAAGTCCTGATGCTCGTATATGAATTGAAACTGTCGCTGCAATTGTATGACAAGCTTTTCTTTTGGCGGGAGCCCCCTTTCCTCCGGGGGCTCCTCCAGCCGATTAAACATCATTTCCCCATAATATTCAATGATTGATAATAACAAATCATCCTTCGACTTGAAGTAAAAGTATATGGAGGCCTTTGCCATTCCAAGCTCATCGACGATTTCTTGAATAGAAGTCGCATTGAATCCCTTTCTGGCAAAGCAGAGTATCGCTGCATCGAGAATCTGCTTTTTTTTGTCCTGCATGACTCTCCTCCTTCTCCACAACCCCTGTTTACAATACTACAGACGACTAAACATTTACCTTATTTGTTTTACGTCTCATTTTCATGAGAATCTCATAAATAATCGGAACAATCAGTAGCGTCAACAGCGTTGAGCTTATAAGCCCCCCAATAACGGTAACGCCAAGCCCTTTGGAAATAATTCCAGAGCTCTCGAAGCCGAATGCTAGTGGTAAAAGCGCTCCGATTGTCGCCAAAGCCGTCATGAGAATTGGACGTAAACGCGTGCCTCCTGCTTCCAGCAATGCTTCACGTGTCGATAAGCCTGCTTGCTCCTTGTGAATAACGCGGTCAATGAGAACAATTGCGTTCGTAACCACGATTCCAATGAGCATAAGTGCGCCCATAAGAGCAGATACGCTTAGCGTTTCACCTGTGAGATAAAGCGCTGCAAGTCCACCGATAATCGCGAATGGCAAGGAGAACATTATCGCGAATGGAGCAAGACCTCCTCCGAATGCAAGTACCAGCACGAGATATACGATAGCTATTGCAGCTACCATTGCGAGCCCTAGCTGTGTGAATGTTTCTTTAATTTGCTCAGTCACTCCACCAAATTTTACTTCTACGGTAGCTGGCTTATCCAGCTTATCGACTTTTGCTTGTAAATCACTCGACACCTTAGCTACATCCGATTTCGTGATTGCTCCACTTACAGCCACAACCATTTTAGAATTTTCCCGCTTGATAGCATTCGGGGAAGTTCCTCTCTCGACACTAGCTACGTCCCGAATAGCTACTTCAACCCCAAGAGGAGATTGCAGCTTCGCATCGAGTATCTCATTAATATCCTTGTACTCTGCTACCGAAACGTCTACATATACGTTATACGTTTTGCCTTGCTCCTCAACCTGTGTCAGTACAGCGCGGTTGCGTATAGGGCTAAGCTTCATTGCAATCTGGCCAGCAGTCAATCCATATTGGCTTAGCTTCGCTTGATCAGCCACGATAGTGTATTGCTCGTATGTCTTGGATAGACTCGTGCTTACTTTTTCGAAGGAAGAATCATTTTTCATTAAATCCGCTATCTTATCGACTACCGGCTTTATTTCCTCCAGATTGTCTCCATAAACATTAATACTGAAGTTGCTTCCTCCTAAGCCGCCACCCTGTTCCATCTCAGCAAATTCACCCTTAGGCACAGCCTTCTTCAATCCTTCAAGCAACGCTTCTTTTTTATCCGCAAAATTTTTCGTCTTGCTATTATACTGTAGGAAAAATAATCCCGACTTCGAAGGTCCCGGTTGTAGCGGGTTCTCGCCACCAATAGAATATTGCAGACTAATAACATCCGGTTGCTCCAGCATATACTTCTCTGCTATTAAGGCACGCTGCTCGACATCCTCAATCCGATCGCCCGGTTCAGGGGAATACGTAACCATAGCGTACTTATCCTCTTGCTCCGGCAAGAAGCTCGCTCCAATTAACGGAACAAGGAATACACTTCCTACAAGCAGCGCGAATGCAATAACCAAAGTGATGATCTTATGGTTCAAAGCAGATGTAAGCAAGCTACGGTAACCATTCGCGAGTCGTCCATGGTTCTCCTCTTCATTGTGCCCCTTACCTGCTTTAATCCCATTTTTAAACATTTGATGAGCTAGCATAGGCACAACAGTAACGGCAACAACAAGCGATGCTAACAATGCGAATACGATAGTTAATGCGAACGGAAGGAAAATCTGTCCAACCATTCCGCTTACGAGACCAAGTGGCAAGAAAACAGCTATCGTTACGATTGTGGAAGACATGATTGGTAAGAACATTTCCCGAGTGGCTTCAAGAACAAGCTCTCTGCCCTTTAGCTTCTCACCTGTCAACGACATACGCCTGTATATATTTTCGATTACGACAATGGAGTCATCGACCACACGCCCAATCGCAACTGTCATGGCACCAAGCGTCATAATATTAAGTGTAATATCGAATTGCTTCAGGAGAAGCACTGCAATGATGAGTGACAATGGAATGGAAACGATAGATATTATGGTTGTACGAATGTTCCGCAAGAATAATAAGATAACAGCTACTGCAAACAATGCGCCGAACAATGCCTTGCTAAGCATCGTCTTAACCGATTCTTCAATAGGCTTTCCTTGGTCCAGCATGACGTCTAGCTTCAGGTCCTTGAAGGTTTCCTTCAGCTTATCAGCTTCCTTTTTAACCCCATTAACGACATCAACTGTATTCGCATCGTTGGCTTTAACAATTTGGATTCCGATGGAAACCTCGCCGTTCGTACGTGAGATCGACTCCGCCTTACCCGTCATCTTCACATCCGCGATTTCATCCAATGTAACAGTAGGCAAACCAGCTCCTGCCTCTGCACCACCAGGGTTAGTAGCTGATGGGAAAACGGGAATTACCACTTTCTTCAAGTCGTCAATGGTTGTGACACGGCCATCAACAACTACCGTTTTCTCTGTTTGCTCCAGCTGGAATAAGCCAAGCGGAACCTTCAAAGCCGAGCCTTGAACGATTCCTTTAACTGTTTCTTCATTTAATCCAAGCTCAGCCATTTTCTTAGCATCGAACTTTAATGTAACTTCCTCAACGTATTGCCCTGCAATTTGAACGGAAGCAACTCCCGGGATACCTTCCAGTGCGGGACGAATTTGATCGGAAACGATTTTAGTCAAATTCTCAAGACTTTGTCCAGAAGCACTTAAAGTGATAACTGGAAAAGAGGAAAAGGAGAATTTAGAAATAGATGGTGCTTTTACTCCCTCTGGGAGGGTAACCTCTGCAGCCGCTTCCCGTAGTTGGGTAACTGCGGCCTCCATATTTTGACCAAAATTATACTCGATTGCAATGGAAGAAACATTCTCCATTGAAGTCGAAGTGATATTCTTAATTCCATCTACATTTTTGAGGCGTTGCTCTAATGGCTCTGTTACCTGCTTTATAATGACATCTGGAGCAGCACCAGGAACAATTGTAGTAACGTTAAGAAATGGGAAGCTAATATTTGGTAAGCTCTCTTGCTTCATGTTCAGTCCAGAATAAAGACCGGCAATAATTACGATAATCGTAATCATCCATAATGCGAATTTGTTTTTCAAAGAAAATCCAATAACACTTTTCAAACGGCTCCACTCCTCATTATGTTTATCTGTTTATAACTACGACTTCCATTTACTATCCATTTAATTTTATCGAACATTAAGTCAACAAGTCAAATGGCGATAGTGTGTACATTAATGTGAACAAGGAAATAGTTAATCGAACAATTGGTCGACAAAATATGTAGCTTGATGCCTAGTTTATTTAATACCTTGGAGCTTAATGAATTTAATGTATAAACCTATTGTCTTCAGTCTAGTCGACGTATATTCAAAGCTTCTGCTCGCTACAAAGTAAAGAGCCAATTCCTAAACCCGTAGGTCAAGTAATTGGCTCTTTAGCTTCGGTGCAATGTCTAAAGTTATACATTCAAGCTTTGATTATCTGAAGCGCCATGCGAGGTTGCTGTATAGCGGAACAGAGCATATCCGGCTACTCCGTAAATTGCCGCTTGCAGAAAGTTGTATAGTCCCAGATATTCGAAAGGGAATAGAGCTAGAAACGCATACCCCCACAAAGCATAAGGCAAGTATTTTACATTTTTAGAAATGAGCGTTAACCATCCCCCGACGAAAAATCCATAAAAAGCGATCCAGTGAAGAGGGATGTCGTAAAATAATGTATTATACGTTTTGTAGTTTATGTCTGTTCTTACTAGAAGCTCCTGCAATAACAGTATTCCTAGTCCGCCAAAAATAATGTGTAGGTGAAAGGGCATTAATTGCCTTACGATTCTGAAAGAAGCTAGAAATTTCCGAATTTCTTTAACAACAACCGCAAATTGCTCCATGCAATATTCCTCCTTTTTTTACCTATTATACATCAGGGTGGTAATACACATGCAGACAATTTATTAGTTATTGCTTACGCAAATCGGTAGTATAACAGCAGAAAAGTAGCGAGCACGAGTAGGAAGTTAAGCGCAACAAAAACAATTCTATCCAGCTTCGTCTTGTGCATGTCAACGGGGGGCTTGTAGAAGCTGACACCCTCTATAATAAACAGCAACAATATAATGTGAATCATAAAGTGTCCAACGATTTCGGTATATCCGAATAGCATTGTTGTCATTATAAAAATCCCTGTAAGCACAATTGAAAGCAATCGGTTTAATATTCCTACAACGAGCAGATAACCGACTACAAATTCAATGAATGCTGCCAGTACGATAAACACAGCCGGTGGGAAGCCGAAGGTCGGCACGTGATGGTTTTCTATAATATCAAGACTCATTGCTGGGAAAATCCACTTCTCGACTGCCACCCAGCAGAGAGAAAGTCCTGTACCCAGATACAGTAAAGGGAACGACCAACGCTCAAAATTTGTGCGATTAAATAACAGAGCAGCAGCTATTGCTAAATAGAAGCCGTAGTCCAGCATGTGAAACAGGCCGTACTCCCCTATGTAATACACATATAGACCGATCAGAACAAGCGAGCCTAGCTTCACTGAAATGTGATGCGGAATAAGCAATAATGCAATGGTCAAGCCAAGAGCAATTGCCACTCCTCCTTCTGGATGGGCAAACTCAGGTGCGAATAGATCCCCCTCCAGGAACGACCACAATAGCGCTAACGCTGTACCATATTGCAAAATGTACGATGACCAAGGACGTAATCTCTCCACCTGGTGATCTAATTTTCCTAGTGCGGAAATTTTCATTATAGCCGGAAGAACTTGCGTCAATATAGCCAGAAGTAGAGCAACAGCTATTGCTGTACTCATGAATACTGGAGATAAGACATTATCCAATACCTCTTTGACAGGCTTTACATCCGTGAACCATTTAACATGCGCGTATTGAAACATTGATTCTTTCCCTTCCTCGCCGACGAGTTATTATGTCTAAAGTATACCATTGATTACCTTTCTAGACCTTTTAATTTGAACATTCATTGACAAATAAATGTAAATAGTGTATAGTATTAACTTGTAGAAGTAGTAACCCTCAGGTTTTATCCTCTTAGGGCAATATTCCTCCGTTTTCCCACACATTCCTTATTAAAGATCTAGGATCTCAGATTGGCTGCTGGAAGGAACACGAATTCTCACTGGCGCGACCTCGGAGTCGCAAGAACGATGGAGAGGTAGGGCTATCGTTGTATTCGTGAAAGTGAATTCAGGATGAATCGCGCGGTTGCGCTTCAATAATAAGACCCCCGACAGGTACTTCTGCGGGGGTCGTCCAATTTTAAATGACAAGCATAAACGGCTGACGCCGTCTTTCACGGCGCTCAACGTTTATGTCGGAGACATATCAGAAAAGTATTGAAAATTCTATACTTTATGATACGTGTGTAAAAAAGAGGCCGCCCCTCAGCTACTTTCATAGCTTTAGGGTGACCTCTTTTACATCATTTGATGTAAGGCTCTTAGTGCCCTATCATCATCGGAACTTCAGCATGCTCGCCTTCTACCTTCTTAGGCTTGGTAAGCATTAGACCTAATATTCCACCAACGACAGCAATTCCAAGCAGGATTAGGAATGTATAACCGAAGGATGAGGCGAACAAATTCACATCCGGTTTTGTTTTGCCTGATTCAGCCATTAAATTATTCATCTTAGTAGACGAAATCGTCATAAGAATGGCAATTGCAAAGGACATCATTACCTGTTGCGCAGCATTAGTAAGCGAAGTTACTCGACCTACAAGGTTCTGCGGTGCAGATTGAATGAGATGATTATTAAGTGGCATCATGAACAATCCCATACCGGCTCCAAGTAGAGCAAGCGGCAGCATAACTGAACCTATGCCGGAATCGCCAGAAATATTGGATAGAAGCAATGTAGCTATCGCAGTCAACGCCATCCCTGCAAGTACTAGCGGACGAGCACCGAAGCGATCAGACAGCTTACCACCAATTGGCATGAACAAGCCAGATGCCAATGCTTGAGGCAGCATGATCAAGCCTGTTTCAAGAGGGCTATATCCATGTGCTTGTTGCAAGAACAGGGGTACAAGGAACATTGTTCCGAACATAGCAATTTGTGAAATCCATTGCACGATAATCCCTTTAGTAAAGTTACCGGAACGGAACACTCTAAGCTCAAGTAACGGGTCTTTGCGATTCAATTCCACCAGAACGAATAGAATCAAAGCAATTAAACCAACACCCGTGCCGATCAACGTAGATGCGTCAGTCCAAGTGGATTTCCCTGATATAGGATCAATACCACCCTCAGAAACGCCATATACGAGTGCGGCAAAAGCTAGAGGCCCTAAAATCATACCTAGCAAATCTAACGAGGCTACAGATTGACGTTGAATGTTAGGCAGCTTACGAATTCCAAGGAAGATAGCGATAATTCCGATAGGCAGATTAATCAAGAATATCCATTGCCAGCTATGATATTCAACGAACCAACCGGCTACAACAGGTCCAAGAGCAGGACCAAGTAGGATCGGGATACCCATCATACCCATGATAGTTCCGACTTTCCCTGGAGGAGATAAGCGGTAAATAAATGCCATCGCAATAGGAACGACGACGCCTCCACCTAAACCTTGAACGATACGGAAAGCGATAAGTGTTTCAACCGAGTTGGCCATTGCACAAAGCGCTGATCCGATGGTAAATAAACCAACTGAGATCAAGAATACTTTTTTCGCGCCGAAGCGATCCGATAACCAGCCTGCCAATGGAATGACCGCAGCCTGCGCTAAAGCATAGCCTATAACCGTCCATTGCACGAGCGACAGATTCAACAGCTTAAATTCTTCTTGAAGCTTGGGTAGAGCGACGTTAACGGCCGTTCCATCCAATATAACCATAAAGATACCTACGACAATCGCGATCAACGGCCCTAGAATGCTACGTATAGAAAATGGGACCTCCGTTGATGCTGGTGCTGCTTTTGAAGACATGTGTACCCTCCTATCCAAATTAGAGCTTCCTATGTGTAGCCTCTCTCGTCCATTGACCGTCTTAGTCTTTGACGTTACAATAAGGACATATGGGCACTACATAGGCAAACCCGCAACGATACCGGACAATTGTCCGTTTAATCTCGATGTTAACGGACAATTGTCCGGTTGTCAACATGATGAGTGTTAAATTTCTGTAAAGCGAGGGGGAAAATCCGTGACCATTCGTAGGGAGCGTAGAGACGCCGTCGAACATCGTCGATTAATTCTGCAAACTGCGCAAAGCCTATTTAACCAGTATGGCGTTCAACCGGTAAGCATGCATCAAATCGCAAAAAAAGCAGGCATCGGACAAGCAACGCTGTATCGCAAATATGCCCACAAGGGCGATCTTTGTCATGATATTCTCCACGATTACATTCAACAGCTCATGGACAAAATTAATAATTACCTGCTTGCCCATAAACAAGCTCCTCCTGAGGAAAAAATTGCGGGCATATTAGTTCATTGGATTGACGCCGTGGAAGAAAAGTCTGGCCTAATCATTGCCATGGAATCCAAGATGAGCTGCGAGGATGATAGAGGGAATTTCTTTCATTCTACAATATATCAGTTTTTTAGAAATAAAATATCAGAGATCATTATTGAGATTCTAAATAGCAAGGATTCTCCACCTTCAATAGATCCCGATTTAGCCGCTCATTCGCTTATTTGCTGTCTATCGCCCATAGGATATTTCCACATTAAACAAGAGAAGAATTATACAGTTGACGAAATGAAACAAAGAGTCCTCCAGCTTTGCAGATTTCCATGGACATAGCTTTAGCCTACAAAAAAGGGCTGATCTTCTCTAGCAGATTTTACATTCTGCAGAGCCGATCAGCCTTTTTTTATCATCATGCACCGAAGGTGCTTTTTTGGCGTTCTCTGGTAACCTTCAGCTTACGCTCAATCAAAATCATTACTGCTATGACGACTTCCACCAAGAAAAACCCAGCAAGAGCATCTACTATAACGTGTTGCTTAACAAACATTGTGGACATAATAATAAGGCTCGACATTCCGGTAATCAGTGTAACATTCCACTTGTTCTTGAAGGAACTGGTCCATACCATTCTCATGACCATATAGCTTGAGAAACAGTGAATACTCGGAAAGCAATTGAAAGGCTGATCCCTATTATAGATAAACCTCATAAGCTCGGAAAACGGGTCATCCCCGGTAACGACCGGACGATCAACCGTCGTTTGGAAGAAGGAATAAATCAAGTAACAGATTAATGCACAAACGATATAGGTGATAAGAGCCCGATAATACACATTAACGTCCTTCTTGAAGAAATAAATCAAACAGACGTAAATATAAAAGATCCATATCGAATAAGGCAACGCGAAATATTTAATAAAAGGTATCGCATCATCTACTACTGTAACCAATCTGTATACTTCTTGGCTATTCGTATTGTTAGTCCAAGCATACATCCAGCCCAGAACCGGAAATACAAGCATAAACAGCAACGGAGTGTATTTCTTCCATTCCAAGGTTTTTAGTTTGTGTATCACTAATCTACCTCCCTATATATCTATAGCGATAAACAAATTAATCATGCTTAGGCAAGTTGCTCACATAACTATCTGAAAGCCTTAATAGCTCCAGTGCTCGACTAAATTCGTCTTCGGTCGAATCATTCTTAGATGGCTCTACCCCATCGAACGGATAAGTTAATCCATCGTCATATTTCAGACCTGGGACAAAAATTCCTTTATCATTGACGAAGGAACCCGATGGCAAATAATAACGCTGTGGCAGCAGATTGTCTGTTACATTAATAATATCCTGTCCGAAGTGAATATGGTCTTGCAACGAAACTCCAAGCAAGTTAGCCAGTGTAGGCATTATATCCACTTGTCCGCCCGTTTGTGGAAATACCTTTGGCTCCGTAGCGCCAGGTGCAACAATCATCAAAGGAATATTCAACATCTCGGAAAACTGATAGGAACGACCGTAAATTTCCTTCATCAGGTTTTTCTCATGCTCGGTTAACGAGTAGATCGGCAATCCAAGGTGATCTCCGTAAATGATAAGCACCGATTTTTCCCATAACCCGTTTTCCTTAAGCTTTTCGATAAACTGACCGATAGCATAATCCGTATAATTCTGTGCTTGAATATAATCGCCAACTAACGTTCCATCGAATCTTTCCGGTAGCTTAAAGCGAATTTTCCGCTCAGGAATATTGAACGGGTGATGCGACGACATTGAGATAACCTGCGAGTAAAAAGGCTTTCCTGATTGACTCATCTTAAGTAGCTCATCTGCAGTCTTATCGTAAAGCACTTCATCAGATGGACCGAAGAAAACCATATCATCATTTCCAAAAAACTTAGCATCATAATACTCATCGAACCCAATTGCCTTATAGAGCTCCTTACGATTCCAGAATTGGACGTTATTCGTATGGAAGGTTGCCGTCTGATAACCCTGCTCCTTAAGCACCTTAGGCATGCTTGGCAACGCCAAATGGCCATAGTCTTGAGCTGCAGCACCATACGGTGGAATATAAAAGGATGTATTTACAACAAACTCCGCATCCGATGTGTTCCCCTGCCCAACCTGCTGATAAAAATGTGGAAAGTAAAAATGCTTCTTGCTAAGCTGATTCAAGACAGGCGTTATTTCTTCACCATCAATCGTGTGGTTTAGCAAGAAATTTTGCGTAGCCTCCAGCTGTAAAACAATTACATTCCTACCCTTTAGCTTACCCCAGTAATTAGAAGCTTCTGGATCCTGTCCAAGCTGAATGCCTTTAAGCTTCGCAATCGCTTCGGGAGTAACATTGCTAGGATCCTCAATCTCTGCTGTCGCGCTAGCAATAACGGCATAGGCCTGATAATTCAAGATACCCATATTCTCCGCCTGCTTCAGCTCGTTGATGCTGTCCCGGTGGGTCCAGACACTCATCACACTCACGCCCAGAGAAATAACAAAAATGGCGGATATCAATATGCCTGGCTCGCGAACAGAAAGCGTTTTGCCCCATTTTCGAAACCGACGGTTAAAGAATAATAGTAACACTGCAACAATATCGGTATAAATAAACAAGAAGTAAGGATGTAGCAGGGAAAAGACGCTTCCTTTGACTTCCGTCACTTGGCCTACCTGCTGTAAAGCATGATAGGTAACAATAACGCCAAAATATTTGTAGTACATAATAACAGCGAAGTATATGGTCGTTATTAATAAATTAACAGCTAGATACACTCCCAGCTTTTTACGCGGGGCTAACCATTCAATAAGACAGAATAGCACCCAAACGGAAGGAATTCCCGTTGCAATCTGAAGCCATGCTGAAGCGCTGTCGAACACAACGATTCTGGCCAAATAAATCTTAATGACCATCAACAATGTGAAGAAGACAAATGGCTTGGATAACCAAACTCCTAAACGTAAAGATTTCAACCTGCTCACCTCCGAAGACCTTATCTATTATAACGAATGTTAACTCAGTGTTAAAGTACTACATGGAGGAAGATCCTCTAAAGGTTGGCTAAAGAAATCGCTCTCGCGTATAATGAAACAAAACTTGAAAGGGGAAAACCTAATGGCTATAACCTATACAAGAGAATATGATCATATTCTTGATGACTTGTCCCGCGCCCTATCAACGGTTCCTCAATTTTACGATGCGTTCGAGATGGAATCGGACGACTGGGAAAGTCTAGATGAGGAGGAAAGAAAAATTTGCCTCCGTACCCTCGCTGACGATCTTTTCTATGTTCTCGCTACAGAAACGACAGCTGAAGTAGGCCTTGGAAAGGCTGAATATGATTCAGCCCACGCTGTCATTAAAGTTACAGCAAGCACTCAGCTCGTTCATGTCGTTTCCTTACGGGAGTAGCTGGCACGGATTGCACGAATCATAAAGGCCAAATAAATAAAGAAAAAGGTTAAAACCACTCCAATACCAACAACTGAGGAATTCACACTAACATCCATTTTCCTCATCATTAAGTAAAGGAACAAGCCGATAACAGTTAAGCTGTTTTCAACGAAGTTCTGCACGGCAATCGTCCGTCCTGAGCCAACGGCGGTTTTCCCTTCCTCTTGAAGCATTGTGTTAAGGGGAATAAGGAATATACCGCCCATAACTCCGGTAATAAACAGCAACGTAACGGTTAACCAGATCTCATTCGTGAAGTTAGCAGCCATCACCGCACAGACCATGCCAATTCCATAATAAAACCCTCTATACAGCCTTCCTTCCGGCACGAGCTTTGGAGTGAGAAAAGCACTTCCTACAACCCCTAGCGCAGTCACGCCGATAATCATTGATTGCTGATCCGTATCTGTAATCCCTAGATTTAATGGTAGCCATGCAATCAATGCGATACGCAGCACCGACGCTGTAAGCCAGAATGCCCCCGTACCGAGCAACGAAAACCTGCTCCTGCTATTGCGAAACAGCTTTACTAAGTCATGAAAAAACTGCCCCGCAGCTTGCTGATAGCGAATGTTCGGATTTCCTGCCTTGAAGGGGACGAGAAACGTCATAGCTAGCGAGAGCAAGTAAATGAACAAACAGACCAGAATCGCAGGCAGGTCGGAATTGACCGCAAGAAACCCTCCAGCTACAGTCCCAAGCAAGATAGCCAATATGGTTGAACCCTCGACTTGCGCGTTCGCCCGCAAGAGCTCACCTTCATTGGTCGTTAACTCCGATAATATTCCGTACTTCCCAGGTGAATAGACAACAGCTCCAACTCCAACGAAGAAGTAACAGATTGCGGGTGGTAATCCACATAGCAAAAGAAAAATACCTGTTGCTTTCAATATGTTTCCTAGAAGGAGGACATGCGATTTTGCTTTCTTATCAGTAAAGGCCCCTACTATCGGGGCAAGGATGACATAAGCGAACAGAAAAGCCATCTGAATATATGTAACCATTCCATCAGGATCAGACAAGCCTTGTCTACTGACCAGCCCAACAATCAGGAAAAAATTTAAGTTGTCCGCGAAAGCGCTTAAGAATTGCGTCCATACTACTGCATTTAATGGTGATATCTTCTTCATGAATCCAAACAATTGCCCCACCCTTTCTTATCAACCTTCTCATTATACTCCTTCAATTTACGTTCGTCCCCTATCTCATGTAACATTTTACATAACCTTTAAGCACTTTCACAACATTGACAAACAAGGGTTTAAATCGCTATTATAATGAGATTATCGGATCGATAATGATTATCATAATCGTAAGTGGGATGGGATAATAATGGATTTAAAGTTAATAGAACAGTACTTCCATATCTCCACGAAGGGTGCTGAGCATCCACTTATTTCTTTACCTTTAAACGACATTCTAAACGCAGAAACGATGAAAAAGATACTTCAGAACGGTTCAGAGCTGCTACAAGCAAAAGGGCTTGAGCTTGCTGTTGCTTCTATTGGACTGGCCTTTTTCGGCTTGGCAGCAAGCAAACAAATTGTAATGTCCCAGTACAATCGAATACTCGATCTCTCTCTGGACAATCTCACAATACAATTAGAATCGCACGATGATCATGCCCATATTATTTTTAAAATTACGGAATTAAAGTGGACAGAGCTGCCCACCGTAAACCGAGAAGCGGCCATTAGAGCTGAATGGTCTACATACTTCGCCAATACTATGAATCCGCTAATTGAAGCAGCTTCCTCTGCCGCAGGTCTGAAATCAGCTATCATCTGGAATCAATATGGCGCTCGGATAATTTCCATAATGGATTACCTTAAACCGCTTGTTCCCGAAGGGCCAATGAGGCAGACGCTCGAGAACGATTACTTACTGCTAGCTAGCATGCCGGGTGAAACATTTAATCGCCGCAAAAATCCCTATGACCATACGCCGTGTTATATCGACAGTCCCTATAAAGACGGCGAGAAACTTATGCTCCGCTCTTCCTGCTGTATGTACTATAAACGAGAGAACGGTGAAAAATGTTTTACCTGTCCGATTCTCAAGGATCAAGATCGCGCCGAATTAACGCTAAAGATTAAAGCTGCGCAATAGCATAATTAATAAGGTGTCATAAAAAACCAGTCCAATGGCTCGATGGAGCTTTGGACTGGTTTTTTTTGTTTAAATAAACTTTTCATTTCTGCCGCTAGGCTAAATGCTCTTGTGGGCAATAATCATGAATCTTTTTGAATTTGTCCGGATTCCTTTATCAGTTTGATTGTTATCTATAAATTGATGAAGAATTTCATAATCATGATCGTATTCCCCAAAGCTCGGCACAATGGGCGTATGCTTCAGTAAAAATAATAAATCCTCGTCGGCTTCGAAATATTCTGTAGCATCATACTCAAAGGACTGGACATCAGAGAAGCCTGCCTCTTTCAGTTCTTCGATGTATCTATTTTTCAAGGTCCCATCCGGATCTTTGCTCTGTCCTCTTCCGAATGCTTGTTTAATGTTAAGCTTATCGTTTTCGCTTACTTGCTGAGTAAGGAACACCCCGCCATTTACCAAGACCTTTGCTATTTCCTTGGCAGAGAAAGGAGAGTGCCTGCAGGATACCACATTAAAATAACCGTTAGGGAATTCAAGCTGTTCTGCATCCATTTGATAAAATCGCACATTATGTTTATTGGAATGCTCTAGATGACGAGAAGCGGTTTGTATCATACTAGAAGAGAGATCAACTCCGACTAATAACAAAGCAGCATCGGCTATTGATAATAAACTCTCTCCTCCACCCGTCCCAATATCCAGCAATAGATCAGACGGTTTACATCTCTGTGTGACCTCATCATAAAATTGCCACTTTACCCCTTCGGCAGTAGCTTTTACTCGACTAAAATCCCAGCCATTTAATCGCCCGACTGTATCATAAAATTTTTTGTAATCAAATTTGTTCATGTTTAATATCCACCTTTCAGTTAGAGACAGACTACACCCTTTGCAACTGGTACGCGTTTTACCCAGCCCGGGAGCTAGCTACCTCGAACAAAGTGGAGATACATCCCATTTCACCTCAACTGAAAGATTCATCCATTATAATACATATTCAGGAAAGATCACAATTCAAAATAGGAATCTTATACTCCTGTTCCAAGCATAAACAGCTTACGCTGTCTTTTGGATAGCGAAAGAATGTTTATGTCGGAGGTTATTCAAAAATGAGTAGCGTGAAACTTATACATTTGGAATAACGCACAAAAAAACTCGACGCAGATGCGCCGAGTTTCTAAGCCTAAAAGAAAAAGAGCACCTCTCGCGGTGCCCTCTTGCATAATCATGGTTATCCGATTGAGACGCCCTTGCGGAGGGATTTCTGATCGCGATTCGTGTTAACAAGCGCTGGAAGCATTCTTGTTCCGCTTTCCATCGGTGTGTTACAAATCCCACATGTCGGGATTGTTTCGAACGCGAAGTTATCCCTCATCCACCCCTTACAGCCCTCACTCGTGCAGGACCAGATCGCCGTCATTTCTTCAGGGATCTCCTCTAACGATTTCTTCCGTGAGTACATGGACGAACCCCCTTTTCCTATAGCATAACCAAAAAAAACGCCCTTAACTTACCGTTAAGGGCATCTTTGTCTTGGATTTACAGTTTAACAACGTTCTCCGCTTGTGGTCCACGGTTGCCTTGTACCACGTTGAATTGAACGCGTTGTCCTTCGTCCAAAGTTTTGAAGCCTTCACCAGTGATCGCGCTGAAATGCACGAATACATCGTTTCCGCCTTCAACTTCGATGAAACCGAAGCCTTTGTCCGCATTAAACCATTTAACTGTACCTGTTTGCATGTAATTCACCTCCAACTTCTAATGCCTCATGAACTTTTTTATTCATACGAATAAAAAATCCACAAAATAAAAAGGGTCACATTCAAAACAATAACCCTTTCCATTTTGTGAATCCAGGTCACGATTTCGATAGTTCTTACTATACCAGAAGCCCTAATAAAAAGCAAACCAAATCTCCTAACAACCTCATTTTTGCAAACGCTTTTTTCAGTGTGCTCTCAAGCAACTCATGAAACGTATATGCAGCTTAATTATGATTACCATTTCAAGGACTATTATGCTCAATAAATGGTCTAAAACCTACCTCTATCTAGGCTCGGTCACACATACACCCTAAATCCAACTCACATTTAGGAGCGTCTCCAGTAACTCATCTTCTCCCTTAATAAGTGGCATATGTACCGTTTGTCGAAACCGTTTTCACATTATGCCTTTATCCGATGTTTTATTACATTATATGGCTTATTACTACTGCTGGTGCATGGGCTTTTCAAGAATATAAGTATATGCTTACTCACTTCTGTTATAACAGCTGTAGAAACACATTTCATTGCTAAGTGAACCTATCCCGCTCCTATACCGATACAAGCACACTATGTTGGGTAACGGTATGCAAATCACGCCATATCCTATTTAGTAAGTTATCCTCCATAAGAGCCGTCATACCGAGAAGTGGGAAAATCGTATGTGCACATTCTAACGAAGCTCTGGCAACCTCCTTGCAAATTTGGCTAACCTCATCCTGCTTAGCTTCCGGGAGGGTAAAGTCGGTAATAAAATCTTCCCAAGAATGCACAACCGAATTGTAAAATTGCTCAGAAACAGCCTCTAATCTAGCCTCTTGTTCCTCAAGCTTATGAAGGAGTCCTTGCAAACGAAGAGGATAAGACTGTGACCAGCTTACTTCGCGAGCTTCAGCAAAGGATCGGGATTCCTCAAGAAAGTGCCTACATATGCCCAGACATACAGCAGCGAATGAGGTTTGAGCAAAAGGCAAGAACGGATATCGAAAAATAGGATACTCATAATTAGGAGCACTGGAAGTATCAAATGTACGCTCTGTCGGGACAAAAGCCTGCTCAACAGCAATCGTATGACTTTCGGTCGCCTTTAGGCCAAAGGCATTCCAATCCTTGATGATACTTACCTGCTCTGGCAGAAAAGCAAAAGACCGGACTTGCTCTTCTTCTCCATCCTCATTTTGTATGCGGCAATTCGCTGTAAATACGCTTGCGTATGTAGACCCGCTACAATATTTCCATTCGCCGCTCACATTGTACCCGCCATCAACTCGTTTCGCGACTCCATTCGGATGACCACTTCCAGCGACAACGGCCTTGCTATGACTGAAAAACTGTCGAGCCTGCTCCGGAGCTAGTGTTGCAGAGAAAAAACCGCCGCCCGAACCAATAGTCACTAACCATCCAAAGCTTCCATCAATCCACGCCGCCTTTTCAAACACTTTCAAGGCTTCAGGCAGAGACAGCATCAAACCGTT
Source organism: Cohnella abietis (assembly GCF_004295585.1). Taxonomy (NCBI): domain Bacteria; kingdom Bacillati; phylum Bacillota; class Bacilli; order Caryophanales; family Paenibacillaceae; genus Cohnella; species Cohnella abietis. Next base: position 1,021,167 of record NZ_AP019400.1, on the reverse strand, counting down.
TAATTCCATTGGTACAAAAAGCTTAAATAGCTTAGCCTCGTAGATGTAATCCAAAGTCCCCTGCGTAAGATTGCCATTACCGTTATCAGCATTTGCTCTTATTTCATTAATGATCGTATCCGGTATTTTTGCCACGTGTTTTCACCCTCGGAGTTTATTATTATTTTAGCCTGCGGTGTGCATGCAAAAAGTACTTCTTCAAATTGGATTGACTCGAACGGCTGCTTGTTTTCCACTAATTTGGATGCCCGTTTCCTTCTTCCCACTAGCCGACAAATCCTTTAACAGCCGCTCCAGCACCTCTTTCGCTTTCGGTCCTTCCTTGCCCTGAATCTTAACGACCAGCTGTACAGCGTTACCTGAGCTTAATAGCTTTTCCGCTTGCCGTTGCTTCGTATCATAATCATGCTCTTCAATATTTGCAGTAAGTCTGATCTCCTTAAGCTTAAGCGGTTGTTCCTTTTTGCGAGTATCCTGCTTCTCTTTAGCTACCTCTTGCTTTGCCGCACCTCTACTGACCAGCTTACAAGGTGGAGGGCTACTGAACAGCGAGGTACATACAAGATCAACCTTGTGCTTGCGGGCCAACGCCAATGCTTCGTCCCTAGATACAACTCCAAGATCCTCCCCTCTAATTCCAGTGAGATGCACCTCGGATGCTTTTATTTTTTCATTCATAATAATCATCGTTTCCCGCCTCCTATACTTATCCAACATTATAGCATAGGCATTATTGGGACATGAATCTAACGGACGTAGGTTCATCCAGAGATGGGTAGTTGGTTTAAATGCTTTTTTCTGTGGGGATGGGGATTCGGAGGACGGATGAGGGGATTGAGACGGATTGGAGAACGGATGAGGGGATTGAGACGGATTGGAGAACGGATGAGGACTAATGAGGGCAAATTGGGACGGACGGGGACGGATGAGGACGGATGAGGACTAATGAGGGCAAATTGAGACGGACGGGAACGAATATTCGGCGGGCTTAGTAGCCCTCAGTGCGTTATTTCCTCGGGGATGAGAATTTTTGGATCCCTTAGTAGCCCTCAGTGCGTTATTCCCTCGCGGATGAGGATTTTCGCCTCCCTTAGTAGCCCTCAGTGCGTTAATCCTCCGCGAATGAGGATTTTCGCCTCCTTTAGTAGCCCTCAGTGCGTTATTCCCTCCGGGATGAGAGTTTTCAGCTCCCTTAGTAGCCCTCAGTGCGTTATTCCCTCCGGGATGAGGATTTTCTGCTCCCTTAGTAGCCCTCAGTGCATTGTTCTTATGGATATGGGGGTAGACGTGAGGTGAAATGGGATAGGTGTGACCGTGGGAGTGGCGGGAGAAGTGAAGAACAGAGTAAATGTAGGAGGTGAGCTTGGGAGTCTCGGTGGAATAAGAATATACGATGTATTAAATAAGGTTACTCAACAACGCGGGTGGGCACATTTGCGGATAATAGTTAGTTTGGGTAGCAAAAAACCACTAGTCCGTGAAGACAAGTGGTTTTCCAGCGTGGTTTCCAACTTAGTTTCTAGAGTAATTTCTAGAGTAATTTCTAGAGTAATTTCTAGAGTAATTTCTAGAGTAATTTCTATTTTAGTTTCTCGAGTAATTTCTAAAGTAATTTCGTCTTAGCTTCTAAGTAATCTCTAAACTAATTTCTATCGTAGTTCCAACATGCTCAAGATCGTTCCAATACGAGCTCGCCGGTCGCCTCGTTTTTGAGGATGATTCGCGCTTCATAGGCTTCTTCATCAGCCTTGCCGCCGAACTTCAGCTTGCTCGTCTTCCCCTTCTCGATCAGCGCTTTTACCATAGTATCGGTTAAGGTGCGATCCAGACTTTCCTTCCAGATAACAAAGCCACAGCCGGTTTTATAATTGCTGCAGCCATAACCCTTACGTCCCATGAAGATTTGGCCTCCACATCCTGGCCTCGGGCAAACACCAACAATACTTGGTTGAGTGGCAGACGGCAAAGCATCAGCGGTAGTTGTAGAGGAGGAAGATGCAGTCCCAGATGAGGCTTTAGTAGAAGCTCCCTTCGCCGATGTTGCTCTTGTTTTCTTTGGCGCAGTAGCTCCTCCAACTCCTGTATCCTTCCCATCACCAGGTGGCTTCCTCTTCCCCTTCGCCTCTTTCACAGGAGGTTCAGGCTTGGCAAAGGCATTCTTAGCAGCAGGACGCTGAAGATTAACCTTATCAATGATTAGCGTCGTAAACTTCTTCACATTTCCCATGAATATATCAGCAGATGCTTGTCCACGAGAAATTTCCGTCAACCGCCGCTCCCACTGTCCAGTCATTTCCGGGGAAGTTAGCAGCTCGACTCCCGCTCCACGGATGAGCTCGATAGCCATCCGTCCTTTAGGCGTGATGACTATTTTCTTACCTTGCATGTCCATATAACCAACCTGCTTCAACCGCTCGATCGTCGCTGCGCGCGTAGCCGGAGTGCCTAATCCCGAATCCTTCATTGCATCACGAAGCTCTTCATCCTCGATCTGCTTGCCTGCGCTCTCCATCGCTTTAAGTAGCGTACCTTCGGTAAAATGCTTAGGAGGTTGAGTTTCCTTAGCTTTCACTTCAACATCATTACAAACAACAGGCAAACTAGCGTCTATCTCGAACGGAGCATCTGTCTCCTGCTCCTCGTCCTCGGCAGAGCCCCCGCCGTCGTCTTTATCTTTACCGTTATCCTTAGTCGTCTTAGTAGGCGTCGAATCCGCGTAAATTACTTTCCACCCCAGGGACAGCAGTTGCTTAACTGTTGTTCTGAAGCTCTCTTTTTCCACCTCGGTCATAACTGTGTGCACTTTATATTCTGCCGCTGGATAAAAGTGTGACAGAAACCTTTTCACGATCAGATCGTAAAGCTTACGCTCATCCGGACTAAGCCCTTGCGGTTTTTTCATCGTCGGCATAATCGCGTGGTGATCCTCGACCTTGGCGGGATTGCAGACATTCTTGTTGTTCGTGTGAACTAGCTTCTTGTTAGCGTCCTTCACGAAATCCCCATAATCTGGTGAGCTTCGCATGGAATCTAAAATTTTGTGCATCTCAGGTATGTTTTGCTCGTTCACATAATTTGAATTCGTCCGTGGATAAGAGATCACTTTATGCTTTTCGTAGAGCGCCTGCGCGGTATCCAACGTTTTTTTGGCTGAGAAGCTGAACTTCCCATTCGCTTCTCTCTGCAGCAGAGTCAAATCATATAGCTTAAAAGGATACTCCTTCGTATCCTTCACGTCATAACTCGCCACCACACCCGTTTTACCCTTCACCTTGGCAGCTATTGCTTCCGCTTTCTCAGGATCGGTTAACCGTTCCCCTTGCCAAATACCTCTATAGTTAGTCGCTTGCTGCGCAAACAAACCAGTGATGTCATAAAATTTTAAGGAATCAAACGCTTCAATCTGCTTCTGACGATCATAAATCAGCGCGAGCACCGGCGTTTGCACTCTACCAACAGACAATAGCTCATTATGCTTCGTCGTAAAGGCGCGCGAGCCATTCATTCCAATAAGCCAATCCGCTTCGCTGCGAACCCGAGCCGCCTGTGTTAGATTCTCATACTCCGTATTGTCCTTTAATTGGTCGAAGCCTTTACGAATTGTTTCAGCCGTAAGATCGGATATCCATAATCGTTTAACTGGTTGTTTCAAATGCAGGTGCCTAACAATTAGTGAGAAAATATGCTGACCTTCCCGCCCCGCATCACACGCATTAACAAGCGCGTTACTTCGTGCCGCAAGCTCTTCAATCACATGAAGCTGATCCTTCGTCCGTGGATTAGGAAGCAGCTTGAAATCATCTGGAATGATTGGCAGGTCGCCAAATCTCCATTTTTTATACTTGTCATCATAGAGGTCTGGCTCTGCAAGCCCAATAAGATGGCCGATCGCCCAGGTGATAATGTAATTATCGCCCTCAAGATAAGAGCGCCTATTCTGTGCCTTCGGCTCAATGACGGAAGCAATGTTTCGGCCCATATCAGGTTTTTCCGCTATGACCAACGTCTTCAAAATTGGTTCGTTCCTTTCCGATAGGAAATCATAATCCGTGTATTTTTCATACATTGATTATACTACACACCTAAATCGGATAGATACGCTCAAAAAAGGGGATCGTCACCGCGGCTATAAAAGCCCGCAAGAACAATCCCCTTGGATTCAATTAAGAGCGCTCGTGAGCGCCAATATCGACGCTCGTGCCTTGCACTCTCGCGTTGCCATCAATATCAAATGCTCCGATAATAGACAGATCGGTATCTCCCGCATTAATGGCCGGGGACGACGCTGTAAGATGCAAATCGCCTGCCGCTGCGTTCACCAATGCCGGGTCTACAAATAACGAGTGGGCATCATTGCTGCTCCCCGTCTTGTAGGCGGCGAAGCCAGTGTACGCCACATTCTTCCAACGCCACTGTGCTCCGGTAGAACCCCCTGGTGCAAAGTAAAGATTATAATCTACAACGTTGCCGCTATTCAGCGTGTAGCCATTATAGAACAAAATATTGCTGGAACTGGCCACCATAATATTGTTTTTCACGATATTGTTCTTCGTATCGTATTGAATGAGAAGCTGTCCGCCATTCAAGCCTTTAGTATCATTCTTGTACAACGTATTTCCAACGATGACACAATTAGCGGTGGAGCCGCGTTTCGTATCATATCCACCCATGGCAATCCCGGTGTAGTTGTTGTTGTAAACAAAATTGTTACGGATCGTAATACCGCTAGTGGATTTACCTGCATGCTCGCTTGCGATCTCAATACCGATATCGTTGTTGTAGCTGTAGTTTCTTTCAATAATACTGTCTTTGCCGCCATCTACATAAATGCCATCTGCGCCATATGAGCCGTTCGGAAGCGTGCGGCCATAAGAAGGGTTATTTACCGAAGTGATGTTGTATACCGTATTACCACTGACCGTTCCATTCCTTGCCTGATCATAAGCCGTAGAAGGCGATTTCCCCTCGAAACCGATCAAGTCGATCCCGATATTATCGTTGTCGTGAACGAGATTATTCGTAATAAAGAAGGTGTCTACGTTGCCGTTCACGACCAGAGATTCGCTGGAGCCTAGCACAAGATTATAGAGTTCGTTCCCGTCAATGGTCAAATTACTTAAAGATGCTGGCGCCTTTGTGCCATATACAGCGATTCCATGAGCGTCGCGCCCAGCTAAATTAGAGCTGAGCGTTGCCGTATTTTTGATATCATGAATTTTATTATTGCGAACCTCGATTTGGCTGCCCGCTCCATGGATGAAAATACCTATCGGCATTTTATTTTTCGTACTGGTTTGGAGATTCCGAATTTCAAATCCTTTCACTACGATGTAGCTGGCATCCTCTATATCGATTAGACCTTCTTGAACTCCGACGGAAAGACCCGTTCCATCGATCACAGCCGTCTGCGAAGCATAATTTTGAAAAGTGATCGGACCTGCAGAAGCCGAACCGGATTGCGTAATTTTCACCTTCTGATTATACACACCTCCCAGTACGTTGACTGTGCTGCCTGCCGGAACTGTATTTGCGGCATACTGCAGCGTTTTCCAAGCGGACGTCGTGCTTGTCCCGGCATTGCTGTCACTTCCGGTTGTCGAAACGTAATAGTCCGTACCAGTAGCATAGGACCGACCGTCAAACTCACCAATAGAGGAAACACCAAGCACAAGAAGAATCGCAAGAGAAATCATCCACTTTTTCATTTGGTCATTCATCTCCCATTCTCATTTTTATTGCTCGCTTACCGGTTGCTGCAATACAAACAAGAGCCTTCCCAAATAAAACGACTGCATACGTTTGTTTCAAGCTATCAGAGCTATGTAAAGATGTAAGAGACTTATGCCATCTAATAGTTGAACAAACCTTTAGTGACTTCTCTCATCACCTCCCTTCCGAATGGCTGAATTTTCATTTCTTCCGAGTTGCCCTCTCTCAGCATTGCTTCAATATAAACTCCCGAACCTCGTCCGCCGAAGGCGCACCATTCACTCCACCAATACGAAGAGTGGCCATCGCGCCGCAAGCGGAAGCGAAGCGAAGGCGCTCCTGAGGCGTTGCGCCATGCAATACCGCATAAAGAAATCCAGCATTAAAGGAATCCCCCGCCCCTGTCGTATCGATTGGCTCTACCCGAAATGGACTAGCATGAATCCAATTATCTGCAGAGTCCAGCAGGGAAGCCCCCTCACTGCCGCGCTTCAATGCGACTAGGCCCCGCTTCTCAGGAAGCCTATCTAACAGACTTACGGGATCGGAGGTACCGAAGATATGCTCAGCTTCCGTCTCACTTGGCACGAAATAATCAGTTTGGGCTAGCAGCGGCTCAATAATCTCTCGATTCCAACGCTCATGCGGATCATAGCCGGTATCAAAGCTGGTGGTAATGCCCTGCTCCCGAACTTGACGGAACAGGTCCAGCCAATGAAGCTTCATTCGTTCCTGCAGAAAAAAAGAACCGAAATGAAGATGATCGGCCTCCCGCACAATTTCTCCCAGAGGGATAAGGCTTGGCTCCACCATTGGGATTGTGCCCATATAAGTCAGCAAAGAACGGTCTCTTGGAGTCGATAAGGAGAAGGTTACACCCGTTTTCTCCTGGTCCGTGAACATCACGGAATTCGTATTCACCCCATATTGATTAAGCCGTTCCACGCAAAAGCGACCGTACTCATCGTTGCCTACGATGGAGACAAACCTCACATCAACACCCAATCGGGCAAGCACGCATGCGGTAATAGCCGAAGATGAGCCGAGCGTAAGCTCGAAATGCTCGATCAGTTTCTCCTTGTTCGGCTCCGGCTTCACGTCCGGCCCGGATAAAATCACATCCGGATTCAGCTCTCCGACAATGTACACGATTTTACTCATGTCAGTCCCCTCTCTCTAGGTCATGTTTTGCTTTATCTTGCGAAACGTCACCCACACCGCGACTCCTTGCAGCGAACCTGCGCAAGCGAACGCAATCCAGAGTGCCTCAAGCTGGAGCGAATCCGCAAACGGAAGGAGTACGACCAGCGGGAAAGCGCGGCCGACGTTAAGTAGCGATTCGTATAGGACGACGGATTCGATACGAAAGGAGCCCTTCAGCGGGAGTTTGTCCGTCTCAGAAAAAAACGCGATATAAACGTATTATGATAAATCGGATTCAAGCACGCGACAATAACCAGAAAGATAATTGCCTGTGCTGTACCCGTACCGCCGAATAAGACCAAAGCCCCCAGCGCGATCCCGAAGGAACAAAACAGCATGTAGACCGGGGCACGTTCCATTTCCCCCCGTCTTGACATGTATAAACTTGCAGCAACCTAGACAAGTGAAGTAGCGGCAAGCGCAATGCTGACAACATTCTCGCGCTCGAACACCTCATAGAGCAGCAATGCCGGGATAAAGAGCGTAAGCCCCTCCAGAAAACCCGTGCATCGCCAATGTTAAAGTCGCTTCGTGTGTCATGCGAACTTTCCGATTATCCATGCATCAGACTCTCCTATAACATGGGCGAACGATAAGTTGCTCTCACTTGAATCCGGTCATCGTTAGCCCTTTGATGAATTGCTTCTGGAAGATCAGGAAGATGACGACCACCGGAATCATGATCAGCACCGCGGCCGACATAACAACGTTGTAGTTCACTACGTTCTGCCCGTTGAAAAACACGAGCGCAAGCGGAACGGTCATTTTCGACTCTTCGTTCAGAATAATCAATGGCCACAAGTAGTTGTTCCACGAAGCCATGAACGAGAAAATCGCAAGCGCCGACAATGCCGGCTTAATCTGCGGAAGCACGAGAGACCAGAATGTGCGGAATTCGGAGGCCCCATCCATCCGCGCTGCTTCGATTAATTCGTTCGGAATCGCCTCAATAAATTGCTTCGCAAGGAAGATGCCGAACGCACTGACAAGATAAGGAATGACGATTGCCGAGAGGTCATTAACCAGGTTCAACTTAGAAATGATGATATAGGTTGGAACCATAACGATCTGGAAGGGTACCATCATTGTCGCGAGTATGACGACGAACAGCAGACGTTTGCCCCGGAAACGAAACTTGGCGAAAATGTAGCCAGCCAACGCGCTAGAGAACATCGCACCGACTGTAACGATGGCCGAAGTCGATAAACTGTTCAGAAACCAGCGAAAAAAAGGAACCTCTCCGAGCACCTTCCTGTAACCGGATAAGGTTGGCTCCTGTGGCAGCAAATGATTGGAGGAGGTCAGAATTTCCGAGTTGCTCTTAAACGACGTAAGCACCATCCATAAATAGGGCACAAACATAACTAAAGATCCGATCAACAATGCCGCAAAGAGCAGTATATACGGCAAGTCCCATTTTTTTGTCCGCATGTTGTTCCTCCTCAATGCTCCCATTGGGATCGGCCGATCCGCATCTGGATCAGGGTTAGAATAAGGATAATAATCAGCATCATGAACGCCATAGCAGACGCATAGCTCATGTTCATGAACGAGAATGCTTGATCATAAATATTAAGTGCCAGCACGTAGGTTTCATGCAGAGGTCCGCCCTTGGTCATAATCTGGAATTGAGGGAACATCTGGAAGTAGGAAATACTGGTCATGATGAACACAAACAGCATCGTACGGCTAAGCATCGGCAGCGAAATACTCCAAAACACATGCCATTTGGAAGCTCCATCTAACTCCGCCGCTTCATAAAGCGATTCCGGGATGGAGTCAAGTCCAGCCATGAACAATACGATATTGTAGCCGATATCGGCCCATAACGTCATAATGATGACGGACAGAAGCGCGGTGGACGGGTCTGTTAGCCAGTTGACCGAGGGCAGTCCTAGCAGCTTGAACGCCATGTTCACTACCCCGCTGTCCGCATTGAACATCGTCGTCCAAATGACCGCGGAGCCTGCTAGGGGCGCTATCGCCGGTAGAAAGAATAGAGTGCGAAAGCTGTTTTTCCAGAAGCCGTCGTGAATCTTGTTAATGCCCATCGCTATCAGCAACGTCACTACGATGTTCGCGGGAATCGCGACTATGACGAACGTAAAGGTGACTCCAAGCGATTTGAAGAACATTTTATCCGAAAATAATTCTTGAATATGCTTGAAGCCCGCAAACGGAATAGAATTGGATAAGGGAGAATAATCAAAGAACATCAGCACAGTACCGATTGCGATTGGGATTACGGAAAATACCAAAAATAAAATAACAATCGGAGTCAGCGATAGGGCGATGAATCTTCGCTCGGATACTTGTTGTTTCGACATCTTAAGGACCGCCTCCAAATATAAGCGTCGGGAGGCCAATCACGCCTCCCGACCTTTCAATCATCGCTACTGCTTAGCCTTCAGCATCTTGTTGATGTCGTTTTCCGCTGTCTTCAAGCCATCCTGAACGTTGACTTTCCCATAAGTGATTTGGGCGTAAGCGTCATTGATCGCCTTGAAAAAATAATCGCGGTCGGCCAAAGGTCCGATCCAACTCCCGTTAGGCAAAATATCTAGGACAGCTTTGACCATTGGCGCGCGTTCAAGATATTTCGGATCTTCTGCAACCTTCTTCTTGGCGGGAATAGACGAAGTACGAAGGTTCCAAGCGGATGCGTTCTCATCCTCCGTCATGAATTGAACGAATTCCCACGCGGCTTGCGCATTCGAGCTCCTGCTAGACACGACTTCCCCCCAGCCCGATTCAGAGCTGAACACGGGAGGCTTATCCGTATAGGACGGAATCGGCATATAATCAAAATCTTGAACGTTATACGTGTTCTGCCCTTCGGCAATCGTCCAAGGTCCGGCTGTCGTCATTGCCGACATTCCCTTGTAGAAAACGATGTAAGGTTCGTCCGGCGTGCCCAGCTTCGTCAAGTCGGTTACCTTATGCACTTGAACCAGATCAACCAACTCCTGCATCGCTTTAACGGCTTCCGGAGTCGTTAAACGGACCTGCGACTGATCTTCGTTCCAGAAATCGGAGCCCTGCTGTTGAATCATCGAAAGGAAGTAGAAAACAACGCTGTCGTTGGAGGTGATATCCAAGCCTCTGACGGTAATTTTATTTCCATCGCGTTTCGTCAGCTTCTTAGCATCTTCAATAAGTTCTGCCCAAGTCGAAGGGTCCTTCTCAATGCCTGCTTCCTTGAACTTTTTAGGGTACCTAAGCGCTGCCCCGTTCTCAATGTTGAATTCGTGCGGTGCGCCATAGACTTTGCCTTCGTATTGGAAACCGCCGATGGCCGCAGGGTAAATTTCCGCTTCAAGCGCAGCCCCGTTCGAAGACGGCTCCAACAAACCGTTTTTGGCATACTCACGCACCCAAGTACCGAACATTTGAACGATATCGGGAGCCGTATTCGTATTCATAGATACTCTAATTTTCTGGATAAACGCATCGTACGGGAATACCTGAAGATCAATCGTTACATTCGGCTTAACCTTCTTATACTCTTCAATCATTTTCTTGTTAGCATCGACGAACGAAGGGTTTTCGTGAACCCACCAGACGAGCTTGATCGGCTTGTCCCCGCTCTGTCCAGCATTTGCTGTGCTATCGTTATTGCCGCTCTTGGAACAGCCCGCAAGAACAATGCTTACCATCATTATTAGAGCCAATATCATCGCAAACGTCTTTTTCATGAAACGTTCCCCCTGAATGGATAGATTATGGATAAATGCAATGTAAATGCAATGCCTTTTTGCTATAGCAAGTTAACGCAGCTCCGCGATATACGGCTTCTCCGCCTCGTACAATTCATCGAACATCGCTTTGATTTCATCAAGGGAGCAGACTGCAGATGTAAGTGGGTCAATCATAAGCGCATGAAGCGCAGCTTCCTTATCGTTGTTCAGCACAGCGGACACCGCCAGCTCGAAGAAGGCCATGTTGCTTCGGCACAATGCCGCCAAATGCTCGGGAAGTCTTCCGAAGTGAGTCGGGTGAATGCCATTGCGATCAATTAGACATGCTACCTCGACGACCCCTTCATTCGACAGGTTATCGATCAATCCGGTATTTGCAACGTTGCCGTAAATGACCTTAGGCGTGTTATTGATCATCGCGTCCATAATAACGGCCGCATACTCGTTGGACGATTCGAAGTCGATTTCTTCCTGCCCGGAAATCCTTTTCAAAATTTGCTCGTCGTTCTCTTGTCTCCATTTCGGCCAGTTATTGGCGTAAAACCCGGTGCCTCCGTTGTATCCGACCCCGCAATGACGTTCGAGCAAATCCTCGCGCTTGCGATAATAAGGAATGTATTCCGAGAAATGGCCGCTTGATTCAGATACGAATGCCCCTAAGTATTGCATGGCATCCAGTCTCACCGGATCTTTCCTCAGCAGCTCGGGGTTTTTCATCCGTTCCTTAAGATCCGGATACAAATCCCGTCCATTGTGCGATAGCTCTAAGAACCAAGACATATGGTTGATGCCTCCAGCTCTCCACTTCAGTTCTTCGTAAGGCACGTCTAAGTACTTCGCAAGCTGCGCGGACGAATTCTGAATGGAGTGACACAAGCCGACAATGGGAATCTGTGTCGATTTGACGGTAGCTAACGTAACCGCGGACATCGGGTTTGTATAGTTCAAGATCACGCAATCCGGACAATAGGTTTCGACATCCCGGATAATTTCAAGCCAAGCTGGAAGCGTTCTCAGCGTTTTGAATAACCCTCCTGGACCGAGCGTATCGCCGATACATTGCTTCACTCCATATTTCAGCGGGATTTCATATTCGAACTTGACCGTCTGCAGCCCGTGGACTTCAATTTGATTAATAACAAATCTCGAGTCCGGAAGCACTTCCTTGCGGTCCGTAGAGGCAATAACCTGCCACTTCCTACCCGCCAGAGCAATGACCTTCTCCACCAATTGCTTGGCTAAGTTCAAACGACCGGGATCAAGGTCGATTAAACCGACCGTTACATCGTCGCCCAAATTCGGAATATTGATCATATCGACGACGAGATTTTTGGTGAAACTGCTTCCTGCGCCTATAATCGTTACTTTGTTCATGGATGCACCCCTTTGTATGCTTTTTTGTTGGGCCCAAAGTTTTTGCTTATTTGCACTATTTTTTGCCCCAAACTTTTCTAAGTCAATCTTATCTCCTTATGGGTAAAAAAGTCAATGAGAAAGTTCATTTCCTGTGAAACAAAAAGAAAGAGCTGCTCCCCTCTAAGCGCAGGGGGAACAGCTCCTTCAAATCAGTCTATCGCAAGCACGTTTTTACAGGTTCTGCTCTTTAACGGAAGAACGCCTGATTTTCAAATCATAGGGAAGCAGCGCCTTTATCGGAAATGTTAGCTTTCCCTCCAGATAGTCGGACAATAAATAGGCCGCCGTCTGCCCGATCTCATATTTAGGCACGTGAATTGTTGATAACGGCGGTGACGTATATTGTGAAATATCAATGTTGTCCACACCGAAGAAGGCGATGTCTTCCGGAACGCGCAAGCCGACTTCCGTAACCGCCCGCATCGCCGCGATGGCCATAACGTCGCTCGCCACGAAGAATGCCGTTGGCAATTCGGTCCGCGGTCCCTTCACTAATTCGCTCATCAATTCAAAGCTGGTCTCGATTTGCCATTCAGCGTTCAGAATCCACTTATTCTCCAGCTCAATTTCCGCTTCCAACAGCGCATAACGATAGCCCCGGAACCGTTTTTCACGAAAAATATCGCCCGATAGCCCAAGCCCTCCAATGAATCCGATCTTCCGGTGCCCTTGCTCGATCAAATGCTTGACGGCCGCTTGCGAAGCCGAAACCCTGTCATACGATACCGTAGGGATGGTCGGGTCGTTCACATCAACGCCAACAATCGTAGGAATATGTTTCTTCAGCGAATCATAGATAGGAGGGTCGATTCCCTCGATGATGATCACTCCATCTACGTGGCTATCCTGAATAATCTGCTGCTGAACGGAAGGGTCCCGAAGCTCGTCCCTCGTATGAATGAAGGCCAGCCCGTATCCCCGATCGGCAAGCCCTTTCTCTATTCCTTTTAACACTAGCGAAAAGTACGGGTACGAATAATTTTCCTGTGGAAGCGAGATGATGCACCCGGCACGTTTCGTTACCGCAGGCTTCGCTCCTCCGTCCCCCTTCGACCGCCTTGACCAGCCGCTAGTCCGATAACCCAGCTCTTTGGCGGTGACCACTATTTTCTCCTTCGTGATCGCGTTGACGATTTTGCTGTCATCGTTGTTCAGCACCCGGGATACGGTCGATATCGAGACGCCTACCTTTTCCGCAATATCTTTTAAAGTAGCCATTGTTTCACCACCTTGAATTTTTGGGCCCAAATATAACTTCTTCATCATAGCCAATCAGAGCGGCTTCTGTCAAACAAAACGTTGCCCAAAGGTTGCGTGCGAAAGCTGAGCGGTAATTGCCTCCCTTACGGTAATCGCTTACAAAAACAATTAAAAAAAGAAGCCTGCCCACGGTAGCTAGTACTCCGCATTGGACAAGCTTCTTCATCAACAATTTGTTTTATCGAATACCCTAGTTAGTCTCATTCGGCTTTGAGGAATCAGGTTTGTTACTTCGTCCCGGAAACCACCAGCTTAACCGTCCAAGCAGCTTCATAGTTACAGGTACCAAAAGCATCCGAACGATTGTTGAATCGATCGCAATCGCCACAGCCATTCCAAAGCCGAGCATCTGAATCGGAAGCACACCGGAGAATGCGAATCCAGAGAATACAGCAACCATTAATATAGCGGCACCGGTAATAAGAGGACCCGTCTTTTCCATACCTTCGGCAATACTTTCTTCATGCTCTCCGCTTAGATCGTACTCTTCTTTAATACGGCTAACGAGAAACACTTCATAATCGGTACTGAGACCGAACAACAAAGCAAGCAGCAGCACAGGAACGAAGTGAATGATATAGCCGTTAGCTTCCACATTGAATATTTCCGATCCGTGTCCGAGCGCGAACACAAATACGAGAATACCGTAGGTAGCAGCTACCGATAATAAATTCAGAATAATCGCCTTAAGGGGTAGCAATATGCTCTTAAAGGAGAAGACCAGAATGATAAAAATCAAGACAAGCATGATACTCAGCGCAGGCAGTAAGCTATCGTTAATTGCCTTAGAAGCATCCATCCCGGCCATCGTTTCCCCGCCAATGCTGAACGAGGTCCCCTCTGGCAAATCAAACCCCGGTAGCATCGTATCTCTTAGATGCTTCACCACATCCCTGCCGATATCACTAGATCCGTATTGATCCAGCGCTACTTCCAACAAAACCGTATGGCGGTCACGACTGACGTAACGATTGGCCATTAAGCTAACATCAGCTGGCAAAGCACTTCCGCCTGCACCTAGTAATCCAGACACGATGCTCGTATCCATCCCTGGGAAAAAGGAGCTAACGGAGGTTACACCTGCGACATGGGCTTGTTTCCCTAGTTCGGCTTGAAGCTCATTTATCTTAGTAAGCGAATCTGGCGTGCTTAAATCCTTGCCATCGTTATGAAGCACAATGCTCACTTGATTTGACGCGCCAACGCCGAAAGATTTCTCCATCAGTTTAAATCCCGTCCGAACTGACGTGTCCGCTGGCAGCATACGTATGTCTGGGGAATCCAGCTTCATATCAAGTGCAGGACTAGCCAATGCTCCTAAAGCTATTACTGTAAGAACTAGGAACAGCACTGGACGACGCATGATTGCTTTGGTCCAACGCTTCCAGCCGCTTACTTTCGTGCTTTGACGAGGACGCAGGAACGGAATACTTCCCTTGTTAATCCGAGCACCTAGAATGACAAGCACGGCAGGAAGCAGAGTCAAGCTAGCCAGCCCTGCCACGAACACAACGACAATACCTCCGAATGCAATGGCTTTAATGGCAGCCAATGGGACGATGAATAAGGCAGAAAGCGCGGCGATAACCGTAATCCCTGAGAAAAATACCGTATGACCAGCCGTCCCCAATGTTTTCACTATTGCATCTTGTTTGTTGTTCCCATTAGCTATAAGCTCATTCTTAAACCTGCTGACCATGAAGAGAGAATAGTCTATTCCTACACCAAGCCCTAACATCATTGCGGAATTGGTTACAAATACCGAGAGGTCCACTTGCAGCGCCACCAAGTATACGATACCCATAGCTGCAAGCACAGATGCAATCGTAACAATCAATGGAATAACAGTTGCTACAATAGAACGGAATACGAGAAGAAGAATAATGATAATTAGCGGAAACACAATTAACTCAGCCTTGGCCAGCCCTTGCTGGCTCTGTACACTGCTTTCACCCCAGAATGCCGCTCCGCCTACTAGATACGCTTCAACTCCAAGGCTTTTAGCCTGATCTACAACCCGCTTCTGATAATCAGGTGCTTTGTTTATTACAAAATCTAATTTCATATCCATATTGACGAACGCAATGCTGAGATTAGGGTCTTTCCCGACTAGACCGGAGCCGATTCCCTTAGAAGCGGTAAGCACGCTGAACACACCAGATACGCCTTCCTCCGTCTCCAACCGATCAACGATCTGCTTCAGCTTGTCGTTATATTCTGATGAGCCTACCGCATGCTCCGGGTCCCGGAGCACTAAAGTCATTGAGCTTTCTGACCTACCTTCAAACTCCGATGCCAGAAGCTTACCTGCTGTGAGCGATTGCGAATTCGGAACCTCCCAGCCTCCACCGCTAAGCAGCGGGGTTAGCTTTCCGAAGGCATAACCTCCGAGCAAGGCAACCACAATCCAAGCAACCACAATAACCCATCTAACCTTATAAAGAGCTTTTCCCCAACCTTGTAGTAATGCGTGCATCTCTCCACCGTCTTTCTCTTTTTCTTTTCTTGTTTGACCATTCAAACAATTACTAATAAAAAGAAGCACCTTGCTTAGGCTTCTTCTTTCTTACTGATCATTTGATAATAAGCACCCAGCATACCTGCCAGCATTCCATAAGCTTCATCATACTTAAACTCAGGGTCCGCAACCTTCTGCAAGCCCAAGCCATCAATGACAGCGTATAGAATAGATGCCAGTGTATCGGCTTGCTCCGGTGACACCTTTTCTATAGATTGGATCACGGCGCTAATATGCTGTTTTTTCGTGGTAAGCATTTCTTTCAATATTTCTTTAGCATTGTCATTCCGCAGCCCAATTGCCGACAGCTCGTAGCGAAGCCTAAACCATTCTGGCTCCTGCAAAGCCCTGCTCTTAGGCTCTTCAAGCATTCCCGCTATGCTCGTAATCGATAGTGGTTTACCGTCTAGAGCCAATGGTCCGAATGTAGCACAATACTTCTTTGTTTCCCGACGGAACACTTCAGCGAACAGTAAATCCTTGCTTGGAAAATAATAATTGATCAGGCCCTGTGCCACTCCAGCTGTATTCGCTATTTCCTTAGTAGAGGCTTTATCAAAACCCTTCTTAGATAATACGTCATAAGCGGCCGCAATTATTCTGTCTCTTTTGTCTGCATCTGTCATCGGCTCACACCCTGCATAGTATAGTTTTTGCAAACGGTAAAGTTGAATGAACGTTCAAACAGAATATTATCATTATCCTTCTGTTTTTGCAAGTCGCTTTTTCCTAGTTTGAATGCCTGTACTTAGGAAAACGAATTTGTACCTTAGTGCCTTCCCCAACTACGCTTTCAATGCTAACCCCGTAGCCTTTGCCGAATTGAAGCTTAATTCTTTGATCGACATTCCGAATGCCGTAGCCGATACCTTTCTCCGAAGGATCCAGCACCTGTTCAATCGACTCCTGCTTCATACCGAGACCGTTGTCCTGCACCTCTAAGCAAATGTCATTCCCGTCCACCCCGATTCGAATGATGAGATGAATCTCGTCATCGTACCACGCGTGCTCAAGCACATTCTCGACAAACGGCTGCAAAATAAATTTTACCGTATCCAACTCCAATAGGGTCTCGTCGATTTCGTAGGTTACAACAACCCGGTTGCCGAATTTGATCCGCTGGATGTCGACATAGGATTGTATAATTTGTAGCTCCTTCTCCAGAGAGATAATCATTTCTCCTTTGTTAAGCGTCAACCGGTAGAATTTCGCTAATTCACGTATCATTTCATGCATTTTCTCAATTTCCCCTAGCTTAGCCATTCGACTGATAGAGGAGAACGTGTTGTACAAGAAATGAGGATTCATTTGAGAATGGAGTACCTGAAGCTCGACTTCCTTTTTCTCCAGCTTGCTCAAATAAACCTCACTAATGAGACTTTCCATATTAGAGGCCATATCATTAAAGGCTTGCCCGATTTGTGAAAACTCATCCTTGCCCGGTACAACCATCCGCTTGTGGAAATCCCCTTCCTTAAAGGCGGTCAAGGATCGGATCAGCTTCAGGAATCTCTTAGAGAAATAGCGAGACATAAGCCAGCTAATCAACGTGAGTACCAGGAGACTCAGCATACAAATGAGAATGGTAAGATTACGAACCTTCTGTGAGTTTTCTTGGAAGGATGACGTAGGTACCCAAGCAATGATGCTCGCATCCATGTTGGAAATCTTCTGCTTAATCTGCATGTATTGATTAGGCTGGCTAACATATCCGCCCTTAGCCCCCGACAAGAGATTAGATTCGCTATCAACCCGCGAGCTTGCATAAAGCAGCTGATTGTTGCCGTCAACGACAAAAAGTAGACTATCCTTACCTAGCTTCGTAAAATCAACATCGTAAAAAATATCTTTCAAATTCACATTCATCTTAATGAGTCCGATAGGCAGCAAGGTCTCATAATTAATAACAGGACGTACGAACGAGATCTTGCCGTTAGTAACGTCGCTCTCGATCTGTATCCACTCCTGTGTCTCATAATTCAACTTCAGAGACTTGTACCAGATTGCATTTTCAATTCTGTTAATATGATATATCGAGTACTGGCGCCCTTCTCCTTCGCTAGGCTTACGATCATCGTAATAGAATTCACTAATATTCGTATTATTCAAGTATATGGACAGCTTCGCGTCGAGAAAGGGCAAATTGACCGCAGATTCTATCTTCGGCAAAATGTATTGCGTCATGATCTTATATTTTTCGTAGTCCAAATAATAGCCGGATAATATGCGGGATAACGATTGATCCGCAAAAATATCCTCCGACCCGCGAATGACATCTGCCAGGCGGAAGTCCACGTTGCTGCCGATCTGCTTAACAGCGATCTCAAGATTGCTTCGGGTATGCTCCTCGCTTGAATTAACCGAGGTAATATAAGCATAGGTTCCGATAACAATAACGGGTGTCAGGACGAGCAGCAGATAGGAGATGAGCAGTTTATACCTCAATGGGATATAAGCATCCGATTTTCTTAGGATCAAAGGAATCAAACCTGCTTTCGATAGTCTCCTGGAGTGATGCCGAAATGCTCTCTAAACAGCCTGCTGAAATAGGCTAAGCTTTTGTATCCAACCTTGTCAGCAACCTCGTATATTTTAAGCAAAGGATCTTGAAGCAGGGTTTTGGCCATTTCCATCCGATTGCGTACCAAATATTCGTTAAAGCTCTCACCTGTCTGATCCTTAAACAAAAAGCCCATATGATTCGCCGAATAGGAAAATTTGTTAGCTATTTCCCTTAAAGTAAGCTCGTCTGCGAGATGATTCTGAATATACTGCTCGATTGGTCCGATCAGACGGTTACTCTTGTTCTGCTTCTTCAGAAATAGCCGTTCTGATATTTCGAATAACGTCTTGCGAAGCCATGACTTAATATCGTCAACCGTTTCGAATTGTCTAATCACTTCCAGATGCTCGAAGCCCCACCCAAGCAGACTTTCGAATGTCTCTTTAACTGTATTTAAATAAGCCTCTAGCTTGGAGGTGATGTGTATGGAGAAGCTATATACTTTCACTGGATGCTCGAACGTTCTTACATTATCGAACAAGTCGTCCATACAATCGCAAATTTTCACGAGATCGTATTGGGCAACTGCGCCGAACATAGCATCAAGAATCACGTTCAAATCTTTAGCGTCCTTAACGATCTGCAGCTTAGAAAGCGTTGGCGGTATAATGCGGTTCTTGCCTAGAAACATCTTATTCCCAATAAGCTCCTTCGCCTGTATGAAGGAACGAGAGATGCCATCTGGAAATGTTGCCACATCCCCATAACTAGAGGTAAGGGTAAATAAGGTATTATCCCGAACGTATTGATTCAACTCTATTAGAATGTCTTCCAAGCTCGAGGCTTTGCCTGTATAAATAAATGCGATTTGTGAAGGGGACATCTCGCACCACGGACCAAGCTTACGCTCCTTGATATAGGTGGTCATTTGCCGCATCGTACGAACTAATTCCGATTCCCCATTTTCGATCAATTGCTTGTTTTTCCAAAGCACATCGTCTAATTCCAGAACAACAGCATTAGCCTGCGCCCCTATAGCTATTTCCAATGGATGACGCTCAAGAAATGCTGGCAGCGCCTCACCGTTAAATTTTCCTTCCAGCAAATGCTGTAGGAAGTCACTCTTAACAAACTCGAATGATTGTGTAAAATGAGATTCATCCTGCTTCTTTTTCCGTTCTGTATTAATATCTACTACAACTTTACTGAGCAGCGCCGCAATCTCATTATCATCGACTGGCTTAAGAATATAGCCATCAGCCTTGAGATTAAGTGCCTCCTTGGCGTATTCGAAATCCTGATAGCCGCTAATGAATATCGTTCTAAGATTCGGATTTTTCTCCAGCGCCTTACGGGATAGCTCAAGACCGGTTAGTACTGGCATTTTGATATCGGTTACAAGAATATCTATTGGATGATTATCAATATAGCTTAAAGCAGCAAGGGGTCTATTCTCACTACAAACAACCTCAATACCGAGCTCCTGCCAAGGTATAAGCTGGCGAAGTCCTTCAAGGTCGTATTTCTCGTCATCTACTAATACAGCTCTATACATGAACATGCGCTCCTTCATGGAGAAAAGAGAGGGTATATTGAGTATACCCTCTCTTAACGCTTAGTTATAGATAAAACTTATTGTCCTTGTAGCTTTTTCAAGTTTGCTTGCCATACATCCGTCTTCCACTTCAGTACTTTGTCGTATCCGATCTTCGTTGCTTCTTGGTCAGCTTTATCAATCAAGCTGAGTACTTCATCATCACTCTTCGCAAAGAAGATTTTAGGAACAAGCTGCTTGTAGTGATCCTTCAAGCGTTGTAGGATAATGCCTTCTTCAGAAGTCGGAGACGGATCAAGATTTGAGAATTGTGTAATATCCTTAGAAGTCTTAAATGAAACATTCGCTTGACCTAAAGTCGTCCAATCTTGTGCTTCCAATGGCAGCAATTTCTCACGCTTGCCCTTAGTAGAATCTACGTAAGCTGTGTTTCCAGACCAGTTGAACTCCCCGATCTTAAGCTCATCATATTTCTTACGGTCACGATTGATATAAGCATCGTTAGGGATTGGAACGCCATCTTCTACTTTATCATAGAACAATCCTTCAGGACCGAAGAACAATACTTGTTGTCCTTGTGGGCTAGAAGCCCAGTTGTAATAAGCGAAAATAGCTTCAGGATCTTTAGCATTCGTAGTAATAACGTTTACGTTCCAGCCTAGCGTGTTAAAACCAGATGGATAAATCTTGTTCTTATCTACGCCGCTTTTGTGAACTGGCCAGATAACCTCGTAGCCGTCTTCTGGATCTTTTGCTGCCAACACATTGTTTGCCTCACGGCCAATTCCTTCAACAACGGCATCATAGGCGCCGAATACCGCGATCTGACCCTTCAACAGCTTTTCTTTAATTTGATCCCGAGTCTGTGTGAACATGTCGCTCGAGGTCAATCCTTGGCGGAACAATTTACTGCTATATATGGCTGCATCTTTAAATGCTTGATCCTTGAATACGGAATTCAATGTATTTCCGTTCGGAACACCGAAGATTTGCCCAGTACCCGGGGAAATAAAGCTTGGCGTAATATCTTCAGCAGATCCGCTGAACAGCATACCTAGCATTTGCACGTCTACTCCATCACGGACTTCGCCGAAATCGAGAGGTACAACGGTAGGATACTTTTCTTTAACCTGCTTCAGATAAGCTTCAAGATCATCCCATGTTTCAAGGGCTGGCGAGCCAAGCGCCTTGTAAATTTTCTTCTCGACGAGATAAGCAGCGTTTCCGTTACCATTCTCACCGTTAATAAACCAGTTTGGTAATTGATATAATTTGCCGTCGCTGCTGCGAAGCATGTTAAGTGTTTGTTCGCCAACAGTCTTTACATACTCTGGATATTTCTCGAGAAATGGATCAAGAGCTACTAGCTTGCCAGCTTCCTGCAAGCGTTCAACGTCTTTACCACGATCAAGCACGATAACATCTGAAAGACCGTTAGATACGATCATAGCGTTTAGCTTTTGAGCTGCTGCCCCATTAGATTGAACAGGCTCCAGCGTTACTTTCAAGTTATCAGTAATCCATTTAGCTTGAGGACGTTCTTCCCATGTTGGTGCAGTGTACCAATCATAATTGACGAATAAGGAAAATTTAACAGGTTTTACTTTCGCTTGCACATCACCCGCTACCTCTGGGCTAGATGTTTCTTCGGGTGTGCTTTCCGGCGAGCTTGCATTAGGTGCACTCGCAGATTGGGACGGAGATGGACTACTATTTTCGTTCTTACTTGAACAAGCCGAGAGCAGCAAGCCAATGCTGAGTAGGCTGATCAGAAGGAAGCTTGCGCTTTTCTTAAAATTCATGTCGTTTCCCCTCTCTTTAATTCACATTATATATGTCATAAGCGGATGTCGCATGCTGACGCCGCGAATAACTACTTTTATTCTTTCAAAGACCCTACCAATGCGCCTTTGACGAAGTATTTCTGCAAGAATGGGTAGACGAATAGGATAGGCAATGTAGCAATCATCATCGTAGCCATCTGTAATGCTTTAACGGTAACCGAGTTCTGGACGGCGCTTTGAGCGTAGGTGTTCAAATTCGCAATCAAGGTCGCGGTTTGTCCAGCATTTACGATTTGTACTAATAGAGTCTGTAACGGTATCAAATTCTGATTGCTTATGAACACCGCAGGTGTGAACCAGTCATTCCATAAGCCAACTGCTGTAAACAACCCCAAGGTGGCGACAACAGGACCGGAAATCGGAAGCACAATGCGGAAAAACACACCGAAATTGGAGCAGCCGTCAATGCGACCAGACTCTTCCAAGCCATCTGGAAGCTCTGAAAAAAATGTGCGAAAGATAATCATGTTGTACACATTGACCATTCCATGAATGATCAGAAACGTGAATGTATCATATAGGTGTAGGTTATATACGAGAATGAAATAAGGGATAAGTCCACCGCTGAAATACATGGTAACTATACAAATGATCATGTATCCCTTCTTAAACACGATGCCTTTCTTGGACAAGCCATAAGCGAACAGCGCTGTGAAAAACATAGAAACTGCTGTGCCAAGAATTGTACGGCCAATCGTTACTAAGTAAGCATGGAATATATTCTTTTCCTTAAATACAATCTCGTAATTTTCAAATGTGAACTTCCTTGGCCAGAAGGTAATACCACCTATTGAGGTATCACTACCTACGTTGAAGGAGATGACCAGTGAGTTCCAGAATGGATAGAACGTTAGGAATGCTAGCACAAAAAGCAAGAAGTAAATGACGGTCTGCAGGACTTTATCAGAGAAGTTTAATTTCATATCATCGCTTCCATTTCAAGGAGATGGACTTACCTTACCAAAGACTTGCTTTCCCAAGCCGACGAGCAATGCCGTTGGCAAGAAACAATAATATGACGCTTAGAACTGATTTGAATAGACCAGCAGCAGTTGCATAAGAATAACGTTGGTTCATAATCCCCATCTGGTACACATAAGTGTCGATAACTTCGGCGTAAGGCATTACAATACCGTTTGTCAGGTTTTTCGTCATCAAGAGAATGTCCTCGAAGCCTGCGTTCAGAATATTACCGATGCCTAGAATTAGGAAAATGATAATAACCGGCGAGATACTTGGAATCGTAATTAAGAAAATTTGTTTGAATCGATTAGCTCCATCTAGTGCCGCTGCCTCGTATAATGCTGGATCAATTCCTGCTATTGCAGCTAAGTAGACGATGGAACCAAATCCAATCTCTTTCCATACACCAACGGAAACAAGAATTCCCCAGAAGTATTCAGGAATGGATAGAAAATTAATGGGCTTATCTATTAAGGAAAACTTCTGAAGCACATCATTTACAGGACCGTTGTCTGCCGACAGCATGGAGAATACTAAGCCAGATACGACAACCCATGAAATAAAATGGGGAATGTAGGTAACCGTCTGTACAATTCTCTTAAAGGCCATATTCCGTACTTCGTTTAGCATTAGAGCTAGAAAAATCGGTGCCGGGAAAGCAATCGCGAGCTTTAACAAGCTAATTGCTAACGTGTTTCGCATGATGTTCCAGAACTCAGGAGATTCGAAGAACATTTGGAAATGCTTCATTCCGACCCATGGGCTCGCGCCAAATCCCTTGAACAGATTGTAATCCTGGAAGGAGATGAGGACGCCCCACATTGGGATGTAGCTAAATACGATAATGAACGCCAGCGATGGAAGAATCATAAGTTGGTAGTCCCACTGGTTGATAAATCGTCTCCATACTCCGAGTTTCCCAGATCGGTCGGCCTTTCGTACTGGAGGTGTTTCATTATCGTGCAGAGGAGAAATCGTGTCGCCTTTCATTCCATCACCATCTTCATATTGTTTGTAGCTATTATGTTAAATGATGTAAGATTCGTTTTCTACGCAAGCGATTAACGATTGTTTGACTAAATCAACGGTATTCATTAATAATCGTTAATTAGTGATGGGTAGGCATGAAGCATTTCTGAAAGCTGATAGCGCAAAAAAGAAGCCCTCCGTAGCGGTATTTCTACCGACTTGGACAAGCTTCTTTTAGTTATCTATTAAGCCGACTTTGGCTATATTAGTGAACCATCGGTTCCTTATTTCGCCAGCTAACCCGACTTTTTATCATTGAGCAAGTAACACAAAGATCAATGCGGCTGCTGCAGGAACGCCCTGAACGATAAGGATCGATCTTTTAGCAGTAAAGCCCCCAAATACAGCAGCAACGAGGACACAGACAAGGAAGAAAATTTGAATTTGATAACCGAACGTTGTATTCGGATGCAGTAGACCCCATACAAGACCTGCAGCAAGAAACCCATTGTACAAGCCTTGATTAGCTGCAAGTGACTTAGTATCTTTTGCAAAGCTTTCGGAAGTGCCGAATCTTTGGCGAGTACTAGGAGACGTCCAAAGAAACATTTCCATAATAAGAATATACACATGCTCCAAAGCCACAATACCTGCCAAAATAGCTGCTGTAACTACCATTAACAATCCCGCTCCCTATTCTATGGATCAATAGCTCCTGATAGCTGCGATCAGTTAAACTGCCAGCAGCTTAAGCTAAGAGTGCCATATTGATAGCTACGATGCAACAGCTTTGCTTGGCGATTTCCATCCCCAGCACCCATAGCTAGTAACAGTGGGATAAAATGCTCATTCGTCGGCACGGCCTCCACTGCATACGGAGCTTGCGCCCGGTATTCGAACAGCGCTTGAGTATCCCAAGCGAGCAGCTTATCCTCAAGCCACTTATCGAAGGCTTCCGCCCATGCTTCAGCAACGTCTGCCCGCCAATTTAATCTACGTAAATTATGAACGGTACCTCCACTGCCAATAATCAGAACATCCTTTTCCCGCAGCTCGGCGAGAGCTTTGCCAATTCGGTATTGCTCCTCATTCGTATGGTACCGGTTGACCGACAAAGTAATAACAGGAATGTCCGCATCCGGATACATCAGCTTCAGAATTGCCCATGCCCCATGATCGAGCCCTCTCTCTACATCAATAGCACTCTCAATGCCATGCTTCTTAAAAAGCTGCTCTATCTCCTTGCTAACGGAGCCTTCACCTCTAGCTGGATAGGTCATCTCATATAGCTCATCCTGAAAACCAGAAAAATCATAGATAGTAGAGTACGTCGATGGCACGTCGCTAACCGTTTGTGTACGGCTTTCCCAGTGTGCGGAGAAAAGGACAATAGCCTTAGGCTTAGGGATTGTCGTGGAAAAGCTTTTCAGGAAAGTTGTATATTCAAGCTCATCAAGCACGAGTGAAGGCGCACCATGTGCGAAAAAATAGGATGGCATCATACTTGTTCACGCTCCTTAAACCATTTGATAATATCTCGTTGATTGTCTTCAGAGACACCATGATCGGTTGGATAGGTTTTGAAAGTGAGATATGACGTTAGTGTTTGAAAATAAGCGGCATTCTCTTCCCCGATTCGCAGGGGAAATACGGAGTCATATTGTCCATGAGATATAAATACGTGCACCTTGTCAGTACTTGAAAGTGGATACTCCGTTTTCACGAACTGAGGTACATATCCGTTCAAAGCTACTATGCCCTTTAATTGCTCTCCCATCGTCATCGCAAGCGTCATCGACAGGATAGCCCCCTGACTAAATCCGAGCAGATAACGCTGAGCTTGATCGATTGGATACTTTTCTGACGCGTATGAGATGAAGCTTTCCAGCTGTTTAATCGCTAAATCGAACTGCTCGCGGATCGGATTCCCTAAGCTTTTCAATTCATAATATTGAAATCCCGCTCCTAGAATGAAGTTTCCACGAATTCCGACAATAATAAACTCATCGGATAGCGATTCAACCAGACTAAACATATTGCGTTCGTTGGATCCTTTACCGTGAAGCGTGAAAATCGTTGGATAGTTGCGTCCAGGCTCCCTGTTCGGAGGCAAATGGATATCATATTCGTAAGCGATTGTCATGAAGGTGTCCTCCCCACTTTATATTTTATTACCAATAGAAAATAATATTTTATATAACTAATTTATATGTGTTCGCACTAGAAAGTCAATCAAAAAATTGTTAATATCAAAATATAGTTTGTATTACAAATATTTATGAGGAGATGGTTTCGATGGACATCGGCTCCACGATTCGGGCAATCCGAAAGCGAAAGAAGATTACCATTGCCCAAATATGCGAGGAAACGGGCTTGTCCCAAGGCTTTATGAGCCAGGTTGAAACCAATAAAACCTCCCCCTCCATTGCAACTTTAGATCATATCGCGACTGCGCTGAAAGTTCCTTTGACCTATTTGCTTATGAAAAAAGAAGAGCGAATGAGCATCGTCCGTAAAGGAGATCGCAAGATAACAACAAGCGGCAGCGAAAGCTTAAAGGTAGAGCATCTAGGCTCTTCGAAAAATATGAAGCTCCGTCTTGTGGAATTTCCACCTGGCGCTTCAACAGGGGAAGCTCCACACGCTCATCCTGGAGAAGAGGTTCATTTCGTTGTTAAGGGACAAATCATAGCAGAGCAAGGGGAAGACTCCGCCCGACTAGAAGAAGGGGATTCCTTCCGTTGGAATGCTTGTACACCACATAGGGTTGTTAATATTAGTGACGAGCTGAGTATCGTCCTTGTCGCAGTCTATATGGAAGCAGACAGCGAGCAGGATGAGGATTTCCTATAATTCGATTCGCAACAATATGAATCAAATACGCACTGTTCTCTTGACACTCTCTGCTCAGTTCGGTATATTGAACGGACACAACTGAATTTTCCACACTTACGACGGAAGCACCCGTAAGCAAAGGCTTTTACAAGCCTTTCTTGCAGGTGCTTTTTTGTCGTCCAAATCAAGGAGGGAATCCGTTATGTTACAAAGAAAAACAGCTTCATTTTTATGGCGTCTTGCGCTTCTGTGTCTGATTATGGTTACTATGTCTCCCCCTCTAGTATCGGCAGCTAAGCCAGAGTTAACCGCACCAATTAAAGAGGCCTTCGACAAAACCGCAGCTTCAGCGGATAAGACAACGGCTGCAAAGCTCAATGGGCTATACAACGAGCTAAGTAACCTACTTAAGCAGGATCAAGAAAACGAAACGAAGATCAAGGCCATCCATTACCGCAATGAAGAAGCTCTATTAGCTCTCCGTAAGCAAATTAGGGATATTAACGCAGATAAACTAACCAAGCTAGAGGCTCAGGTCAAGCAAACCAAAAATCGTTATAAACCATTATTCGAAACATACAGCTCTGTTAACAAACAAATTACCGTTGCGAAGAAATTAAAAAACAAAACATTAACCACAATGCTTAGTACACAAGCAGATGTATTAAAGCTATCCGTTAAGCTTGCTCGTGAGGATATTAAAAACAAGGAGGAAGCTTACAAAACTGCCAAGGGTGCTACTTCCCTGACGATCAAGTCAGCTCGGGACAAGCTGGACACGATCGATCCACTCAAGGTTCAGATTAAAGCTCACAGGGGGGCTATTAGCCTGCCTCGGACGAGCTTGTCTCCAGTATGGACTAATTTCAAACACGCGACTAAAAAAAGCGATATCCCAAGCACTCTTGATTCCCTCTCAACCCTAGTCATGCTCTCACGTCAGATTGTAGAGCAGCAGCAGAAAATTTATATTCTTGAAGGTAAAATAACTGACATTATCGTTAAGACCAAAGCTCAATTCCTATAATATGCATACAAGAAAAGGTATAATAGACATCTATAACTTACCGCAAAGTTAAACATGGCCATACGAAGGAGCCCTACATCATGTCACAGAGTATACGGCTAATAACCGATCAAGATTTTGAGGAAGCTATGCAGCGTCAAGCTCGCCTGCGTGTCTTTAAGAACGATCACATTATTGATACTAACGGGATCATTATTCGATTCGACCAGCAAACCGTCGTTGTCCAAGCAGGGGTTGGCGATCTAGCCTACCACTCCCGGGAAGCTTGCGAATTTTTCGAGCTGAGAAAACGTTAGATTCAAGAACACCGACTTTTCATTTAATCAAATAGCAAATAGCCTTCCCCCGCCCCATTGCTGCGACTATTTAAGAGTCTGCCTGCATATAGGTTAAAATAAAGGGGGGAACTATTTGCAACAAATGATGCATCGCTGTGTCTTGATCACCATCGTTTTTATTTTTATGATGCCCGCAATAACTAACGCCGCTGAGAGCACTAAGCTTAACAGCAAGTATACCGCTTATGAACAATTTATCGTCATAGATAAATCAAGCAACAAGCTGATGTATTACGCCAAGGGAAAGCTAGTAAAAGCTTTTTCAGTCGCAACGGGAAAGAAGCCCTCGTATACACCCGAAGGATTGTTTAAGATTCATGAGAAGATCAAAAATCGACCGTATTATAAGGAAAAAATTAAAGGCGGAGATCCAAAAAACCCGCTTGGAGATCGTTGGCTAGGTCTTGAAGTGAAGATCGGGAAAAAAGTAAGCTATAGCTATGCTATACATGGAAATGCGAATCCCAAGTCCATTGGGACTTACGCTTCTTTAGGATGCATCCGCATGTATAACAAAGAAGTTCAATGGCTATATGATAAAATCAAGGTGGGTACTCCCGTCCTTATTCAAAAATAAAGCAAGCTTATCCTACACTTTAATCGAAGAGGTCCATCCCCAGTAGAAGGCATCTCGATCCCAAGCAGCCTTACCACCGTGGCGTTTTTTGAAAGCTTTTTTAACTTCCTTATCGATTGATGCATGACCATTCTCATTAACGTAAATAAAATGTTCGCCGAAGTTGGTCTTAATGTAGTTAACAGCTTCTGCTTGATGCAAAATTCCGCTGTTTCTTAGCTCTGTAAACATCCAATCCGCAACCTCGTCAGCCGTAATGCTCATTCCTAATCCCTCCTTAGCCTTATACTGCAGGAAAGCCCCAACCTCAAGAGGTTGGGGTTATATTCAATGGGCGGGTAACCTCAATGTTACCCTACAATTCGATCAATCTCGCTTTTCAGCAAGAGGTAGCGATGTACGCTTCTCATGATCGGCATTTTAGTTAGCCCGTGCTTATCCACATATACTTTCATTTGGTCTTTGGACAGCCCCAGGAGGTTTCCTGCTTCGGTCAAGGTCAATACCTCTTCCGTGCTAGTCGCGTTAAAGGTTTTCTTGATTTTCTGGTTCCAGTCTTCAAATGCATTCATCGTTCAACAACAACCCCTCTGATCATTACCCGAATTATCTCGGAATACTCCCTCTAGTATAACATGAGTTTCCACTCATTATGATAATGGCACACTGAAGGTTCACAGATTTGCAACTTTTTCTAGTAAGCCAGAATGATTTCTGTGAAAAATACGGACGAACTCAATAATTAGAAATTGCTTTGCAGGGGGAGTTCCATGCCAAAGTAAAATTGTCCTGCCGAATGATTGAAATAGATTTCTCCACCGTGCAGCTCAATAATACTTCTCGTTATCGATAATCCCAAACCCGACCCGCTTGATGAGGTCGGGTTTGATCTGGAATCGTCGGCTTTGTAGAAACGCTCGAACAACCTTTCTTCTTGTACCTTTGTAATTGGAATGCCCTTGTTCTCAATGGTAATCCTTGCTTTCGCAGTTCTGCTGCCGTCTCGAAGAATCGTGAGACCTATTGAAATAAAACCAGGTTTAACAGTGAACTTCAATGCATTCATTAACAGATTATCGATCGCTCTCCTGATTTGCTCAGGATCTATTACCAAAAATAAGGATTGCGGGATTAAACCCGTCTCTAAAGAAACCTCATTCTCTTTAGCAAGAGGCTCAAATTCTACAATCATTTGACTGAGAAGCTCCCGAAGGTCGATCCGTTCAAGCTTCAGCTTTACTTCATTCGAGGTTAGACGTGTATACTCAAACAATTCATCTATGAGCATTTTTAATTGTATTGCTTTGTTATAGGCGTTCCCGACAAACCGTTCATATTCAGCCTCATCTTGATACGCTTTATCTTTAAGCAAATCCATGTAACCGATAATACTCGTTAGAGGCGTTCTCAAATCATGGGAAACGCCTGTAATGAGCTCCATTTTCGATTTCTCGGCCTGCCTTTCTTTCTCAATCTGGCTTTCTAGCTTTTCGGCCATCGCATTTATGTTTTCGGCTATCTTGCCTAGCTCATCCTCTCGTAGCATTGGAATACGATAATGTAGATTCCCTTGTGAGATGACGGTAAGTCCATCACCTAATGTCAATAAATAACGAATCGTCTTACGCGTTAAGAAGAAAAAGGTAAAGAAGAAGCCCGCAATGAATATCATTAACTGATACGGAAAAAAAGGTATGTCTTTAATAGGCACAGTGGCGGCTACAATGAACGCCAGCCAGAAACTAAGAAAAGACGCCCAAATCATTTGCACACGGATGTTTCTCTTCCCAGTGAGGAATGCAAGGAGTTTATTTTTCAATTTTATACCCCACTCCCCATACTGTCTTGATATAACGAGGCTGGCGTGGGTTTTCTTCTATTTTCTCCCGAATGTTTCGAATATGAACCATTACCGTGTTGTCCGAATATCCTGACGGTTCCTTCCACACCTTCTCGTAGATTTTATCTGCATGGAAAACTTGCCCCTTGTGACTGGCCAGAAGCTCAAGAATCGCGAATTCCAACGGAGTCAGCTGCACATCTTTTCCCCTTACGGTCACTTGGTGCTGTGCGATATCAATGTTCATCTCGTTAATAGATATGACGGATGCATCAATGCTTGGTCTAGTTATATAACCCTGACGCCGAAGCTGGGCCTTGACTCTTGCCATAAGCTCAAATGGACTGAACGGTTTGGTGACATAATCATCTGCTCCCGTCGAAAGCCCTGTAATTTTATCGATGTCCTCCTGTTTGGCGGACAGCATAATGATAGGAATGTTAGTCGTTTCTCGTATTTTCAAACAAGCCTTGATTCCATCCAGTTCGGGCATCATAACGTCTAAAATAACAAGTTGGACAGAATCTGCTTTCACGATGTCTAAAGCCTGATAGCCATTCTCCGCTTCCAGCACCCGAAACCCTTCATTTCGCAAATAAATATGAATGACGTCACGTATTTCGGAATCGTCATCGACAATGAGAATGGTATTCTTATTTAGCACCATATGATCACTAACCTCCACGAGGGTTGTCGTCTCTCTATTCTATACCGGGAGTAAATTGTAGTCATCCTTCTGACTCAACCCTTTGCCGACAAACATAGACGAACGCCGGGGGGAAATTCAGCGGGACAAAATAAATTCTCTCTATATTAAATAACTTAGCCATCTGCTTCCTCATCTGAAGTGAATATTGAAAGGCGACGAATAAACCACCTGGTTTCAAAGAGATTTCGATCTGTTCCATGAGTTGATCCCGGACCACTTGAGGGAAATTGTAAAACGGGAGCCCGCTAATGATGCAATCGAGCTGCTTCCCCCCTATCGTATCCCCATTCGACTTTAGAACGGGGAACAAATTAGTGGCATTTGCAGAACAGATAAAATCGGGGTAATCTTCCTTTAGCTTCCTCCTCATTCTGGCGTCTTTTTCAAACAAATACACT
Organism: Cohnella abietis; assembly: GCF_004295585.1. Classification (NCBI taxonomy): domain Bacteria; kingdom Bacillati; phylum Bacillota; class Bacilli; order Caryophanales; family Paenibacillaceae; genus Cohnella; species Cohnella abietis. The sequence goes on along the minus strand of NZ_AP019400.1, from coordinate 989,805 downwards.
TTGGTGCTAGGACGTACCCTTTCAGCAATATATCTAGTTATGGCGCCAGTACCGGCACCTAACTCTGCTACAGCTTCAACGTTATCCCAAGGAATGGAACCGACCATTTTACTCGCCAGAAATTTCGAACTCGGAACGACGCTTCCAATCTGCTTCGGTTGAACGAGAAATTTACGGAGGAAGATACGAGTCTCTCTACTTATGATTCTCATAACGTCCCCCCTTAGCATTGCGGGTCGCCATGCGATTCTGTAAGAAGGGCAGGAGTCGCCCAGACAGCTCGAACACGAGCTTAGCCGCCAGCATACCAGCAATGACATCGGCGATAACATGCTGCTTTATAAACAAGGTGGAGGCAATAATACTCCAGGCTACCACGACAATCGGAATTCTAATTTTCCATCTTATAATAGAGGAACCCGCGATCATCAGCGTGCTCGTCAGCACATGAATGCTTGGAAAACAGTTGAATGGCTTATCGCTGGCGTAAACCAAGGATACAAGTTGATGAAGGAACCCATTTGGAGCAACCTCTGGCCGTGGCACCATCGTTTGGAAGCAGATGTAGATCAGGTCGCAGAGGATGAGACCCATGCAGAGAGCCAGCACCGTTTGGTAATACTTCTGCACGTTTTTTCGCAGAATGAGAACTAAAACACCCAACAGAAACGGATACCAAAGAACATAGGGAATGATAAATACAGGAATGAAGGGGGTACTGACGTCTAAAGAAGTTACTAAGGAATGAACATTGTCTCCAGAATGGTTCAACAGTTCATAAACGATGTTCAATAGTGGAATGACGAGTAGCCACAGTAGGGGTTTATATTGCACACTTCTCCTTTGTTTTCCTGAGCTTATTTTCAAGTTCAAATTCATGTTCATCATCTCCAGCTTCCTTGGATTACTTGATGAACACATCATAAGAAATAAAGATAAGGAACAACTCGTGGATAATCTGAAGAAATTATAAAGAAGGAACCCCACCCCATAGCGATTAAGCAAAAACAGCCCTCGCTGATCTTTGGGTTAGCGAAAGCTGTTTTTGTTGTAAACTACAGAAGCTGTCCATGCCCATAATAAAGCTCGCTGTAAAGATTACCTTTAGCCACCAGCTCATCATGTGAGCCTGCTTCAAGAAGACTCCCGTCTTTAAGGACAAGGATACGATCAGCCCTACGAATTGTATTTAAGCGATGGGCAATGACAAAGCTAGTGCGCCCTTCCATTAACCGCTGCAGCCCCTCTTGAATTTTTATTTCCGTAACGGTATCTATGCTACTCGTCGCTTCATCTAGAACGAGAATAGCCGGATCAGCAAGAATTGCCCTCGCTATCGCAAGCAGCTGCTTCTGCCCTTGGCTAATGCCGCTGCCGTCTCCTTGCAAAATTTTGTCATAGCCGCCCGGTAGCCGCACAATGAACGAATGCGCATTCGCTAATCTCGCAGCCTCTTCCACTTGTTCATCTGTCGCATCAAGTTTGCCATAACGTATATTTTCACGAATCGTCCCCTCGAATAAGAAGGAATCCTGCAGAACAAAAGCCATATGAGAACGAAGGCTCTCTCGTTTAATTGAAGTAATATCATGACCATCGATAGTAATCTGTCCACCATCCGCCTCGTAGAAGCGAGAAAGCAGCTGGATGAGCGATGTTTTACCGGCCCCGGTCGGACCAATAATGGCTATTGTTTCACCAGCCTGTGCCTTGAAGCTAATATCCTTAAGTGTCTGTTCGCTTTTATTGTAAGAAAACGATACATGAGAGAACTCGACTTCACCCTGAATGGCTTCAAGTGTTATTGCCGTGCTCTCATCCTTGTCTTCCTCTTCTTCATCTAAAATTTCGAATACCCGCTCCGCTCCTGCAATAGCTGACAGCAACGTATTCCACTGGTTTGCTAGATCATTAAGCGGGCGAGTAAACTGCCTAGCATACTCGACGAAAACAACGATAACACCTACGGTTATCGCTCCACGAATGGCCAGAATGCCTCCCACACCAGCAATGATGGCAAAGCTTATATTATTGAGCCCATTCATCAGCTTAGGAACAAACCCCGATATCGTTTGTGCCCAGAAGCCAGAAAGCCTGATTTGATCATTACGCTGACGGAACTCGCCAATGACTCTATTTTCTTGGGAGAAGGCTTTGACGATACGCTGACCAGAGAGCGTTTCTTCAATGTAGCCGTTCAACTCCCCTAAATTGCGCTGCCGCTCCTTAAACAATACGCCAGTTCTTCGTGTAATCCACTTCATCCCCACTACCATAGCAGGAACGATCAAAAATGTGAGCAAGGTAAGCAGTGGACTAAGAAAAAGCATTACTGTAACCGTTCCAATGAGAATGAGCACGCTAGAAAACACTTGAATCGCAGAGCTATTTAAGGTTGAGCTCACGTTATCCATGTCATTGGTCATACGGCTCATCAATTCTCCGCGCTGACGCTTGGCGAAGAACGGAATGGGCAACCGGTGTAGATGACCGAATAGCTCCACCCTCATCCTATAAACTGTCTCCTGAGATATAGTAATCATCCATATGCTCTGCAACCAGCCGATTAATGAGCTTAGAACATACACGGTTGCAAGTCCTGCCAGAAATAACACCCAAGGTGTGCCTCCCGGACCTGCCAAATAATGATCAATCGCCCTGCCGATCAAATAAGGTCCGAGCAAGGTTAGCCCTGAGCTCAACAAGACCATAAGCAGCACAAGACTTAGCCGTCCTTTGTGATGAGAAAGATATTTCCCTATTCGCCGTATGGTTGATTGCCAGTCTTTCGCCTTCTGCTTCTCGCGTTTAGTAGGGATCGTTTTCTCTAGGCTGATCACTGCTTTCGACTTCTTGTAGCGGAAGGGCTCACTTAGAGCTTCCCACATGCGACCCCTCCTCCCCGAATTGCGATTCATAGATGCGGCGATACAAAGAGTTATTTTCCATGAGCTGCTTATGATTACCCTGAGCTATGAGTCGGCCATCATCTAATAGTAGAATGAGGTCTGCGTTTAAGGTGGAGCTGATTTTCTGAGTAATGAGAATAGTTGTGCAAGACATACCTTGAAGTGCCTGCAGTAGTGCAGCTTCGGTCCGCACATCCAAAGCACTCGTGCTGTCATCAAGCAGCAAAATAACAGGCTTACGGATGAGTGCCCTAGCAATAGATACCCGTTGCTTCTGACCACCGGAAAGATTAATGCCCCTTTGCCCTAGCATCGTATTATAGCCGTTCGGAAGCTGTATGATTGTGTCATGGATCTGCGCTAGCTTAGCAGCCTCGATTACCTGCTCCATGCTTACATTGTCCATTCCCCAGGCTATATTTTCGCGTAGCGTCCCGGTAAACAACAAAACCTCCTGCGGTACGTACCCGATTGAATCGTGAAGAGCTCGCATATCAAGCTCATGAATATCACGACCATCAATTCGGATGACACCACTATTCTCCTCATATAAACGAAGAATAAGCTGTATTAGCGAAGATTTCCCTGAGCCCGTTGCACCCAATATAGCTACCGTTTCACCTGGGTTTGCACGGAATGAAATATCCTCTAGCACAGGAACCTCCATATCCGGATATCGAAAGGTAATGCTATCAAACTCCAAGCTGCCCTCTCTTATTCCGCCTGATACCTTCGTTGCTTCTGTTGCAGTACGCGACTCACTATCTGTCACAAGCACCTCATTAATACGTCCTGCAGAAGCGCGAGCTCTTGAAAATGTCGATATGAGCATAGATAGCGCTGATAGTGCGCCCGCTGTCCGAAGCGAATAGTTTGCAATGGCTACTACCTCACCGGTAGTTGCGCTGCCCGCTCGAATTTCTAGATTTCCAAACCATAGAACAGCAATAATCCCTGCATTCATAATAAGAACAATAAACGGCAAAGTGATTTCTGTTAAGCGCATAGCCGAGGTCGAGCTCTGCATTAATTGCTCACTATGTCGAGCAAATCTTGTTTCTTCCTGTTCCTTACGCACGAACACCCGTATAAGACGCATCCCCGTTAAGCTCTCCTGCATAACTCCGTTAACCCTATCAAGCCTCTGTTGAACCTTTTTGAATAGCATAGCCGCTTTTTTGACAATCCAAATAATAAATATGAGCAGCGCTGGCACTGTCAGAAGCAATAGAAAACCAAGCTTCGCATGCACAACCAACGCCATAATCATGCTACCTAAGACGACCAACGGCACACGCAGCATAAAACGAAGCCCCATGAACGTCGTATCCTGAACCTGTGTAACATCATTCGTTAAGCGAGTGATGAGAGAAGAGGTGGCGAATCGATTAAACACCGCATAAGAGAAAGATTGCATCTTATCGTAAAGCGATTCTCGGATGTCGTAGCCCAAGCTCTGGCTAACATGTGACGCGTAAAATGAGCTCAATATACCAGCACCGAAAGCAATGAGAGTTCCCGCCACTAGAACACCACTCCATAACAGCACGACAGAGCTATTCTGATACGCGATTCCTTCATCAATAATTTTGGAAATAAGCAAAGGCTGGACCAGCTCGACAGTAAGCTCAACCAGCATTAGAAAAACCGCCATCCAGGCAGCCACACGATATTTCCCAATAAAATAAAGAACTTGTTTCACTACGTGTCCCCCAGTGCATTAGGCGCTCTAAAGTAATCCGTGTCCGCAACTATGAACATTGTACTTCTATTTTACCCACATTTTAGTGCGACTGGAAACCCTGAAGGTGGATTCCGTGCTCAGCAAATGATATGATACAGAATGAAAAAGAGACAAGGGGACCTGATCCATGATTGCAAAAAACCGCTTGGTTGTTTCGCTGCTTACGATCTTTGCACTTCTGCTCATCTTAACAGGGTGCGGAGATAAGGAAAGAAAAAATAACTCAACAGATGCAACGGCTACCAATGGTAACGGCGCTGCACCCACACAGGAGGCTACACCAATGAGCGAAGTAGACACATCTGGCGATAACCCTATCGTCACTATTGAAATGGATAGCGGTAAGACAATTAAAGTTGAGCTTTACCCTAAAGTTGCACCAAATAGCGTAAACAATTTCATCTCCCTTGTGAAAAAAGGCTTCTACGACGGCACGATTTTCCACCGTGTTATTCCTGGCTTCATGATTCAAGGTGGCGATCCTGATGGAACAGGCATGGGCGGCCCAGGCTACTCTATCGCTGGTGAGTTTACTCAGAATGGCTTTGAGAACAAGCTTAAGCATACGGCTGGCGTATTATCCATGGCCCGTGCGCAAGATCCAAACAGTGCTGGCTCCCAGTTTTTCTTGATGGTAGCAAATTCTCCTCATTTGGATGGAGCATATGCTGCGTTCGGTAAAGTAATCGAAGGCATGGATGTCGTTAACGAAATCGTTGCTCTTCCTACTGGCGCCAACGACCGTCCAACAACACCACCAATTATGCAAAAGGTTACCGTGGACACTCGCGGTGTCGATGCTCCAGAACCGGAAATCATTAAGTAACAGCATTTAACCAATAGTTCCCCTTTATCTAGTACAAAAGCCTTCAACACCACTGTTTTTGTGGTTTTGAAGGCTTTTTTTATGTAGGCTCGCGCAGCTCTGATCCCCACAGCGCTCGAATTAGTCGGCATCTCCTCTTAACTCTCCACCTCCGCACCTTGCCACGCTCGAATTAGTCGGCATCTCCTCTTAACTTTCATCCTTCGCACCTTGTCACGCTCGAATTAGTCGGCGGCTCCTCTTAACTCTGCACCTTCGCACCTTGTCACGCTCGAATTAGTCGGCATCTCCTCTTAACTCTCCACCTCCGAACCTTGCAACGCTCGAGTTAGTCAGCATCTCCTCTTAACTCTCCACCTTCGCACCTTGTCACGCTCGAGTTAGTCGGCGGCTCCTCTTAACTATCTACCTCCGCACCTTGTCACGCTCGAGTTAGTCGGCGGCTCCTCTTAGCTCTCCACCTTCGCACCTTGCCACGCTCGAATTAGTCGGCATCTCCTCTTAACTCTCCACCTCCGCACCTTGCCACGCTCGAATTAGTCGGCGGCTCCTCTTAACTTTCATCCTTCGCACCTTGCCACCCACGAATTAGTCGGCGGCTCCTCTTAACTCTCCACCTTCGCACTCTGCCACGCTCGAATTAGTCGGCGGCTCCTCTTAACTATCTACCTCTGCTCCCCTCCACGCACGAATTAGTACGCGGAACCACTCATTTCTTCTCAGTCTTTCCTACAATATTGTCTCTCCTTTAATAGCCCATGACTACGTACGCTGATACAGCAAAGACGCCCCCTTTTCTGTTATCATAAACTCGTGACACCTAACACTCCCCCCGCCTAATGGGTATAACATATCTTTGAGTTCCAAATTCTTTATTATTTTTCTGCAAGCCTCCCTCTTAAGTTGAAGCCATTCACACGCTACCGGTAATTGAAACGGTTTATTACGTAAAATAGCGAATCTCATCAGCTCCCGCTCATAAACAGGTAAATGGTACAATCCTGATTTTTCAACACCTCCAATTCTCCCTATCAATTCGTACAGGTTCCTTTGACAAAATTCCGGCTTTTTCTCTAACTCGTCCCGACTATACGGAAAATAAGTGTACCCAAGTACGGCCACTGAGCGCGCTCGTGCCCTCTCAAATGAGAAGCGGTCTCTTGTGATCTTCTCAGCATGGGTGACGTAATGGTCTTCCTCGAACACTAATCTAAGCTGAGGGTGACATACATCTCCGTATATTTTTGTGCCTGAGAGACTGACCAACTCATACTCAAGAGACAACTCTTCAAAAGAACCGAAAACCGGCAAAAGCACCCCCTCCAACAGCTTTTTTGTACCCGTTAAATCCCTTTGGAGCATCTCCAGTCGTTGACCACTAACTCCCCGGACTTGCTCCTTCCAAAAGTCTGCATACTTCTTCTCAAACATCTCAACCACTCCTTCGAGGAAAATAAAAACGCCACCAGCTCCAAAAAGGAGTTAGTGGCGTGTGCTTCACGCGTATTTTCGTTAGTTATTACATTTAAGATATCAAATCCCCTGAAAATTGGCAATAGATAATCATTCTGATTCCCACAGAGCGGCATCTTGAGCAGAGCAGGACGGAGCAAAAATCAATCCACCTCTCAAAAAACATAGTGCTAAAGAGGTAGTTCAAATGGTATTATTTGAGCTACGACTATTTTCAGTAGGAGGTGGTTTATCAGAGTACATAGAAGTAGCATTCGGATTTTATATTTTATAAAAGGATGAATATACATGTATAAGCACGCAAGAAAATTAGATGTCTTCTTTATATTCCTAGCTTTGTCTTTTTTGTATATGAAATTATTCCACCCACTCCTTATTGGGGTTATTAATGTCGTGATGAATGAGGAGTATTATGGATGGTGGTCCTATACACCGACGCAATTCTGGTATCCGGTTGTGTTTTTGTTAGTTTTTACATGCATGCTGTATTTGGCCAAAAAGAAAAAATACGATATATGGAGCCGTTTATATGCTGCTATTTCGTACGGGATGTTTGGATACTTGATGTTTAATCTCTCCAGTATCCACCAACCATTAAAAATTATGAGCATTGTTATTGTGCCTTGTTTGTTATACGGCTGGTACTTCAGACGTACAACAAGACTGCTAAGCTTGTATATGCTTTGTTATTTCATTTATGCCATTTTACAAGCATCTTTCACATCTGTTTTGGATGGCGCTTTCTTGAAAGCGAGATTCGCCTATGCACTCTCGCAAGCACCCTTCTTTTATTTACACGATAAATTGATTTATGTATATCCATTTTTGTTTATCTTTACATTTCTCGTCTTTATGTTCGCCAGTGTCAAAGTTTCCTCTTCTAAAGGATACTCTGGCGACTATTACGGCGGGCGTGACGACGAAAGAAATCGTCACAATTCTTATGATGATGGTGACGATCTCGCTAAGAGAAAGCAAAATGATCGTGATAATGCAGCTATACAAGCGGATAACGCACGGATGTGGAATTTAGATCGAAACACGGTTGAACAATATGATAGCGATGCAGGGCGGTCATGGGGAGAAAGTAATAATAAAGACAGTGATTATAACTACCATCCTGAGCGCAGTGATGATGACGATTAAATCTAAGATACAGACAATGAAAGAGCCCAGGACACTCGGGCTCTTTCTTCATTTCAAAATTCCCCTCTGCACACTGCCACACGCGAATTAGTCGGTCACTCCGCTTAGATACCCACATCTGCACCCTGTCACGTCGAATTAGTCGGCATCTCCGCTTAACTCTCCACATCTGCACCCTGCCACGATCGAATTAGTCGGCTTCTCCTCTTAGCTACCCACATCTGCATCATACCAAGCTCGAATTAGTCGGCCACTCCGCTTAACTCTCCACCTTTGCACCATACCAAGCTCGAGTTAGTCGGCATCTCCGCTCAGCTACGCACATCTGCACCCTGCCACGCTCGAATTAGTCCGTGCCTCCGCTTAACGCGCGAGTTAGTCGGTGCCAGAGCGAGGTAATCCCCACCTAAGCAGTCTCCCGCAAGCGGTCGGCTAGCACCTTGACCATGCTTTTCAGCACATCGATCTGCTGGAAGCAGAAGGAGAATACCTGATGCCGATGCAGCCTCAGCAGGACGGTATGCTCTACAGCCGTGCAATCTGCTGAGCGAGGACCGCTATCGATAATGGCCATCTCCCCGAAGCATTGCCCAACTCCGAGATTAGCCAAAGTTTCCGAACCTCGGTGAACACGAATGCCACCTTCAATAATACCGAACATTGTATCGCCATATTCATCCAAGCGGCAGATGACTTCACCCGGCTCATAGACAACCTCCTCCACTCGGTGCGCTAGACGAATGAAGTCTTCCGGAAACAAATGTGCGAACAGCTCAATCTTCTGCAGCACAAGTACTCTACGCAATATCACCTGACTCTGCGACTCATTATTGATGACCGAACCTTCCACAGTAGCAGCACCTTGAGCTACATGCTCCACGGAAGTACCCGTCTCCACCTGAGCCGTTTGCTTCTGATCAGCCATTGCTGAACGGAGCTTACGGGACAGCCTTTTCATCATTTCCAACGCCAGCTCTGTCCTGTCAAACATTGCTTCATAGAAATCCGAGGAGTCTAAACGCAGCAAGCTTAAATCCGTTTCCGCGCGAATAGTAGCTGTACGCAGTCTTCTTGTCAGCACTGAAGTCTGACCAAAGCTATCTCCCGCCAATTGTTCATCCACTAAATCCCCATCCCGATACACGCCTGCCCGACCTTCTCTGATCAAGTACAGCGAATCTCCCGGGTCTTTTTCCTGAAATACGAGCTCCCCCATCGGAACTTGAATTAACTTTGTATACTGAACGATAGACATTAGATCTCTACTCGTGAATCCCTCGAACAAGGATGCATTTCTAAGCGCCCGAATCGCCCACATACTCTCTCGTAAAGCTTCATTTTCCGACCTATTAGCCAGCAAAGCGCCATCCTTGAATTCCTCAACCAGAAGGCCGCCCCCCTCTTCCAGCATCGCAAAATGAATAGCTCTACGTATTCCTTCGTCCCCGTGATCATACAGCCAGTTCCAGCTTCTCGCTTTTGAAGAGACACCTTTCTCCGAGGTAGCCGTCCGCGGTGCCATCATCCACTTGGTCAGCTCTGTACGCAGTTCACCTTGAAGCATCTGGTCCATGATCTCTGTAGCATTGGCCTGTCTTCTAGCGTCTCCTTCGCTCCATCCAAGGTAAACCGCATCTATCGTGTTTACATCATAAGCTAGACCCAACAGCTGAAAAACCCTACGGAATGTCGCTGAGCGTAGCTGCTCTACAGCATTCCACACCTCATTATCATCGATAGTCTCAGGATTCCAATTATTATGCGCAGCAAAACGGCCATAGTCTCTAAGCTCCATAAGAGCTAATCGTTCAATTTCTTTATGATCTACCTGAATATCTTTACTTCGTATCCCGACCATTGCTTCAAGCAGCTTCCCCCGCATATCATAACGTACCGCCGCATATTTCCGAATCAGATGCTGGAAGGCTACCTTGGTCCCTATTCTTTCAAATACCTTAGGCACGTGCAAAGCAGCCACTTCCCCATCAAGATAAGGCTCAAGCAGGGGTAAAATGACTTTATCTTCATATGAAGCCAAGGTATCGATTGCATCCGAGCGAGTTTTACTTTCCTGGAGCAAAGGTACTAAATAGGGAACAAGCTCAGGCACGCGTAATATTGCCGCAGAGCTTAAGGCACATCTACGAACATCCGGCGATGGATCCTGCAGCAGAGAAAGGAGCGGCTTGTAGAACTCTCTAATGCCAATTCGACCGAAGAGCGAAGCCATTGCTGTTCTCTCTTCTTCTTTAGCACTTTCAATTAAGGCTTTAAGTGTTCCAACAGCCTGAAACATCCCTTCAATTCCGTAATATTTAATAAGTCCCGCGATAGCCCCGGCCTTTATTTCAACCTCATCTGCTTCCAGCCTCTGGGATATGATCTCCAGATACTCCTCCTCAGCATAGGCCGCGAGCGCAATAAGTGCCTGCGATTGTACTCTTTTATCACTAGTAGCAGTCTCACTTAATATTTTTACAAGCTCTTTCTCCATGCCAGTGGGCTTTGTCCGCTCCACATAGATCAAGGCTTCCACACTCACCTCCGGAGAAGAATGACGAAGCAAATCAGGAATGTATGGAGTTAGATCAAATTCATTCAAATTGCCTAAAACCCGCAACGCATACAATGCTTGCTGGCGATCCGCACTTCCGAGCGCTCCAACTAACAATTGACGACTGGCCGGATCCATCAGATCTAGCTCGCCTTCTTGAAGCTCGTCACCACGCTTTTCTAATGTAGACAGAAGCATCTGCAAGTAAGCCTTCTTAACCCGAATAGCCGCATAAATCCCCACACCTAACAACGGGACGATGATAAAGCTAAGTTCCCGCGCGCTTAGTAGTGGCGATAGAATAATTAAGCTGACCGCGGCAACACCCTTGGCTCCATTACGAATAACGCCATCAAGAAATCCCTTGGCTCGATTTCGCCATTTCGGAGAGATTGGAAACATGATGAGCTGGTTAACCGAAGAATAAATCGTGTCACCTACAACCTTATCACTACCCTTGACTAGAATAGCCATTGCTAGAACAGGGATGAACAGAATGCCTATACTTCCTGCGAATAAGGCAACAGGGAATACCAGAATCGAAGTCATAACTCCGAAACGGCTTACTAGCTTACCCGCTACGAACAGCTGTACGAGCAACGCACACAAGCCAGAAAACCCATAGAAGCTACCCATGAACCCCGCCAAAGCATCATTTTGCAGAGTGCCCCTTAAGATGACTTTGAATTGGTAATCAATAAGCGTTAAAGAAATAACGAGCGCAGCAGACATAATAGCCACATATTTCAAATGAGGGACATTCTTGAATAGACCGGCATTCGATTCCTTCGTTCGTTTATCCGATTTAGTCTTGGTAGGTTGCGGGCTGTCAAAGGCTTCTGTTGCTCCCATACTCAGCCGTCTTACGAAGAATACCGCTACTAAGGCGAGTAGCTGGAGTCCAGCGTAAATATAGATCAGATTTGCGGTGCCCACCAGCGGCGCTATCAGCTTTAACCCAAAACCGCTTATGATCCCTCCAACTATCCCCCCACTTCCGACTAGAGGAATGGTTTTCTTAGCCTTCCGTTGATCAAGGACAGAGGATGCGAACTGCCAGAAGCAGACGATCATGAGAAAGTTAATGACGTCGTAACCGACATATATAGTAGGATAAACCCAAACGAGGTCTAGTCCAACACCGATTCGGGACAACACTACGAGTATAGAGACAGCAGGGATAAGAAAGAAAATAAGTCGGTCCAGACGAACTCGGCTACCATATCGCTGAAAGAGAATTCCGGCTATAATCAACGATGCTGCCTGTGGCAAATACATCAAAGACAGCTGTGATGCATTGAAGCGTGACAGGAACAATGTATCCGCTGCTGTTCTGCCTAGCGTTGAGGCCGAAACAACGCAAAACAAATAAAAGAACAGCCCTATAACCCGGGTGTTCTCTTTCTTATCTTCATCCGTATTTCCCCAGATCAAACGCAGCATTTTATCGCCTATGGTCAGCATCTATTAACTGTACTCTCCCTCTTAACACTAATAGAAAAATTATACAGTAAATGAGCTAAACTAGACACGCCCTATCAAACAATATTTTTGTAGACTTCAATAGCCCTTGCGCGTGAAATCTTCAAATCCACGATGGCATTCGGCTGGGGCAGATGAATTTGTTTATCACTTAAATGAGCAAGCTCCGGAAGCCAACGTCTAAGATAAGCACCGCTAGGATCATGAGTCTGCGATTGTGTGACTGGGTTCATAATTCGAAAATAAGGCGCAGCATCAAACCCCAGCGATGAGCACCACAACCATCCCCCGCGGTTTAGCACATTATCATAATCCATCAGCTTAAGACGGAAGTACCGTTCCCCGTAGGTAAAGGGACAGAGTAAATTTTTCGTGAGAAACATCGCTGTTACCATGCGCAGTCGGTTGGGCATGCACCCTGTCTCATTGAGCTCCCGCATCGCTGCATCGATAATAGGAATACCAGTCTTCCCCTCCGACCATGCGCGAAAATATTGCTCATTCAGTGGAGAGAGATCGAACTCCTTCTCATAACGGAAAAAACGAGGGTCCATATGAGCTTGATAAATATAGAAATCCCGCCAAGCTAGCTGGCGTTTCCAGCTTTCGACTGCGTCTGAATGTAGCATAAGCTTCTCATAGACAGTCCTTACCGATATGGCACCTACATTCAAAAAACGGCTAATCCCGCTCGTAGCATCTATGGCATACTTATCTCTGTTGTTTGCGTATTGTACGATCTTCTCATCCAGAAAGTCTTCTAACACCTCTTCGGGAGAAATCGGATGATTCTCCTCCAGCATCACCTCTTGCAGATGCATCGGTACAACAAATGACTCCGCTGAATCCCCCGAAATCTCTCCTACAATAGGAGACAGTTCCTTTAGGCTAGTTGTAAATGGAGGATGGTAGAAATCCTGCAAGTAATCCAACCATTTGCGGTAAAAGGGTGTGAACACCTTATAGCCTTCACTTCGTCCGGACATCTGGTGAAAGCTTGCTAGCGAGATAAGTGTGAGATCCGGCAAAGCTGTGACCCTAACATCAGCGTCCATAGCTACTTGAGCTATTTGACGATCTCGCCCAATAGCATAGGGTGTGAAGTCCTGATGATAGATCAGTTCATCTATAGTAGGATGCTGCTCTAGTAACCAGCGTAAGACTATCGCAGGTTCTCCATAATAGATATGCAGAGTTGCATTTTCCCGGGCATACGCTTCCCGAAGACGACCCGCATGTCGCAGAAATTGAACGCCACTATGCTCATTATGCCTACCATTACGCAACAAATAGGGGTCAAGGATCAATATATGCAGGCTGGAATCACCGAGCGTCCTTATATAATCAAATGCTGGCAAATCCGTAATTCGTAAATCCTTGCGATGAATAAACAGCTTCATGTGGTCATCTCCGCTTATTGAGTTTCTCTATTCTCGCCATAATACGAGATAACAAGTGAAAGAGTTCAGTTATCCTATTATAATAGAAATAACATCTTATCGAATAGGTTAGAGCGGGGGTAGCTGGTTCTGGATAACGAGAAAAAGAGAGCAGATAGAAACAGAACAATCACGTTAAATGAATCCGAGATAACAAAATATAGAGATCAGCTGATTACTTTGAGCACGAAAGCCAGTCCCGAGGAAATCATTAATCGCACAATTAACCAGAATCTTTTTGAAGCGCTAGATTACTTGCCAGATGAATTCGTCGATCTACTATTCATAGACCCTCCCTATAATTTAACGAAAAGCTTTAATGGTAAAACCTTTACCCAGATGAACAATCAACAGTATACACAATGGATGGACTCTTGGTTTTCCCGCATCATTCGCATACTGAAGCCCAACGCCACGGTCTATATCTGCGGTGATTGGAGGTCTAGCCATTCTATTTATGAGGTTGCCTCTAAATATCTTAACATCATTAACCGAATTACCTGGGAACGTGAAAAGGGTCGGGGCGCATTAACGAATTGGAAGAATGCTTCAGAGGACATCTGGCACTGCACAAAATCAGAGGACTACAAGTTTTATGTAGACCGCGTTAAGGTAAAGCGCAAGGTTGTCGCTCCCTATCGAACCGAAAGCGGGAAGCCTAAAGATTGGGATGAGCATTCAGACGGGAATTTCCGACTCACTCACCCCTCTAATCTGTGGACGGATTTAACGGTTCCATTCTGGTCGATGCCTGAAAATACAGACCACCCGACGCAGAAGCCGGAAAAGCTGCTCGCTAAGATCATTCTAGCAAGCTCTGATGAGCATGATGTCGTGTTCGATCCTTTCGGCGGAGCAGGTACTACATCTACCGTTGCAAAAAAACTGAATCGTCATTTCGTAAGCATTGAAATCGACGAAACCTTCTGCTGCCTCACCGAGAAAAGACTCGACCTCGCAAGCATCGACACCTCCATCCAAGGTTATTCGGAAGGTGTCTTCTGGGATCGGAATACGCTTCGGGAACAATCCAAAGGGGCCTCTAAGCAGAAAGAGTAACCCTATCAAAGTATTATAGATAAATAAAAACGCCGATTTCCATAGACAATCGTCTGTAGAAATCGGCGTTATTTGTGAGCGATTAAGGAGCTGGGGTGTATGTTACCGTCACTCGGTAAAATGCAGCCCCGCCTCCACGTCCATATAGACGTGAAGATCCGGATGCAATTGAAGCAGGGAAGCGGGACATTCCGTCTCAATAGGGCCGGTTAGAGCCCGATGTACAGTAGCTGCCTTATCAGCGCCTGTAACAACGAGCAGAACCGTTCTTGCTTTTAGAATGGTATCCATCCCCATCGTTAATGCCTGAGTTGGTACATCCTCTATTCTATCGAAAAATCGTGCATTTGCTTGTCGTGTAGATTCATCCAGCTTCACTAGGTGAGTTCCGCTGCGTAGCGATCTTCCCGGCTCGTTGAACCCTATGTGCCCATTATGACCGATACCAACCAGCTGCAAATCGATACGCCCTGCATCCCGAAGCAGATTGTCGTATCGTGAACACTCCTCTTGCAGATCTGTTGCATTGCCATTCGGTAAGTAACTACTCCCCGGTGCAAGATCAATGTGTTGAAACAGCTTGCTGTCCATGTAGCTATGATAGCTTTCCGGATGATCTTCGGAAATGCCCACATATTCATCTAGGTTAAAGGAGGTTGCATTACGAAACGATACCTCACCTGCCCTAAATCGTCTAACTAATGATGTATAAATCCCAATAGGCGTGCTTCCAGTTGCCAAGCCTAATTTGGAAAATGGCTGTTCACTTAACAGCTTGCAGAACTGGTCTGCTACCTGTTCATGAATGTCTGCGGCTGTCGGTAGGATATGGAATCTCATCTTTGGAATTGGGGGAGAAATGGTTTATTTTGCTCCATGATGTCATTCAGGATAAGCTGTGCAGTGTCCGCATTGCCTACCAACGGGTGGATAGTTAATGCCTGCAAAGCAGCCTTAAGATTGCCATGAACCGCTGCTTCTACAGTTAATTCCTCATAAGCCTTCACCAATTGCATTAAGCCCCTTATTTCAGGACCAACTTGTTTCGTAACCTGAATAGGATGTGCTCCATCGGCATCAATGATGGAATTAACCTCCACTGACGCATCGTCTGGCAAAAATGGAATGATACCATTGTTTCTTACATTAACAGTCTGGATATCCTTCTTGTTATTGTATATGGAGGTCATTAAGTTGACCGCCACCTCCGAATAGTAAGCTCCGCCTCTTTGCTCTAGCTGTGGTGGTTTAATAGATAAGCTAGGGTCCTTATAGAGCTCGAACAATTCTAGCTCGACCTTCTTTACGACATCTGCGCGTGTACCCTCTGTTTGCAAGTCCACGAGCTGCTCTGCAAGCATGGCATCCTTCATGTAATAATATCGGTGATAGCTGCAAGGTAAAGCCCCTAGAGATTGCAAGAATTGTCCATCCCATTCGAGGTCCGAAATGTTCTTCATTGTTAAGCCTTTTGCCCCGGCTGCCTTAAGCAAGAACGCTTCAGAAACATCCTCTCCGTCGACAATAATTCGGGTTGTCCAGTTGAGATGGTTAATGCCGATCATTTCAATATCAACCTTGGAGACATCAACCTCGTAGAACTCAGCGATCTGCATCTTTAAGCCAATGGGTAGATTGCACAAGCCAATCGTCTTAATTTTGCTGTATTTTAGCGCAGCCTGTGTGACAATGCCCGCCGGATTGGTAAAGTTCAGTAGGAATGCATTCGGAGCAAGCTCCTCCATCTCCTTGCAAATATCGAGAATGACTGGGATGGTTCGAAGTGCCTTAGCGAAGCCACCAGCACCTGTCGTCTCTTGGCCTATGCAATTGTACTTAAGCGGAATTCGTTCGTCCCACCCCCGAGCCTCTAGTTGACCAACTCTCAATTGAGTGGTTACGAAGTCAGCATCACGTATGGCCTCAGCTCTATCTAGCGTAAGGTGAATGCGAATATCTGCCCCAGCCTTCTCAACCATTCGCTTAGCAAGTGCCCCAACGATTTCTAGCTTTTCCCGGCCGGATTCTACGTCCACCAAATAGAGATCCTTAATAGGCAATTCATGCCGGCGTTTAATAAGCCCTTCAACCAATTCAGGCGTGTACGATGACCCTCCACCAATGACGGCTACCTTTAACTGTTTTTTGTGAACCATTAACAACAACCTCTCTTGTAGTTGAAGATTTACGCGTTTACTTTTTACCAGTATTGTTCCGTCGCTATCCAATCTAGATATTAACAACAATTAATTTGTTATAACCTTTAATTAAATTATAGTATTTGGTATAACATTTAGTCAACAAAATTTGTCATTAAGAGATACACTCAAATACCTGTAAGAAGTTGGTTGTCATAATTTGTCGAATGAGTTCTTTTATACAAAAATCGTTTTGTAATAACATATTCATGACAATTATGTGATTGACACAGCCTGACTTTAACACCATTAATAGCTATGTTATAATAAAATAAAATTGATTAGTGGAGGAAATTTGTAGTGACAAAGCGTCAAACTAGTTCCTTGTACTTTAACATTAAAGAGAAGCTTCTCAAGCAAATTCAAACAGGCATTTACAGTGTTGGTCAAAAATTGCCAACTGAAGCCGAATTGTGTATTTTATACAATGCCAGCCGTACCACAATACGTCTCGCTCTTAATGAGCTTGAGTTCCAAGGAATTCTGGAGCGTATTCAAGGACGAGGTACCTTCGTTAAACGCAAGGAGCTGCAGCTAATCCAAACGCGCAGCTTTACGGAAGATGTGCTCATGCAGGGTAAAGAGCCTAAAAGCAAGCTACTAGAAGCTAAGGTTATTCCGGCTGAATCCCCACTTGATGAGTTTCTTAACATTCCGCCCAGCGCTCCTATCAATCAGCTACTAAGAGTCCGCTATGCTGACAATGAGCCCCTTCTCTATGAGAGAACTCACATTGCCTGGAGTATGGCTCCTGGACTAGTCAATGACTACTCAGATGGTTCTCTGTTCAGCTTTCTTGAAACCAAATACAATCTCAAGGTCCACCGTGCAGTTGAACAGCTTAAGCCAATCCTAGCTGATAAAACAGCCAAAAAGCTGCTCAATGTCAAGGAAGGCTCCCCTTGCCTACAAATCAAAACCTTCACTTATTTATCCGATAACACTCCATTGGAATATAGCTTCGGCGTGTTCCGCGGCGACTTCCCGAATTACACCATTGAACGATTTTTCTAATATGAACGTAAAAAAAGAGGGGCGAACCCCTCTTTTTTTGTTGTTGGTTTACTTCACTTCTTCAATAATTCCGAAGTAACGCCCCATCCAGTATGGGAGGGTAAATACTGTAGCACTTTCCAATTCATCTTGAACCTTGTAATTAAAATTCGGATTGACGGAATACTCACCCTCAATCGTTTTAAACGGATTATTGTTGTTCTTAATAATCAGTCTTTCGTCTGGCGTCAGAACGTAGTTCGTTTGAGAATGTTTGTCACGATCACCAGGCTCGATGTAAAGAACATCCTGACGATTATATTGCGACTTGAACGTGATGCGATATTGCGGCATGCGGTAAAGGAACCTTACAGCAGAATTCAAATCCACATTCGTGTACGTTGGATGTGCTAACTGATAGAGGAAAGTATAGAATGGGTTTTCCTCCCGTACTTCATTGGAGTACCATTGGTCGAATGCAGATACGATCTGTTGAAGTCTTTGTGGATCTTTCTCCAACATAATTAGCTGAAATACAGGAAACCATCCAAGCTCTTCATCTGAATAGTTTATATATTGCGTCCAGTCCTGGTGCAAGGTTGCATTAATGTTAGTATCTATCTGTAGCTTTTTTTTCCAATCAATATCTTTCGAAAGCACCGCATATCCAGGAGCCTCCTCCGTCACTAACTTATTACCGTTAGTACCATAAGCATTCGTTGCTTGACGTACTAATCTACGTTCAATGTACTCATTAGCTAGATCAATATAACCCTTACCATTTACGAATGGAGCTTCTGTACTGTATCCACCGTCAAACGCTAAATCATAAGCTAAACTGAATTTCTGCTGATTTTCTGGGTAGTCAGCAGCAGTAACGTACATCGCGGTCTTGAGAAGCCCCATAACTCCCAAAGCATTCAATGGTCCGTCTTCGTAACCGTAGGATAAGGCATCTTCACCTTCTTCATCCACTCCGACATTGAAGCTCCAGAGAGAGTTTCCTTTCATAAGGCTCACGCTGTCATTGAAGTATTGCGCCAACCAGCGGGACCATTGAGTAGACTTCCCAGTTGCGTCTTCAATATAGTAATGGTCATCCTCTAGAATTAGGTTAGTCAAACGGTTTGAAGCTTGAGCGATTAGTCGCTTTAGTTCATTCGTTTCCACATCAGCAGGCTCGTCACATAAATATTTATATGCGGCGAAGAACAACGCGGAATGCCCCGCTATTTCATCCGAAGAGGTGTCTGCTTTGTATACAATTTGATTCATATCAATATGTCCGTCGACAATAATATTAGGAAGCAAGTCATTGAAAAAGGTCGGTATTTGCTCGTAAACTGGTGCTGTAAGCTGGAATAGAGGACGGTTCGCACTACTAGTTGTTTTGTCTTCGAAATTAAGGTTATTATTCGTACTAGTAGTTATAACTGGAAGAACTTGATAAATAGGCTTATTTGCCTTACCAATATTCGTTTTAATATCTTCTCCCAGCTTTTGCCCAATAGGACGTGTTTCATTAAGACCATCTATTGCAGCTGGGCTTAGGGCGATTCCATTGTAGTTCATAACATCTGTACCACCAGATGGGAAAAGAGTCGATCCCTTCTTAGTCATAGAATCTCTTGTTACTCTTACAATGGAATAGCCAATGGGAGCTTCATCCCTTCTTAGGCTTGGAATAATTCCATTAGGGTTAACTGCATCCGGTCCAACGACGTGGTGGAACCAGAACCCATTTTCCTCTGGTTGATATCCATAGTCATCGCCTGTTTTCGTTTGCGCTCCTGCTTCACTAGTAAGCATGTAAGAACGAGCAGGATAGCCATTTCCACGTCCAGACACGTAATCAAGCAACAAGACTGCTTTCGTTGCTCTGAGCGCCGCAGATTTTGCTGCAGTTATTTCAGCCTTCTGGTCAGGGGAAGCATTTGTACCATATTCACCTTTAAGCGTTGAATACCTAAAGATTTCGCCTAACGCATACATGGCAGTCCACAAGCCATCGTTATCACTTGAAGAAGGATGACCTGTAAATACTCCTGTAGGGGAGCTGTAATTTACAGATGTTATAGCAGGATTAGTTTCTGTGAATGTAAAGTTAGTACCCGTAACCATCCCTAGCCGATCGTTTACTGGTGTGATCAATTTCTCGTAAACAGTAGACTTCTTATACAGTGTCTTCTTAGGCATAGCAATACGCGTAACACCTGTGGCTGTTCTTGCCCAAATACCGCCCTCGCCATCACTTGCTAATCCTGTAATATGATCGTCTCCGCCATAGAGGTACTGTGGTCCCGCAAGATACTGAACAATATCTCTCGCATCCGTCTCTTTAAAGTCCACGCGTTGCAAACCGTTCTCTGTTCCTATCCAGAAAACGCCGTCCGCATCCTTTACTACACTAGTGACATCATCTGTAACCGCATTTGGAAGAAATGTCAGATCTGTCTTTTCCGTTACCCATACAATGTCTTTTGGAATTGTACTATCTCCCGCTTTATAATAGGTCATTTCCTTAGTCGGGGTAGCTTTAAGCTGGACAGCAGAATATTGGGCATTGGCAGGCTTTCCAACTGATGCAAAAACTTGACTAACGGGAAGTGTAAGCATTAAGGAGGCAGCTAATATTCCCACCATAGTCTTTTTAGTTGTTTTCAACATATGTAAATCTCCTTCCTTTATTTGCGGATATAAGATACTCCTGTTTCTGTTATTGCATATACACCTGTGCTGCCATCGGAAATTAACAATAATACAAAATCATCAAGAAGCTGTTCATTACTTGTCGTGTATTCGGTCATCTCATTGGTTGCTAGATTGATCTTTGTTACTCCTTTATTAGTACCTATCCACAATTGGGTCCGATTTTCGACAAGAACAGAAGTGTTTACCCCTCTCATAGAAGGAAAAATAGAAGGCTTAACCGTAAAGCTCTGGTTAACAAAAGTTTTGGCATTCACCAGATCTGGCACGAAGGTCATTTCATTCGCTATCGATGGCTTGTAGCTAGGATCCTGAAGGAACTGAATATATTTCTTCACATCCCCTTGTGCGCCATTATCGCTAAATTTAGAAAGAACATCGGAATATGGATACAGCTTAGTACTCATGTCTACTGGAGTGCCCGGATCTACTGGACCACCGCTTCCACCCCCAGTAATAGTGCCTGGGTCTTTCTTCACTTCTTTACCGGAAATGCTCGCGCTTGCTGCATTAAGAATCAGCTTAGTTGGTGCTTGATCCAATACCACACCATCTGAGTTAATTGTAGCTTCATCGATAGTACCCTCTCCCGTAATGCTCACTGGGGCGTCTGCAACTAAGCTTGCAACTTTTGCTTTTTTGTTCAGCTTAGCTTTGCTGCCTTTAGCCAGCTTGGAGAAAGTAAGCTTAGAGATGTTGGACTCTCCAACATTTAATATCGATCCTGAATTCACAACCAAGTCTTTAACATCACCCGTTACATTTACCGTATCCGTCGAGCTTGCTAGGATAGTTAAGCTAGCAATCGGATTTGACGTCTCATTTACGATCTCTGCGCTAGAGAAAACATCGATGCTATTTGCAGAGGAATTCCCGCTAATGACAAACCGAAGTGGGCTAGTCGGCTTATTAATCTTTACATGCTTCGCCTTACTGTTTTTGAAAATAACGCTATGCTCTCCACCACCCAGTACATATACCGTTCCGGCGATTTGAGAATCTTCGATCGTGAAGTCCCCTTCGCCAACACCTGGGGTAATGTACAGGTTGCCTGAAATTGTCGCGTTAGTTAAAGATCCTCCAGCCGTGTTTACGACCAAATTTCCACCTTTAACATCTGCATGCGCAGCAGAATCTGCAATAAGAAGTCCCATAACATTGTTAATCATTTTAACTGCTTCTGCGCGGGTCAATGCTTTCTGAGGCTGGAACGAGCCGTTGGCCGTGCCCTCTACGTAGCCCGCACCCTTCATGGCATACACAGCTTCCGCCGCCCATGAGGAAATTTTCCCGTCATCTGCGAATTTAGTACCTGAGCTTGCCGATGAAGCAACATCAAATACACGGCTTAGAATGATTGCAGCTTTTTCTCTAGTCAAAATTTCTAAAGGTGCTACGTTCCCCTTCGAATCTCCAAGCACAATGCCCGCAGCTGCAGCTTTGGAAATATCCTTGGCGTACCATGCAGTAGGTGCTACATCACCAAATGACTTATCACTCGTTAGAGTGTAATTAAAAACTCGATTAACGAAAGCAAGGAACTCAGCCTTCGTCACCGCTTGGTTTGGCTGAATTAAACCGTTCTGGTCTCCTTTAAGGAGCCCAAGCTGCTTCCACGAGGCTAGCTCGGCTGAAGCCCACGTTGGAATTACTTCTTTCGTTACTGTTGCCGCGCTCGACAGCTGGCCGTATGTAAACACCATCGTCGACGTCATCGCAATTATGATACTTTTCTTTAGCTTTCTTCTCACTTTTGTTCCTCCCTCGACTCGAAACTCCATTTTAATTGTGACCACCATCGTTCTGTACAGTCTTGCTTGATCCCTACCTTAAACATGCACACACAATCAGAAAGCGATTACATAACGGGTAATTCCTGTCCGTCCCCCTCGTCACATTGTAGTAACATTTCATTACTTTATTATTTATTATTATAACAAATTGTCAATATGTTTATTTCATCACAACAAACTTTTTTTGATTTTTTTCTACTTCCCACTATAAGTAGTTCTTCTAAAAAAACCTTCAAAACCTCAATATTCTGGAATAAATCCATTGACAATATGTTGTTACGATCATTACAATGCAGTTATATTGTTACTACAAATCAGAAACATTGTATGGTTTGTATACATTAAATTACAAATATACCCACTGAAGGCGGTGAAGTTCAACCCGTATTGTCTGGTCCGAACCTGTAATTAGAGGTGCTTTACTAAATAAATCTTACAAAAGGGGCACATAAACGATGAAAAAAATGATAATTGGACTCATGCTAGTCGCACTTGTAGTAGCAATCGCAGGATGTTCTGGATCTTCTTCTTCTTCAAAAAGGGATACAACTCTACGAATTGCAATGGTATCTCCTGGTGAAGGCATCATTAAAGTATGGGAACAAATCAAAAGTAAATATGAGGACGCTCATCCCAATATTAAAGTCGAGCTGAATTATCAAGAGGATGCCATCTACCAATCTGTTGGTCTTCCAAACTTACTTACGGGCGCCAATGCCCCTGACATTTATTTCGAATGGGCTGGAGAACGCCTTAAAACAAGGATAGAAAGCGGATACGCAGCGGATTTAACAGAGGCTTTAAAACAGGATGGATTGAAAAACTCATTCGAGCCTGGTGATTTCAAAGGGATGGAATTAGAAGGTAAAACCTATATGATTCCTACAGCTAGCGATGTATCCAATATCATTTGGTACAACAAGAAGATCTTTACTGACCTAGGTATTCAACCCCCACAAACGTGGGAACAATTTATTGCCGTTTGCGAAAAGATTAAAGCAGCTAATATCACACCCATTGCATCAGGTAACAAGGAACTATGGCCGGGCGGAAACTGGATTTCGCACCTTATCTCACGTGTTGTCGGTGAGGAAGCTTACAGCGCTGCTCTTCAATTGGAACAGCCATTTAATTCCCCTGACTTTGTCACTGCATTCGGCTACGTCAAGCAAATGTGGGACAGTCAATACATCAACAATAGTGTAAACGCAATTTCCGATGATGAAGGCGACGTCCTCTTCTTTAATGGTCAAGCTGCGATGCATCCTATTGGTAGCTGGCTCGTGTCTAGTGCTCTTGAAAGCGCTCCAGAACTAGAGCTAGGTTACTTTAACCTTCCTTCTATGCCGAATGGAAAAGGGGACCAAACAAGCGTGCTTGGTGTTCAGAATGGTTTTGTAATTAACCAGAAATCCAAGCTATTCCAAGAAGCTGTAGATTTCATGGCGCTTTATAGCTCTCCTGAATCATCTGAATTACTAGCTAAAGCAGGCGCAATCCCAATTGCCAAAGGCGGAGTAGACGCAGAAAAGACAGACGCCCTCTCCCTAAGCCTGATTGATATGATGAAAAAGTCCACTATGCTGGTTTCTCCTCCAGATACGGGCTACAACATCGAAGTGGCAGCTGCCTTTAACATGGCTATATCCCAAGTTCTTGGAGGAGTCAGAACTCCTGGAGCTGCTCTTGCTGAACTGGACAACACGATAGCACCATTGAAAAAATAACCGTTAAGGAGGCCGACGTATTCGCTTTCGCGACGCCGGCCTCCTGCTGTATATGCTCTATGGAGGTGGAACAATGATTCGCAAGAAACACAAATTTAGCATCTCTCCTTACCTGTTCGTAGCCCCTTCCGTATTGTTGTTCAGCCTAACTATTCTAGTTCCAATTCTCCTGACCTTCGCGTTCAGCTTCTATGATTGGAACGGATTCGGCAAAATGAATTTCATCGGATTCGACAACTACGCTCGCGCTTTCCATGACCGAATCTACTTGCTATCCTACTGGCACATTTTCATCTACATTATTTTGACCGTTATCCTTGAAGTTTTCTGCGGACTGATACTTGCTGGCTTAATTACGATGAACAGACGAGGCAGTGGATTGTTCCGTATCGCTTTTTTCACACCGGTTATGCTCCCTATGATCGTTGTATCCTACCTGTGGAAGTTCGTGTACAACTCCGATTTCGGATTGTTAAACGCCGTACTGAACAGCGTTGGACTCGAAAGCTGGACCCGAGTATGGCTAGGAGACCCTAAGTTTGCTATCTATGCCGTTACCTTCGTATCGGGCTGGGTATACGCAGGCTATTACATGACTATCTTCTATGCCGGAATTCAGCGAATCCCGAATGATATGTATGAATCTGCATACTTGGACGGCGCAACCAACTGGGATATTTTCTTCAAAATAAAAATTCCAATGATTAGGGATCTAGTAGACGTTGCTATCATGTTGTGCGTATTAGGTGGGTTCCAAGCCTTCGATCTCTTCTATGTCATGACTAATGGTGGCCCTTATAATTCCACTGAAATTGTAACGACTTATGTTGTTAAGGTCGTGTTCAACAATATGAGCATCGGCTATGGTTCGGCTCTCGCGGTAATCATGTCCATTGTCATTGCCTTTATTGGTATCTTAACCAATAAGCTGAAGAAAAAAGACAGCGGATCGTTAGAATATTAATGTGCTGTAATGCTGTAAGGATTCAAAGAGAAAGAGGTGCTACCCATGGCGGCTGCCGCTTTAAGCGCAAAAGACAGAGAAAATAACAATACCGGTAATAGCTTGATTCAGTGGCTGTCCCGGATCTCTTATTATGGATTTATGATTGTGCTCTCGTGTTTTTACTTCTATCCAATGATATGGCTGGTTCTGTCCTCCTTCCGGGAAAATCGTGATATATTCACAAGCCCGTTCAAGTTTCCAGACCATATTAACTTTCAGAACTGGGTTGACGCCTGGAAGATCGGCCATATTAGCACCTACGCTACGAATAGTGTCATTGTCACATCATTAACAGTCATTTTCATTTTGCTGTTTGCTAGTATGGCAGCCTTCTCCTTCAGCAAGCTGCGTTTCCGGGGAAGCAATGGATTGCTCATGCTTTTCGTCATCGGACTGTTTATGCCCCTGCAATCCTTTTTCATCGCTCAGAGCTATATTTTCGACCGATTAAATCTTAAAGACTCTTATATGGGACTTATCCTTCCGTATATCGGTGTTGGATTGCCTTTGGCCGTATTTTTGTTAAAATCCTTTCTGGACTCAATTCCTAAGGATTTGATTGAGGCCTCACGGATTGACGGGTGTAACGACCGCATTCTGTTTACTCGCATTATTCTTCCTTTGCTAGGGCCAGGCCTGGCTACGGTTGCTATCTTCTCCTCGCTGAACGCTTGGAATGAATTGTTGCTCGCCATGCTCTATATTCAGAATGATGATCTTAAAACTTTACCTGTCGGTCTCCTTGCATTCTCAAGCCGATATGTGACCAACTACAAGTTGCTGTTTTCTGCGCTTTCCCTAATCACGATTCCGATGATCTTAGCTTATGTATTTTTCCACAAGCACATCGTAAGCGGACTTACGGAAGGCTCCCTTAAATAGGTATAGTTCTAGCAGCACAAACAAGCCCCCCGACACTTGGCTGGGGGGCTTGTTTGCTTCCTTGGGAGCAAATTGTACATTATGTAGCTAACCGTGCCTCTCCCGAGACCCGTTGTTCGAAAATATCGTACATCTGCCTCCTAACGTGCCTCTCACTACAACCGTTGCTCGAAAATTTCGAGCCTCTCTCTCCGGTCGTGCCTCTCCAAACATCTGTTACTCGAAAATTTCGTACATCTGCCTCCTAACGTGCCTCTTCCGACACCTGTTACTCGAAAATATCGTACATCTGCCTCCTAACGTACCTCTCCCGAGACCCGTTACTCGAAAATATCGTACATCTAACTCCTAACGTACCTCTCCAAACACCTGTTATTCGAAAATATCGTACATCTAACTCCTCCCGTACCTCTCCAAACACCTGTTACTCGAAAATTTCGTATATCTGTCTCCAAACGTACCTCGCCAAACACCTGTTACTCGAAAATATCGTACATCTACCTCGAAACGTGCCTCGCCAAACACCTGTTGCTCGAAAATATCGAACGTCTGCCTCCAAACATGCCTCTCACTACACCCGTTGTTCGAAAGTTTCGTACATCTAACTCCTAACGTGTCTCTCCAGACACCCGTTGTTCGAAAAATTCGTACATCTAACTCCAAACGTGCCTCTCCAAACACCCGTTACTCGAAAATATCGTACATCTAACTCCTAACGTACCTCGTCAAACACCTGTTGCACGAAAATATCGTACATCTAACTCCAATCGTGCCTCTCCAAACACCCGTTGCTCGAAATTTTCGAGCATCTGCTCCCAAGGTGTCGTTCTCTTCCTATTATTACGTCCTTTTGTTGACACTTACTGCTCTCCATGCTATGTTGATCCCATATGGGCATTCCGCAGCGTCATGTGCGGGGTGCTATCTGTATTGTTGATTTATGCGAGAGGAGCATGCAGATGGTTCAAGTTAAAGAGTTTGTAGATACAGACAGTTCCCTAGCGGAGAAAAGAGCAAATGAATTCCTAGCTACCCTTCAGGATGACCAAGTCATTAATATCTGTTACGGTTCAATTGGCAAACAAATCGTTGCCAACAAAACTGATCAAAGAAGTGCGATATTAGTCGTCTATAAAACAAAATGATCAAGCACAAAGAAAGGAGTCTTTATTTTGCAAACCTACAACGATATTCAAGAAACTCCAGCATCCGATGATGCTAAACCTCCCGACCCCCAAATAGAAACGAATACGGTCTCGGGAACCTTCTTTAAAGCTCTATTTTACGTAGGTATATCCAGCATTATCTTATTGGCAGTTTATTGCTTGGTAACTACTAAGTGAGCTTATTTCCGCCCGTAATCGGCCTTAATCTCACCCCATTGCTTCGTCTGCCATTTCACGACCTTATTCGAATAAGAATGGGTCTTTAACCATTCAATTGCACGGTCGACCAGCTCCCATATTTCCTTGGTCGACTCGTCCCTAACTAATGTTGAGGACACCGATTTTTGTTTGACCCACTTCAGTGCGTTAACAGAGTCGCTATACACTGTTTTGTTGCTTCCGATTTTTTGCAAATACGCCAATCCGTGAACGATGGCGAGAAACTCTCCGAGATTGTTCGTCCCTTTCTTAAGAGGTCCCTTGGAGAAAATAACCTCGCCCGTTTGCGTATCCACGCCTTTATATTCCACCGGACCAGGATTA
This sequence comes from Cohnella abietis, assembly GCF_004295585.1. Classification (NCBI taxonomy): domain Bacteria; kingdom Bacillati; phylum Bacillota; class Bacilli; order Caryophanales; family Paenibacillaceae; genus Cohnella; species Cohnella abietis. The sequence continues at coordinate 962,156 of NZ_AP019400.1, read as the reverse complement.
CCACTTGTCCCTACATCGACGGAAATACTGTTATAGTCAATTTCCTCAGTCGTCTCTACCCCAGAGGAGCTAGGCTTGAAGGAGCTTCCGCTAGAAACCTTCCCTTTCCCCTGACCTTGCCCCCAATGCTTCTTCCATCCCGCTTTATAAGCTTCATCAGCTGCTGCCCTAGTTTCGTATGACTTAAATTTAGCATCATCAAATTTATTGATCTGCTCTTGGCAGTCGGCCCAGCTTGTATAGACGCCTGGTTTTCTGCCGACCCAGACTACGTAATATTTTTGCTTAGCTGCCATCTATGTGCGACCTCTTTTCTCCATTTTCTAAAACTTAGCACGCGGTAACAATAATAGGTTTGTCATTCGTAATAATAATGGTATGCTCATGCTGGGCAACGCGGCTATTATCCGGAACAGTTAACGTCCAGCCATCGCCCTGCTCAACAACATAAGTAGCTCCTGTAGACAGGAAAGGCTCGAATGTAATGACCTGACCAGCCTTCAATACTCTTCGCTCGCTACGATCATAATAAGGAAGTATATTAATCGGCTCCTCATGAAGCGACTTGCCCACTCCGTGACTACATAGATTCTCTATGATTCGATATCCGCCTTTCCGCGCCTCATCCTCCATGATTTTGCCAATCTGATTCAGCTTTACTCCAGCCTTTAAGCTAGAGATGACCTTCATCATTGTAGAATAGGTATACTTGCATAGGTTGTCCATCTCAGTGGTGACCGGGGGAATCTGGAACGACTGTCCAGCATCGGCATAAAATCCATCTAGCTCTGCTGAGACGTCAATGTTAACTAAATCACCCGCCTGCAAAATACGATCACCTGGAATACCATGAGCAACCTCTTCATTAACGCTAATACAAGTATATGCTGGAAAAGCTACATCCTTCATAGGAGCGGAAGTAGCCCCGTATCGATCGAGCATCCTCTTGCCAATGAGATCAAGCTCCCTTGTTGTCATACCTGGCTCGGCGCTCTTTTTCATTTCTTCAATGGTTAATGCGACAATTTTGCCAATCTTCATTAGCTGTTCGATATCCTGCTGAGATTGTATAGTCATTAGGTTACTGTCCCCTTTGGTTCATATCGTATATGATAAATACTTGTACTACCTACCTTACAGCTTTCTTCTATCTCACGCAAAATAAACCGACAAAAGCGGTCAGCAAACAGCGATTAGCAGCAGTTGAATAAGGCAATCTTATTCCCAGGAATCAAACCCTGTTATATAATACATATGTTCCCATTGTCGCATCCATTGACGACCTAATCAAATGATAGGAGAAAATAAATGGATATTATTGAAATTCAAACACACCTAGTAGATGAAGATACAGATCAACCTAGATATCAGTTCGATGAAGAAGCGCTTCAAGAATTGATGAGTAGCATTGAAGAGCTCGGCCTTCTTTCCCCGATCAAAGTAAGAACGACGAATGATGGCAGATTTAAGATTATCTACGGCAACAGGCGCTACAAAGCTTGTAAAATGCTGGGCCGTCCAACGATTCCATGTATCGTTTCCAATGTTACGGATGAGATGGAAATCTACTTGGAGCAAATCGCGGAAAATCTGACTCGACAAGGCTTCTCTCCGATTGAAGAAGCCGAGGCATTCAACAAGCTACTGAATGACCCTAAATTCAGCAGCTCCATTAAGTATATGTCCGGCAAGCTCGGGAAGCCAGAAGCTTACATCAAGAACAAACTGGACCTACTGAAGTTTAGTCCTGCCGTGCGAGCCCTCATTGTATACGGTACGGAAATCCGCAAGGACAAGCTAACTGAGGATCAACTGATGCCCCTTAAGGACTTGCCGATGGAATATCGCGATTCCCTCGCCATGATAATGGCGACAGACGAAATGTCCGTTCCTGACGTCAAGCGGATTGCTCGCCTATTTAAGGACAAGGAAATTTCCGATGGCACTAAAGGAAAGCTATTGTTCAAGACGGGACCCCAGCTTCTAGAGACCTGGTCTACATTTGAGCATAACAAGAAGGAACGGGCCAAGAGCAAGAGCATCATTGAACCAGAAATGGTGAATAGTGCTGACACTTCAACCGATCCCGCGGAAAATAGTTCGACGACGCCTGCTAGTGAGGCTAGCCCGACAAAGGCAAAAGCACCAGAGAACTCATCAAGAGACATACCTAAGTACAACCCCAATAGACCCGCTGCGCCAGAGTCTATCGAAATTTTCGAGGAAGATCCTGTCCCTACGAGCTTCATCGAGGGCATGCTGAATTTATTGCTTGCGACATTACCTGCCCCTAGCCACCTTTCCCCTAAAGACTTGCCAAATCTTGAAGGCGTGGAGAGAGATCAGTTCGTACAGGACGTCGATACTCTCATAGCGGATCTTGAGAAGCATTTGGCCGAGTGGCGCACGGTTAAAGATATGATGCTTGTCAAACAGTAGAAATTTCTAGCTTCCAAGCCAGTCTTCTAAAAGAGCCTTCAAAACCCTTAATAAAAAGGGAATTGAAGGCTCTTACTATGCCCCCGCCCCTCTCTTCAGAGGAGGAGCTGGCTTACCATCTCTTAGCGTTGTATGGGCTCGATACGATACAGACTAGCTCCTTCAGAAGATGCTTGCCCTTCTTCATTAATCGCCCAGCCGAACGACAAGGTGTTCGCTAGCTTTTCTTTTTCTTCCGCTGTTAGACTAACGTGAACAGCTTCTTGGCCTTCCTCTAGCAATAGCTCAGGCTCTTTCCCGAATGTAATCAAGATCCAGCTCCGAATGCCGCGAACCGTATTGTATTTAATCTGATAGCCTTCTGTGACTGACGCTTCGAATACCTCTGGCTCCTCCGCAGCAAAAGCGGTAAGCAGCTCATACTTGAAGTGGAACGGACTTTCGTCTACAGGAAGCTCGCCTGCTTTTACTTTACGAACTAGCTCGTCGTTTGTCCAACCGAGTGCGCGTAACGATTCCACCATCAATGCGTCCATTTGAGATAATTTCACTCTGCTTGCCGTTCCCATTGCTCAGCTTCCTCCCTCGTATAATGAATGACATAAGTTACTTAGCCCATTAGTGGCCTGCAACAAAATGACCTGGACTTACTTCGCGTAGCTGGGCTGCTTCATCACTACCTGACCCATAATCCTCAATCTTATTATTCACTAATATTCGTTGACTTGCTACACGAGGATCGGGTACTGGAATAGCGGATAAAAGTGCCTGTGTATAAGGATGCAGTGGATTCTCATACAATTCATCGCTAGGCGCAACTTCGACAAGCCGCCCACCATACATAACGCCAATCCGGTCAGAAATATGCCGCACCATAGACAAATCATGAGCGATGAACAAGTACGTAAGTCCGAATTCTTTCTGCAAATCCTCCAGCATATTAACGACCTGAGCCTGCACGGATACGTCTAGAGCAGAGATCGGCTCGTCACATACAACGAACTCCGGTCTAACCGATAACGCTCTCGCGATGGAGATACGCTGGCGCTGCCCCCCACTGAATTCATGAGGATAGCGATACAGATGCTCGCTCTTGAGCCCTACCTTTTTCAGAAGCTCAGCAACCGCGTCCTTACGCTCGTCTCCCTTGAATACACCATGAATATCCATGGGCTCCCCAATCAGCTCAAGCACATTCATGCCTGGATTTAGAGAGGAGTACGGATCCTGGAAAATAGTCTGAATACGACTGCGAAAAGGCTTAAGCTGCTTCTCGCCAAGCTTCGATAGATTATGTCCGTCGAAGTAAACCTCACCATCAGTATAATCATATAATCGAATAAGGCAACGACCTACCGTGGACTTGCCGCTTCCTGATTCCCCTACCAGGCCGAATGTCTCACCTTGGCGAATCTGGAAGCTGACTCCGTCTACAGCTTTAAGCACCTGAGTATGGCGTCCCCATATGTCTTTACCTTTGGAAAAATGCTTTTTCAAATTTCTAACGTCTACGAGTACATCGCTTTTACTCTTGAGCTCACTCACCGGAATCACCTCCGTTATCCAACAACCAGCACATCGCACGTTGACCCGGACCAACCTCGAACATCGGTGGACGTTCCACACATTTTGCGAACGCATGCGGACAACGCTCCATGAAAGGACAGCCTGGAGGTGGATCAAGCAGGTCAGGCGGTGTCCCTTCGATCGGAATTAGCCGCTCACGGGACCCGCCTCCCCGTTTAGGCACAGAGCGTAGAAGCCCTTGAGTGTACGGATGTCCAGGGCGGTAGAAGATGTCCTCCACTGCCCCTTCCTCCATAATCATTCCTCCGTACATAACAATGACACGGGTACATACCTGTGCAACTACACCCAGATCATGAGTGATGAGTGCAACAGCTGTATTGGAGTTCTTCTTTAGCTCCTTGAGAAGATCAAGAATCTGAGCTTGTATAGTCACATCCAAAGCAGTAGTAGGCTCATCAGCGATAAGCAGCTCCGGCTTGCAGGAAAGGGCCATGGCAATCATGACCCTTTGCCTCATGCCTCCGCTGAATTCGTGCGGATACTGGTCAACGCGGCGCTCGGGCTCCGTAATGCCAACCTCTCGCAGGCCTTCAATAGCCTCTTTAAGTGCCTCGCTTTTGCTTAAGCCCCGATGTCTACGGATAACCTCCGTCATTTGTGCGCCGATTTTCTTTACCGGGTTAAGCGACGTCATGGGATCCTGAAACACCATCGCCAGTTGATTACCCCGAATCTCTCGCCACTTTTTCTCGGCTATTCCGGACAAGCTTTTTCCTCTATAGTTAATATCTCCACTTATGATTTTGCCGGGAGGAGGGATTAAGCCCAGAATGGCCTTAGCAGTTACACTCTTGCCGCTACCCGATTCTCCGACAATTCCAAGCGTTTCCCCAGCATCGATATGAAAGCTAATCCCGCGGACCGCTTGATTCTCGCCGCTCCGGGTGTAGAAAGATACTTTAAGTTCCTCAACAGTTAGCAACCGTTCTGTCATTTTCTTATTCACTCCTTAGCACCTTACTGTTACTATTGCCACCGGACTACCTTCGAATCAATTTCGGCTCAAAGCCTACGCGTAGGATATCACCCAGAACGTTAAAGCTAAGTACCGTCAATAGGATGAACAAGCCGGGAAACAAAGCCAGATAAGGAGCCTGCGCGATATAGCCCTGCGCATTGTTAAGCATGCTACCCCAAGTTGCATTAGGAGCTTGCACACCAAAGCCAAGAAAGCTCAAGGAAGATTCCATCATAATCGCAGATGCAATATTATTAGTTGCGCCTACGATGACGACAGGCATCAGGTTAGGTAGAATATGACGGCCAATAATGCCGAAAGCCCCTTGGCCCGAAGCCTTTGCATAGAGAACATATTCCCGCTCTTTCAGCGACATCGTCTCGGCCCGGATAATCCGTGCAATGTTCATCCACATCAAGAGTGAAATAATAACGATAATATTGCCAACGCTCGGCTTCAGAAATACACTGAGCAGCAGCAGAATAAGAAAGGACGGAATAGACATTACAACTTCTAAGAAACGCATAAGCAGGTTATCAATAAGTCCTCCGAAATAACCGCTGATTACCCCAACTGCCACTCCGATTCCAGTAGCAAGTATCATGGAAGAAAACCCAACCATAAGCGATACTCTCCCGCCATAGAGAGCCCTTGTGAAATAGTCCCGGCCGTAGTCATCCGTGCCGAACCAATGTCCTGCACTAGGCGGCTTCAGACGCTCCATAACATTTAGGGCATTCGGATCCTGAGGGGACAGGAAAGCTAAGGCCGCAGCTAGCGTAAATACGACTAAGATAACGACACCCGCAATTCCTAGCCCGTTCGATAATAGCTCGTTGCCGACACTACGCCATTTACTCCGATTCATGTGATCACCTCGTTGTTTTGATTCTCGGATCAGTTATGCCGTACAGAATATCGGCTAACAGATTACCGACGATCAGCATGACGGAAGAGAACAGCGTAATTCCCATGATAACGGGGTAATCCATACCTTTCACAGCTGTCATACCAAGGGAGCCGATCCCCGGCCATGAGAACACCGTTTCCGTTACAATAGCACCGGCCACAAGCTCAGCTAAAGACAATCCGAGCAATGTGATGACCGGTAGCAACACATGCTTCAGCACGTGTCTGAACAGGATGGTCCTTTTCGTTGAACCGAAAGCATACTGAATTTGCACATAATCCTCTTTAAGCTGTCCAATCGTGCTTGAACGAATATATCGAACATATATCGCCAGAAATCCGAAGGCAAGAACTGTACATGGTAAGATACCATGCTTAATAACGTCTATTGTGGAGTTAACCCCAATCGTTCGCATTCCCATGCTAGGCAGCCATTGAAGCTTTATTGAGAAAAAATACATGAGCAATATAGCAAGCCAGAACAAGGGAACCGAAATGCCGATGTAGGAAAAGAGATTAATTAGCTTATCGATCCAACGATTACGATTGGCTCCTGCCACTAACCCAAGAGGAATAGCTAGCAGAACGGCTAATCCAATTGAAGCACCCATCAAACCAGCGGTAGCAGGTAGTCTCTCCATAATCTGTCCTAAAACGGGCTTATGATTAATAAGAGAATAGCCCAAATTCCCTGACAAGGTTTCTTTAATCCAAATAAAATATTGGACATAGCCTGGCTTATCTAAGCCTAGGTTATGCCGGATGCGTTCGATATCCTCTGCATGCATATTCGGCGTAACGAAGGAAAGCACAGGATCTCCTGGCGCCAGCTTAATCATGGCAAAGCATGCTATTGAAACAAAGATCAGCAATGGCACGGTTTGCAATAATCTTCTGACGATGAGTTGTCTCATACGCTTCTTCTCCCAGCTGTTTCTGAATCTATCCGTATCTCGACAAAAAAATAAGCTGAACTTTCCAGCTTATTTTTTGCCCGCTTCTTATTTCAGGTAAAGTTTGGACAAGTCTTCGAATATAACAACAGGCTTCAAGACAGCCTCTTCGATGCCACCGTATTTCTTATCAACGGCTACAATCGTTTTTGTATAGGCAATCGGATAGATCGCTGCATCGTCTGCTGTAATTTCTTGAATCTTCTTGTAGATCGCTTCGCGCTTAGCTGCATCGGCTTCGCCTGCACCTTGCTTGAAGAGCTCATCCACTTCTTTGTTCGCATAGTGCGAATAGTTAGAGCTGCCATCGGAAGTGTACAGAATGCTGTAGCTATCTGGATCGAAGCTCATGATATAACCCGTAATGGCTAATTCATAATCTGTTGCCTTCTGGTCGATGAATTTAGCAACCCACGCAGAAGCATCCATGCTCTTAAGCTCAACATCTACACCGATTGCTTTAAGCTTCTGTTGCGTGTATAGCGAGATTGCTTCTTGTGCTTTATCGCCGCTCTTTACAATGAAGCGCAATTTGAGGTTTTTAACACCAGCAGCCTTAAGGAGCTCCTTAGCCTTCTCCGCATCGTTATCGAAGGTAGCTACATCATTCGTTTGGAATAATACATCTGGAGTCAAAATTGACTTAGCCGGGTCTGCATATTCTTTGGATGTGTAAGCAACTTGAATGAGCTCTTCACGGTTCAAAGCATACGCTAAAGCTTGTCTTACTTCTTTCTTCTTAAGCAAGCCTGTATCACTGTTCTGATTGTACATGACGTAACCCAAGCGACCTTCGCTGTAAGGCAGAATCTCGAATTTATTCGTTGCTTGGATTGTAGGTACGTCTTGCGGATCTAGATATTTAATGTTAATTTCGCCGCTCTGAAGCGCAAGATTAGCTGCATTCGTATCTTTAGCAACTCGGTAAGTTACCGAATCAAGATGAGGCTTGCCGCTAAAGTAGTTATCGAATCTCTCTAGAGTAACGTACTCACCTGTTTTGTATTCTTTGAATTTGAAAGCACCGGAGCCAACTGGTGTATTGTTCTTAGTGCTTTTCTCAATATTCGCCTCATTCTCGAAGATGTGCTTCGGAATCGGTGTAATCTGTACCAAAGTCGATTCGAAAGCTGGATTCACCTGTGGAAGCTTGAAGTCAACTGTCGTCTCATCAACCTTAACCGCTTGGATTGGTTTGCCACCGATTATGAAGTTACCTCTTAGGAAGCTATTTTGCTTCTCATCAAGGATCTTCTCAATCGTGAATACTACGTCATCAGCAGTGAGCTTCTCGCCATCATGCCAAGTAAGTCCGCTTTTCAGCTTCAATGTATACGTTAGATTATCAGCAGAAGGCGTCAGGCTATCTGCCAAGTAAAAAGTTTTCTTACCGCTATTTACTTGAAACAATGGAGCATATAATGCTTGGTCAATCGTTAAGCTTACACGATCTCCAGCATAGAGGGGGTTAAGAACGACTGGATCTGAACCCACCGCGATAATAAGATTTCCGCCATCTTTCGGCTGATCTCCAGCTGCTGGCTGCGAGCCAGTAGCTTGAGACTCTGATGGGCTAGCCGATGGGGATGATTCTGAGTTGTTATTTCCTGAGCATGCGCTAACCAACAAGGTTAACAGCACCACAACAATGATTCCAAACACGCTTTTACGATTACGCATAAACTAAACCCTCCGTATCTCTAGTTGCTTATCATGATCCTGTGAACATACTACATCGGATTACTTGGAATTGCAATCAATCAAAATATGACTTATTTTCTAATCGCACTCCTCATATGGAAACAATTTCAGAACCACTCTTTATTCGTTCCATACCTTAACCTCAAGCATTTTGTCGCCGCGCTTCAGTGCATCTACATGCTCCATGCCTGAAATTACCCTACCAAAGACAGTATGGCGACCATCCAAATAATCAAACTCTGCATACGAGATGAAAAACTGACAGCTTCCCGTGTTCGTCCCAAAATGAGCCATAGAAATGATTCCCCGAACGTGCTTGTGAGGATTATTTTCCGTTTCACAAGGAATCTTGTCAGTACCACCTCGACCGGTTCCGTCTGGACAGCCGCCCTGAGCCACGAAGCCTCGAACAACGCGATGAAAGGTCAGTCCGTTGTAAAAGCCCTTATTCGCAAGCTTTTCGAAATTAGCTACGGTTCCGGGAGCATCTTGGTCGAACAATTCCATAACCACAACTTGTCCATTCTCGAGCGTGATCGAACCCTTTTTCATCTGCTTATCCTCGCTGACTATTTATGGTATTCCTCATTAGGGCCGCCAATATGTGCCACAGTTTTGGCAAGCTCTTCAGGTGCATATATTTCTTGGACTTCATCGGCTACTAACGGTCGATATTCCCCATTTTCGGTATACCGAAATACGTCAGCCCGAGGATTCATGGCAAGTAACAAGTTGATAAGATCTTGAACCTTTAGCGTATTGCTCATGGGCGCACTCCTCTTGTTGTATGTGTAACCTCTTTTTTGACTTAAGGCATTATACGCTATTTAGTGGCCTCAACGCTAAAGTAACAATTTCCCTGTTAAATATTAACACCGTTAGTTAATTCATTTTTTGTGTCTTTCTGAAAATGCAGCTTAAATGAAGGCCCTATGACAATCCAACAAATGACAGCCGCCATTATATAAACAGGGAGAATACCCAACATTTGAGCTAATACACCCGCTGATGATGTTCCGAGCAATAAAGCAGCCATGGATATCGGTGTGAATATTCCATTTACCCTTCCAACCATCTCAGTCGGTATTTTGGTGATAATGTAGCTACCCACCGCCGTATTAACAATAGCCAGCAGGATGCCATTGGCGAAGCGGAATACACCTGTTAGTATGGGCCACACAGATAGTGCTTCAACAGCAAAAGTAACTCCAAGGAAAAATACTGCGACCGGGAACAAATATCTCAAGCTTAACAAGCCAGTGAATACCACTGTTATTAATGCCCCTATGAGCAGCCCGATTCCGTCTGCAGCTACAAACCATTGCAAGTGCTCCTTGGACAATCCTAACCTCTCTGTCACAATGAAAATTTCGAGCGGCTGCACCAAACCGGCTGCCAAGCCAATGACAGAAAAGATAAGGAACAACTTCTTGAGGCTTTTCTCAGAGTTAACAAACTGGAGTCCTGCGGACAAATCTGCACGGAACGTAGACTTTGTTTTCTCTGCTACTACTACCTCTTTAGGCAGGAACGATAAAATGGCAGCAGAAATTAGAAATAATACTGGAAGCACAATGAGAGAAGCTGACAAGCCTGCCCATTGATAGATTGTAGTTCCTAGAATGGGTCCTAATATGATGAACAAAGATGACATGCTTTGCGTAATCCCGATGGCGCTTGGAACATCCTCTTCTGGGATGTGGCTTTTGAACATTTTAGCCGACGATGGCTGGGAAAATTGACTTAGTATTGCCGATACGAACACTGCACCATAAACAGCCTGCCACCAGCTACTCTCCACCAACAGGATGATGACAGCGATAGACGCTGCGCTAAGCAAGTCTCCTGCAATCATTGTTTTTTTCGGATTCCATCTGTCAGCTAACAGCCCACCAATAATAGAAAAAACGAATATAGGCGCGTACTCAAGTATAGTTAGCAGTGATATTGCCATTGGATTCCCATTCGTCTGCTCCATTATAAAGAACAGCAAAGCCATATTACGTATCCATATTGCCGACTGCTGTATAATATCGGAAGCGAGGATGATGCGGAATATTCGGTTTTTTAGTAACACTTGACGCCCTCCGTCTAGACCGACCATCCGGTCTAATTAATTTGCAAAAAAAAGCGCCACATGCTCATCACTTGGCGCGGATTCCATTCAACAAAAGATTTACTGCATCCCGATAAAATTCACTTACCCAAATCTGCTTCTCAGCTGTTTCGCGATTATCTATATAATATAGCTTGGATAATCCCTCGAACACACTGCTTACAATAATAACGAGCCTATCGAGGTCCCCAGCAATAAGCTCCCCCTGCTCCATCCCCTCTCGGAGAACATCACGACAAGCTAGCGATGTATTCTCACTTACCTTCAGCAAACGCTCAAAAACATCATCCGTAATGACGCGACTTCGAGAAAATTCCTCTAGAGCCTTAACCAACGGATTCTGAAAATCATTCGCATAATGCTCAGCAAGGGCATACAATTGTTCTTCTGTTGTGGTTAGCCGCTGGCGTATACGATCCCATTCTGCTATCCATTGCTCCGCGTCCTCTTCCGACACCTGTAGCAGGAGCTCATCCTTACTAGAGAAGTGGTGGTATAGGCTACCTTTACTAACCGCTGCTGCCTCACAAACCTCGTTCATCGTTACAGCTGCATAGCCTTTTTGTATAAATAGCTGCTTCGCTTTATCCGTTATACGTCTTTTAGTTTCTTCGCCGTCAGAGCGTCCTCTAGCCATCACGCACCCCCATAGACCGACCGGTTGGTCTAATTATATCACGCAATAAAAATTACACAATTCACAATTATGATTAGATAATAATCTCTTTGATTCTTTTTACAGACAATCCGGTATGCTGGACGATATCCATCATTGTAGCTCTAGGGTTCATCTTAATATATTCTTTAATGACTCGAGACTCGTTAAAATACAGTTGCTGGCAATCTGTACACAAGATGCCTCGCTTCTGTAACTGTAGTTTTCCGCACCTATCACAATTGTTAAGTTCCATTTCAGCTCATCCTGTCGGTTGGTACGGAATAATGTAGTAGCTTCATTGTAACATGTGCGGCTAAAATCGTCTCCTTGGGGGGCTGTTTTCTAGGCTGTTCTCTCTTGAGTACGCCTTCTGCTGTAGCCCCGCCCTTCCTGTATCTACATTGTCGTGGGCGTTACTCGATTTCTTCGTACAACGGGGTTCGCTCGGAGCTTGTTTGGGGTGCGTTACTCGATTTCTTCGTACAACGGAGTCCGCTACTGGCTTGTTTGGGGCGCGTTACTCGATTCTTTCGTACAACGGGGTACACTACTGGCTTGTTTGGGGCGCGTTACTCGATTTCTTCGTACAACAGGGTCCGCTCGGAGCTTGTTTGGGGCGCGTTACTCGATTCTTTCGTACAACGGGGTCCGCTTGGAGCTTGTTTGGGGTGCGTTACTCGATTCTTTCGTACAACGGGGTCGGATACTGGCTTGCTTGGGACGCGTTACTCGATTTCTTCGTACAACAGGGTCTGCTCGGGGCTTGTTTGGGGTGCGTTACTCGATTCTTTCGTACAACGAGGTACGCTACTGGCTTGTATGGGGCGCGTTACCCGATTCTTTCGTACAACGGGGTTCGCTCGGGGCTACGGGGAGCAGCAAGCAAAAAGACACCTCCCCACTTACGTAGAGAAAGTGCCCCTTTATTATTTTAACGATATAGCTCCATTAGGTTATGTCCATATACCATGAATAGCGATAACACTCCAGCTAGAAGGAGATAAGCTACTAGCACCTTCCACTTAACAGAGGCCGGCGCTACATAATAGGCTCTATTTTGCTTCAGCTCGTCTTCCAGCTGCTGAATCTTATTATCCGCTGTCTGTTGAGCAATGCCAAGGAGCTTCGAAGGAATTGGACGCGATGGATCTGCATCTGCATACTCCACCGGCTGATGCTCCCACTCTTGCAGCAGGTTCATAGTCAGATCGGCATAGTGACGGTCCATCCTCGCCTTCTCACGGGCTAGCCTCTCATCATCATGCAGGAAAGGAATCATCCGTTTACCCTCAACCGATTGTGCCGCCTGAGCAGCAGCGGAGATTTCAGCAGACAACGCTTGCTTAAGATTCCAAGTAGTTGTTAAAGTCGGCCAATGTGCAATGGCATCCCGGTAGGCCATAAGCTTCTCTCTCTCGTAAGAAAGCAAGGCGTTCCGATGCCCCTCTTTAGCTCGATTCCACCAAGAGAAAAGTCCCATGATAATAATAAGAAAGAGTATCGGACTTGGAGAAACAGCAACAAATACACCTAGCAATAATAGACCTACAAACCAAATTTTCGTGGAAAGCACCGAGACGATGCGCCCTCCGTCCAACGGCGATACAGGCAGCAAATTAAACAAGTTAATCATCGCACCCATGAAAATAACCATCGCCCAGAACGGTTCCTCGGTATATTGATAAAGCACGACTGCAGGCAAGAAGGAAATTAGCCCTGCAAGCGGACCTCCATAAGCCATATAAGCTTCGGTAGCTGCATCCTTTGGACGTTCTTTTAACGAAATCATAGCACCTAAGAATGGAATGAAGAAGGCTGGAGATGTCGGTATGCCTTTGCGCTTAGCCGCGATAACATGACCCATTTCATGGACGAATAGCAAATATACTAAAGCAACCCCAAACTTCCAACCATATAAGGCGGCATATGCACCCAAGCTTACTATCATCGATATGAATGTACCACCAAATTTAGTCCACTTCAGCATAGCCAATGCCCACTTAAACTTAGCTAGCAGGAAAACTCCGATCCCCATCAGCATAGATCGGCCGCGTGAATTATTCACTTCTAACTTCCTTTCGTTAAAGAGCATAAATGAAATATCTTTTATTATCTCATTTAAATACGAAATAGGTTACCCCCGAGTTTCGTAAATACTCCTAAACCTAGTCAGAAAAGTTCGTGATGTCACGTCTACTGCCCGCTTCCTGGGCTTGATATGTGCCAGCTCCGAAGAAGGGAGTTACATTGCTTTATTCATTTGTACCGTTACTGACGCGCTCTCCTTAGAAATCTTAATTGCCATCAGTGCTGCGAGGAAGCAAACGAAGCCCGCCGCAATGAATGGAATAGAGTATGAGCCTAACCAATCACGCATAACCCCTGCTCCATATGCAGCAACAGAAGCTCCGATCTGATGAGCGACAACGATCCAGCCAAAAACCATACCTGCCTGCTCTTTACCGAACACATTCGATGATATTTTTACAGTAGGCGGTACGGTAGCAATCCAATCCAGACCATAGAAAACGGTAAAAATCATCATCTCAACGTAACCCATCTGAAGCGCCTGAGGTAAGAACAGGAGCGAAAGACCACGAAGAGCGTAGTACCAGAACAGCAGCCATCTGCTGTCGAATCTATCGGATAGCCATCCTGACAAAGTCGTTCCTACTAGATCAAACAATCCCATTAATGCAAGGAACCCAGCAGCTACAACACCTGGAATTCCGATATCTCCGCAGGCAGGTATCAAATGCGTACCAATTAAGCCGTTAGTTGAGAACCCACAGAAGAAAAATGTCCCGGCAAGCAGCCAGAAGGTAGAATCCTTAAGCGCAGATCGGAGTACACGTAATGGAGTGAGAAAAATATTGCCCTTGAAAGGAGTTGGCTTAACAACTTCCTCCGTACCATAAGAAGCGGCACCGACGTCGTGCGGATGGTTTCTCATCCAGATGGCAACAATAACAAGTACAATGAGAACAGCAGCTACGCCAGCATATACCGCATATCTCCATCCCATATCTATCGTTATTTGGGCCATTAAGGGCATAAATAAAAGCTGACCGGTTGCAGCACTGGCTGTTAACATCCCAACCACTAATCCCTTTCTCTTCGTAAACCATTGATTAGCAACAGTTACACCAAGCACGTTAGCCATCATACCCGTCCCAAGTCCCGCAACGAAGCCCCATAAGAATTGAAATTGCCATAACGCCGTCATCAACGGAGTGATCGACAGGCTAACCGCTAGTACTGCTAGGGCGACTACCATTATCCTCCGAATACCAAATCTAAGTAACAAAGCTGCCGAGAATGGCCCCATTAAGCCATATAAAAATATCCCCACGGACACCACGCCAGAAATCCCACCACGACTCCATCCAAATTCGCCTTCGAGTGGAATCATAAGCACGCTAGGTAATGAACGAATTCCTGCTGATACTAGTAAGGTGATAAAAGTAATTAGAACAACAATCCATCCGTAATATAATTTACTTGAAGCTTTATTCGCGCTCATGCTTAGTCCTCAATCCTGTTATTTTGTATTTTGTTTGTACATACAACTATATTAAAAGAAGAAATAGCTTATTTCTTCTCTAGTTGTTCGCTTGCAGCTTGAATTTCATCCGAAAGCTTTGCACCATCATCAAAGCCAAGAATCTCAGAGTAGCTTTCCTTTAGCCTCTTGGAGGCTTGACGTATCGTTCCTTCCAATTCCTTACCTTTAACTGTGGGATAGGCTTGAACTGTTTTCCCATTTACCTTACGCTCTGCCAGCCCTTTGCCTTCCAATTTATCCATAAACCGCGTCAATGTCGATGGCGTAATAGATAACTTCTCAGACAACTCCTTCTGCGAAATCCCAGGACTCCCATTGATCAGCAAAATAAGATAACCATACATGGGACTTAATCCTGTTGATGCAAACTCTTCCTCTGCTATTCTCGTAATGGAGCGGCTTAAGCGGTTAGCGGTGAAAAATAAGCAATTACGCAGAAATCCATCATCCATATATATGCACCTGCTTTTTTTATTTTGTATGTACAACTAATATATTTTCTTTTCTCATCAGTTGTCAATATTATTTTCCATATATTACAGAGTGAAGAATAGCATTCATCTCACTTTTTTGGAGCTGCTCAACACTGTTTACCCATGCTTATTTTTAATGATAACAGCAAAACTGTTTCTCTAGACCCACACAACTTCTGTCTAGTATCATTAACTTCGATGAGTTTGGGAGCGAGGTGCGGCAAATGGAAAACAAGTATGATGACATCAAGCTAGGCGAAAAAGGCGCATGGTTAAGTATTGTCGCTTATATCATCTTATCGGCGCTGAAGCTAGCAATTGCGCATTCTACGAATTCCGAAGCACTGATGGCGGACGGATTGAATAACTCGACCGACATTGTCGCCTCACTTGCTGTCTTAATCGGCTTAAAAATTTCGCGAAAACCGGCGGATAACGATCACCGTTACGGTCATTTTCGAGCCGAGACAGTGGCCGCGCTAATTGCCTCGTTTATCATGTTTGCGGTCGGACTTCAAGTTCTCTATCAAGCCATAATGAAGTTTCGCACACCGAGCTTAGAATCACCCGACAGCATTGCGGCTTGGACAGCGATTTTTTGTGCCGTTGTTATCTATTTTGTTTATTTGTACAATTTCCGTTTAGCTAAAAAAATAAAGAGCAACGCCCTTATGGCAGCAGCACAAGACAACCGCTCGGACGCATTTGTAAGTGTTGGTGCCTTTATCGGAATTATCGGCTCTCAATTTGGACTTCCATGGCTGGATCCTCTAACAGCCTTACTTGTGGGAGGTATTATTTGTAAGACAGCTTGGGGCATTTTTCGTGACAGCTCTCATGCGCTTACCGATGGCTTCGATGATGCAGAGCTACAGGAAATTCAGCAAACCATTAACGAAATCCCAGGAGTGGAAGCGATCATCGACATTAAAGCTCGCATCCATGGAAACAACAAGCTAGTCGACGTCACGATTGGAGTGGACTATCAGCTTAACGTAAGCGAAAGCCATGAAATCACCGAAAATATAGAAAGAATAATTTATGAGGTCCATCATATCTCGCACGTTCATATTCACATTGAACCGGTTGAAGCTCCGGCTCTTCCGGCTTTGGCTAGTAAAATCATGTGATTTTCATTCCATTTTCTTGTCTATAGAAGCATGCCCCGATTCCGAGTTCAACTCCCCCAGCAAATAAAATGATCGCCGCGGAATTCAACCCTTTGACCTGAAACCCTATTTTCATAATAAGCCCTGCTTCGATTCTTCCCTCTATTATTGGATGTGCTATACTGATCGAAACAAGTCTATCTACTCGATTGCATCTAGCAGTATTCTGGTGCAAAGCATGATCCCTTTATCGGTTAGGAGCTTACAATAATGACACCAAATTATGAAATTGATGATGATCAGTGGAATATGCTCGTTCAAGACGTAGCTGATAATTTCGAAGACGTTACCCTGAATCGGGGTTTTCAATACTTTAAGCAAGCTCATGTTCTAAAGTTAACGATGCCCTCTAACCGTTCTATAGAGGCTATTGTGGAAGGCTCAGAAAATTATCATGTCTCCATTGATTTGGATTTTTTCACGACAAGCCGTTGTGATTGTCCGGTGAAGGGCTTCTGCAAGCATATGTTTGCAGCACTCCTCAAATATGCAGACCTTCATAATCGATCTATTCACACGTTAGTGAACGCCAAATCGGTCACCGCACCCCAACCATCTGCTAAGCCTGTTTCTCATGCGATGAGCTATAGCAAAGCTAAGAAAATTGAAGCAAGTAACGCGGCTAAAGAAGCAGCAGAGATTAAAGAGCAAGCTTCTCAAATGAAAAGTATGAGTGTGCATGAGTGGCATGAATTGTTTGAGCGCTGCACTGCACGTTTAAGTCAACGCTCTCAGAATATACAATTTTCCCAAGACGCTCTAAAAGCCATTTATAAGATTAAACCTGAGCTCCCACCTGTTTTAGATCTCTTTTTCAGTCTACATGCCCGTCTATTCATTCTCTCCGAGCTATCGAAGCTGCCTCAGGATCAGTCTGGATATATGTACTCTTATCTCGCTTATCACGCTCACCATGCAGCTTCCGATATACAGGAAACGGTTGAGAAGCTGATTGAAAGTATCATTATCCCGGCAGCTGAGCCCGATAACGCCTCACTAGTCGCGCAAACTATCATCCATTTACGTAAGAAAATGCTTGTGGAAAAGAATGATAAACATTACTTCTTGTATAACTACTTGGGCGCCTGGACCCTCTGGATGTCCCCCACTTTGGACAATGAGGACCTTTGCTCAACTGAGCTTAAGCAGCTTGCGCAAGAAGCACAGGAGCTCGGATCAACCCTCTCTTCAATTACCTACTCCATTGCCCAAAGCGGAATGCATCTGTATCAAGGTCATGATGATGTCGCAAAAAGCCTGCTTAATAAGGCGCAAGAGAAGAATAATATCCCCGAGGATAGTATCATATTTTTCCTAGTGCACCTTTCGCAGAACGAGCAATGGGAACGCTTGACGAATTGGCTAATAGAAGTTGCTCCTCTGTTCACTGTAAGACGAAGCCCTAGTATTCTAGTTTATGCTGGCTATTGGGATCTGGCCGCCCAACACTTGCCTCGAGCAGAGCAACAAATGTGGGAAACTCTCGCTTCCATGCTTCCTCATTCTCGCGCTATATACGAGGAGAAGCTGTTGATTAATGAAAAGTGGGAGCGCTGGATTGACTACCATCTGACCATGAATAGCGACCCTCTCGATTTCCGGGTAGCTGAGCTACAGCCCTTGGAGAAAAATGCTCCTGAGGTGCTGCTCCCCTTCTACCACCAGGCTATTGAGAAATATGTGCTTCTTAAAAACCGGGATGCCTACAAATCCGCCGTTAAAATGTTAAAAAGATTAGCTAAGCTATACAAAAAAATGAAGCAAGAGCAGCGTTGGGAGCTTTTTTTCGACTCATTCTTAAGCCGTAATAGTCGGCTACGGGCGCTGCAAGAGGAGCTTAGGAAAGGAAAACTGCTGCAATGAGTATGTATACGGAATCGCTCAGTATAGTAACCATTTTTGATGGACAAGGAAATGCTTTGATTCACGGCTCTTATAACGAGCACACCTATGCATCCGGAGTAGCGCTTAAGCATGCTCTATTCGCTTGGCACGAGGCTTCCTTCTACGGTACCGAGCTAGAAACCCGTTATATCGAAGGGCTTGAGCTTGTCCTACTGCCCGCCGAGATGGTCATTCCATTTTTCGCTGAGCCTAAGTCTCTAAGACATGTAGAGTGGATTTGGACCGACTTAGCGGCACATTTAGTGCAAATCGCTCCCTTACTAGGTGCATTAATCGATGACAAACATTACATTCCTAGCTATTCTGCTTTCCAATCGGGTAAGCTGCAATGGACTTGGGATGAAGAGATTTTAGAGTCAGATGAACGGGCTTTATTTGATGAATTGAGCACTGAACCTGACTTTGTCGAAGCGTTGAAGGCAGCCTTCTCTGCTTCAGTTTTTCATAATCACTATGGGACTGAGGCGACGGCTTCCGATTTGAGGAGAGAGCATCCCCTGCTTTTCTCTAAAAATCATACCGTTGCTACAGGCATGGACGAGAAGGAATGGTTAGTCTCCATTGGCTGGAAAGCAGACAACGCTCCCTTCCGCCCGGCTTTACAGCTGCTTGAACCCGATGATGAGGTGGCTGCATGGCGTCTTCAGCTTGTCCTGCAAAATAAACGGGACGCTGCCGGAATTTCACATGTTCGGATGAATGATTACGGCGAGGTTTTTGGGTCGTGGCCTAGCGAGTGGACAACACATATTAGGCAGCGCTCTGCCAGTTGGCTGGAGAGACTGCGAGTAAGTCTTCCTGCGGGAATTCTGAATACAGAGAACGAGGATATTCTTTCCGGTGAACTGAATGATGAGGTAGCTTGGCGGTTCTTAACTGCGGACAGCCAGCGCCTGCTGGAATCCGGATGGCAAGTGCTTCTTCCCGCATGGTGGGAAGCTGCTAGTCGGAAGAAGCCTCGGCTTCGTGCTAAGGTTAGCTCCGGTGAAGGAAGCCGAGCTGGCGGCTCGTTGTTCGGGCTTGATTCTATTATCGATTTCAATTGGCGCATTGCTATTGGTGAAATCGATTTGTCTGAAGCTGAATTCGCAGAGCTTGTGGCGAAGAATGTAAGGCTTGTACGCTTCAGGGGAGAATGGATTCAGCTCGACCCTGCTTTGCTCGCTCAAATTCGCAGAGCAATGGCCAGTGTTGATAAAAATCAAGGTCTTTCCTTCCAGGACGTGCTGCAGCTTCACCTTCTTGGAAGTTCAGAGAGCATCCCAGCAGAGGATGGGAGCTCCGCCGAGGAAGAAGCTGAGAATGCTGAGCGTGTTAGGCTCGAAGTCGAGCTGAACGAGCATCTAATCAAGCTAATCAGCCAGCTGAATCAGCAGACGGAGCATCCGAAGCTAGCTGTTCCGGATGGACTCCGAGCGGAGCTCCGGCCTTATCAGCAGGAAGGCTACGCATGGCTTTCCTTCCTGCGCCGGTTTGGTCTCGGTGCTTGCCTTGCAGACGACATGGGGCTTGGCAAAACCGTGCAGTTGATTGCTTACCTGCTGCATATTAAAGAAAACACACCTGATGCTGATCCCAACAAGCGACCTTCGCTCATTATTTGTCCAACCTCTGTTCTGGGTAATTGGCAGAAGGAAATTAACCGGTTTGCTCCTTCTCTGAAGGTTATGCTGCATTACGGAAGCGGTCGCCTTGTAGGAGAAGCGTTTGTTGAGGAAGCGATGAACGCAGATGTTGTGCTTACCTCTTACGCAACTTGCTCTCTTGATCAAGAAACGCTGCAGGGTCTAACCTGGACCTCTATTAGTCTTGATGAGGCACAAAATATTAAAAATGCTCAAACCAAACAATCCACTGTTGTGCGAAGCCTTCCTGCAAAGCATCGCATCGCGCTCACCGGAACGCCTATCGAGAATCGATTGGCGGAGCTTTGGTCTCTATACGATTTTATTAACCCAGGCTATTTGGGAAGCTCTCGCGAATTTAACAATCAGTTCGCTAATGCGATAGAGAAAGAAAAGGATGGGCAGCGTACGGCCGACCTTCAGCGGTTGATTAAGCCTTTCATGCTGCGCCGGAAGAAAAGAGACCCTGCTATCCAGCTTGATTTACCAGATAAGAACGAGATGAAAACCTATGTCAATCTGACTGCAGAGCAAGGCGCGCTCTATGAGCAAACAGTTAATGAACTCATGGAGAAAATGCAGAAGCTTGAGGGCATCGAACGTAAGGGAGCTATCCTTGCTACGCTTACTCGGCTTAAGCAGCTATGTGATCACCCGATACTGCTGACGAAGGAAGCTTTGCCTGAGGATGCTTCTGCAGCGGCTTTGGCATTGGGATCTGTTAGCGCGTCAGGTTCAAGTTCTGCTGCGGCTGCGGTGTCGGCTGATGGTACAATCCTCGATACCGAATTGTTAATTAGCCGATCTTCGAAGCTGGAACGCCTGCTCGCAATGGTTAAAGAGCTTCGAGAAGAGGGCGAGCGCTGCCTTATTTTCACACAGTACATTGGCATGGGGGAAATGCTCAAGCTTGTTCTTGAGCAAGAGCTTCAGGAGCCTGTGCTTTACCTGAACGGAAGCACGTCTAAGGCAGCTCGCGATCGCATGATTGACCAGTTCCAATCAGCCGAGCAACCCCCTGCTGCTGATCAGCCGAACGCGTTTATTCTCTCACTTAAAGCAGGCGGTGTCGGCCTAAACCTGACCGCGGCAAACCACGTATTTCACTTCGACCGTTGGTGGAATCCGGCCGTCGAGAACCAAGCAACAGACCGCGCCTACCGCATAGGCCAGACTCGTGATGTTCAAGTACACAAGTTTATCTCCCTCGGCACACTGGAGGAGCGCATCGATGAGATGCTCGAAAGCAAGCAGCAGCTTAGCGAGAACGTCATCTCCTCCTCCGAAGGCTGGATAACCGAGCTTTCCACGGACGAGCTGAAGGACCTCTTTACCCTACGCCGGAGCGTGATTGGGTAAAGTTGGCTGCTAATTGAGCCGAAGATGCGCTGCGGATTGGCGGGCGACTTAGCCCCACCTGCTCCGAGCGGTCGAATTGACTCGTTCGGAGCAGGTGGGGCTATCTATTTTAATCCCCCGGGGTTGAGTATGCGTGGCTCGGATAGTAACATTTGTGGCAACTTAGTAGCCCTCAGTGCGTTATTCCGCCGCGGATGAGCAATTTCGTCGATCTTAGTAGCCCTCAGTGCGCTATTCCGACGCGGATGAGCATTTCCGACGATCTTAGTAGCCCTCAGTGCGTTATTTCGCTGCAGATGAGCTTTTGCGGTGATCTTAGTAGCCCTCAGTGCGTTATTCCGGCGCGGATGAGCTTTTGCGACGATCTTAGTAGCCCTCAGTGCGTTATTTCGCCGAGGATGAGCTTTTGCGGCTCCCTTAGTAGCCCTCAGTGCGTTATTCCGACGAAGATGGGCTTTTACGGCGATCTTAGTAGCCCTCAGTGCGTTATTCCGACGCGGATGAGCTTTTGCTGCTCCCTTAGTAGCCCTCAGTGCGTTATTTCGCCGCAGATGAGCTTTTGCGACGAGCTTAGTAGCCCTCAGTGTGTTTTTTCGGCGCGGATGGCAATATTCGGTGGGCTTAGTTAATCGAGGCTACAGTTAGTGTATAAAGTTGAAGTACGCAACGAAGCAGCTCCATATCAAAAAAACGATAAAAGGCGCTACCCTGTCTGGGTTAGTGTCTTTTACCGTTAGAATCTACCTTAGAAGTTAAGTTAGACATCCCGATAGAAACTCCATTAGAAGTTAACTTAGACGTTACATTAGCATTCCGATAGAAATCCCCTTGGAGATTCCCTTAGACATCAAAAATGCCGCTCCAATTTGGCTTTCTTTATCCGCTTATGTAATGCATTATTGCACACGATTACCAAGGACGCGCCACAAACTATACCAAACGAAGCTGCTGTCATCGCTGTGACACCTGAGCTTAAAGCGATTGTATCCACTGTCACGCCTAAAGTTGCTCCTACTGCCATAACAACCATTGCTAACACTTTGCCTATTGAGGAGGATAACATCGTACGGATTGTTACTATAACAGCCACCGTAGCTAGCACTCCTGCTAATCCGGTTAAGAGCATTGTCATCGCCTACTCTAGTAAATTTGATTCCTTTACTAGATTTGACTAATCTCAACTAATCTAAACGTTAGTGTGTATTATTTTTGTGGAAAATGATTCGCTACTTCCTGATTCATTTTGCGGGAAACAGGCACCCATAGTCCCCCGTTGCTTGTCCTCAGCTTTATCACATTTAAGTCCGCGTCAAAGGCCTCAATACTTCTTGTGTTCACAACTGTCCCTCGGTCTATCCGGATAAACCCCGCATCTTGCAGCAGCAAAGTCCAATCCTTCACCTTGGATAACACTCTATATTTTTCATCATAGGAATAGATAGCTAGTTCCCCTGCCCCGTTGGTCTGCAAATAAACAATGTTCTGCGCATCCAACAAACAGAAGTCCCCTTTTGTATTCAGCATCGGTAACAGCATCACTCTTCCCTCATTCTCAAGTGACATAGAATACAATCCGTACCATCGGAAATGATATTAATGAACACCATAATTCAGCCCATTAATAACTTAACATCTTAATTATAGCTTTAAATAATATCAATGAATACTATTTTTATCAAAAACTATATTCATCGACTCATTCATTCCCTTCAGCCGTTTCTCTACACTTTAATCAGAGCTGAGTTTTACTGCACTACAAGCACCTTTATGTACACATACATAGCTTAACGTTATTAATAATTGCCTTAATTAAAGAGGTGTGAAAAATAGGATGGAAATCAATATTCTTAAGCTCGTGGGGAAACGTATTCGAAGCCTCAGGAAAGAACGTGACATGTCGCAGGAGCTGCTGGGGGAGAAGGGTGGCTTTCATTATTCCTATATTGGACAGATTGAAAGAGGAGAGAAAAATATCTCCCTCCTTAATCTCGCTAAGATCTCCGCCGCATTAGACGTGAGTATAGCACAATTGTTTACCTATCTTGATGAAGAAGAGAAGCGTACAGAGTCCGAATCTGATTTGCAGGAAATTCTAACAACCTTGAGAAACCAGATGCCTGATCAGGTAAAAATGGTGCGGAATGTCGTGCGGGAGATATTAGGAGAGCACGATAAATATTCGACTGACAGCTCACGCTAGGCTAATTAAAGCCATTGCGGATAACGATGCCGACATAGTAACTGTGAATCCACTACTACTCATCATCCAATGCAGGGACAGTTACTGTTTATCCGCTACCCTTTAACTTTGCTGCTTATCCACTGCCATCACCGGTATCGTTTATCCACTTATCTTATCCGTTACCACTCACCCGCTGCCCCACTACCTACGCTTCGGCACCATCCACCGACCATTTTTTATGCGCAGGGATACTAGGGGCTCTGGTATGGCCTCACCTTGTCCGGGAGAGGATGTGAACTCAAATTTTTCAGCAAGTGTGCCCATAATGAGACCGGCTTCGAGTAAGGCAAACTGCGAGCCAATGCATCCCCTGGAGCCACCTCCGAACGGAAAATAAGCAAATCGAGCCCATTGAGACACCCCACCATCAAACCGGTCTGGGCGGAATGAGGAAGCATCACCGAACACCTTGTCATTCCGATGGATTGCATAGGGACTGATTAGAAAGCTGCTATTGTTCGGAAAATGATCCCCCAACATATCCAACGCACGGTTTGATTCCCGAAGAATTGCCCACGCTGGAGGATACAGTCGAAGCGTCTCTTGCACGATCTGCTTAGTGAAGCTCATCTCCCGATAATGCTCATAAGCAGTCAGTTGCTGGCCAGACTGCTCTTCCTTCTCTCTAATCTGATTCAGCTCCGCATACATGCGATGCAATGCGTCCGGAGTACGCTCCAGACAGTACCAAGCCCATACTAGAGCATTGGCCGTCGTCTCATGTCCAGCTAACAGCATCGTCATCATCTGATCACGAATTTCTTGGTCGCTCAGAGAGCCCCCTGACTCATCCTTCGTATCGAGCAATAGCCCCAGCATGGTGTCCGCATAAGCTTCTGGGTCTTGTTTTGCCTTCGATATCGTCTCATATATCATGGCCTCCAAAGTCCGAATAGCCCGTTTATGCCTGACATTACCTGGCGTTGGAACAGAGAAGGGTAAAATAATAGGTGAAAAGATAGTACCCGCACTCTGACGAATGGTCACATCCACCGCTTCCGCAAGCTCAGCCTTGTCTCCAGCAAGCTCGGTGTTGAACAAGCTACGCGCGATAATTCCCAGCGTCAGCTGCATCATAATCTCATGCATCGGAACAGGCTGCCCCTCCTCAAGAGAATCCGCAAGTCGCAAGGTTTCATCCCGAACAATCTGAGCATAAGTCTGAATGCGTTCCTTATAGAATACGGGTATTAAATATTTCTTCTGCTGCTTATGAACCGAATGCTCTGAGGTTAGAAGACCGTCCCCAATGGTTCTGCGCAGAACGTTAGAGCTTCTCCCCTTGCGGAAATGCTGCTCTTGATGCACAAGAATTTCTTGGACAAAATCAGGTGAATTCACAACAAAAGTAGGGCGCAACGAGCTAGTCCTCAACGATACAACATCACCCATTGGCAATGCATCTACCAGAAACCCAAGGGGGTCCCGTTGAAACTTGATGAAATTGGCTGTCCGTGAGGTTGGAATACCATACACTCGAGTCACAATCGTTCTCCCCTTCGTGAACCTGTTAATGTTGACGGTGCTTCCAAGCTAAATCTTGAATTTATTGGATAGCTGCTTCATATTGTCCGACATTTGGGTTAGATTGTTGGCCGACGCTGAGATTTCCTCCAAGGAAGCCAGCTGCTCCTCAGATACTGCCGATATACTATTTGCCGCTCCTGAGGATTTCGATGAAACACTTTCCATCTGCTGCAATGACGCTGAAATTTCCTGAGCGCTGGCTGACATCTCCTCTGCCGCAGCCGATGCTTCCTCAGCTTGACCTACGACACTACGAGTCGCCTCAAGAATTCGAGCAAAAGCTTCTCCTGTTAGATTAATGGAGGCTGCCCCTGCTACTACCTCATGCTCACCCTTCTGCATAGCTAAGCCTGCATCTGTAATATCCTCGACGATATGTTCGATCAGCTCAGTTACCTGTGCTGCGGATTCATCAGAGCGCTCGGCGAGCTTACGAATTTCACTAGCGACGACGGCGAAGCCTTTGCCGTGCTCTCCCGCTCTGGCTGCTTCTATTGAAGCGTTCAGAGCCAGAAGATTCGTCTGTGAGGAAATATCCCTGATCGCTACAGCAATCTCACCTATTTGGTGGGAACGTTCGTTGAGCTGATGAATGACTGCACTGAGATCAGCGACTGTTCGGCTCACTGACTTCATCTGTGCAGAGGATTGCATAATGAGCTCATTACCTGCTTCCGCTTCTTCTAACGTCGCCGCTGATGCTTCGAATGTCGTTGTGGAGGAAGAGGCAATGCGCCCTATACCGTCCGTCATCTCTTCCATTGCCCTAGAGGTTTCCTCAATGCTAACTGCTTGTGTTTCATTGTTAATAGCAAGCTCAGAAAGAGATTGCGAAGACTGGTGAACGGCTTGCACTGTCTCTCCGATAATATTCGATAACCGAGCAGAGGATGATGCCAAAGCATTGGCGCTTAACAGTTGGTTACCAGCGAGCTCCTTGAGATTGTTATTCAAGCTGTTGAATGAGGCAGTAAGCAATCCAACCTCATCCTTGCTTGTGACAATAACATCCTCCCCACTTAAGTCTCCATCTGCCATACGTTGCGCTTGCTCTGAAATTCGTATAATAGGTCGCGAGATATGAAGGGCAAAGAACGTTAGAATGCTGCTTCCTATTAGCAAACAAATTCCGAGCGTAATGACCATTGTTTTCATAATACTCTTCTGAACACCGTTATAATCCTGCTCATAAGAACCCGCTGCAATAACCCATCCCCACTCGGGAGATAAATTCGCAAACACAACTTTACTTGCTTCCTTTGTGGATTCCGGGAGAGGCCAGTCATAATGCGTAAATCCTCCGCCATTTTTCGCAGCTTTCACCATGTCCTGTATGTAGTAAGTCCCATCAGAGGCCTCTTTATCCCATATATTCTGTCCCTCAAGCTTAGGATGCGCCAATAGGGTTCCCTTTTCATCAAGAATGAAGAAATAACCGTTCTCTCCCAAATCGATCGCTTTATTAATTGTGCGTTGTCCATCCTTCTGTTTATCACCCAAAAGAATTACTCGTAAACTTTCCTGCGCTTCCTCCAAAGTCATGGACCCGTTACGGACGGAATTGTTCAAGGAGGTTAATACCTCACCGGCCATCTCTACGCTGTTCTTCAGCCCGTTCTCTAGCAGAGTGGTCGTCTCTTTCGTTATTTGGATGTAGGTTACTCCTCCTAAAACAAGAATAGGAACAACCATAAGCAAAGAACATACGAATAAAAGCTTTCTCCGTATAGTAATCTTAAGCCTCTTTCCAACCTTTTGTGATCCCATCATATTCCCTCCATGCTGCTTAGCCTCTATTGTTTGGTTATATATACCTAAATATAAGGGGTTTGAACTGAAAAACCAAACGATTGTCACAATTAAAAAAAGGTTTTATATCGTTATGAGTCAATTGTGTGAATGAATTCATAAATACTATTTGCTCGAAATAGTTCGTTTATTGTGGTATATTGCAAGCAATAACTATAAAAGGCAAACTAGTGGAAACGCTAGGACGCAAAGCTACGGATCTACAGACCATCAAGGTTACGACCGCCGGGCTGCCACGAATATTCCACACGCGGCAGACTCTGGAAATAGAGTCTTTTTTGTTTTATTTTTAACCCGTATGAAGGAGGTTAGGTCACTGTGAATATAAGATCAATTTTACTCGCATGTGCAGTTCTATTAGGGACTAGCTACATTACAGCAGAATTCAAGCCCTCAATAGTACGAGCAGCAGAAAGCTCGACATCACAGGATGAGCTTCAGCAAGAAATTATAGATGCGCTAAATGAGCGTCTCAGCTCACTTACTGTCACTTATTCCGCACCAAGAGCTACTCTAAAGCAGAATATACGAGACACTTTGAACGCAGCCGTTCAATCAGACGATTATATGCATTATACGGTTAAGACCTTTGGTTACGATGCTACTATAGAGGACGATACAGCAAATATAACTTTCCAGTTTACCTATTGGGAAACCTTAGCTCAGACGAATGAGGTTAAGAAAATAGTTGCCAAAACACTGGATCAAATTTTGACCCGTGGGATGAATGATCATCAGAAGGTTAAAGCCATTCACGACTGGATTGTTACTCGCGTCGCTTATGATACCCGCCTCATCGCGCACTCTGCTTATGATGGTCTTGTTAACGGCAAAACCGTCTGTCAAGGCTACGCTGTCCTGACCTATGAGATGATGAATCAGGCTGGTATTCCGGTGAAAATCGTTGAAGGCACGTCGCGAGGGATTGCTCATACCTGGAACCTAGTCCAGCTAGACGGCAAGTGGTACCATCTTGACACGACTTGGGATGATCCCGTGCCAGATGTTAAAGGTAGAGTGGATTATAGCTATTACAATTTAACGGATGCTCAGATTGAGAAAGACCACAGATGGGAAAGGTCCTCCCTTTATCCTAAAGCTGTAACTTCGTACGATCAGACACTAAGCTCGCTAGCCAAAAAAGATTCGTCCAAGGCAGCCTTCTATAATAAGCTATACGAGCAGTTGGGTTATCTCTATCTCACCGACGCCTATACAGCAACAAGCTTAAAGAGTCTAACAGACAAAATCACCGCAGCGGTAAGCAAACGCCAGAAGGAATTGGTTATTCGATATACAAGAGGGGCCACCCTTATGTCCGACATGAAAAAAGCTTTCGCCGCCCAGAAGGGGCTCTCTGGCGTCAGTTATACGTATGAAAACTATACCCGGTCCGGAACTAACGACAAGCTTCTTCGTATAACTCTTAAATATTAAGACGGGGCTGTGCATATTGTAATATGGCTATTGCAGCCCGTTCCCGACGATCCATGTCCTCACTGCGCATAGCCTGACTTAGTATATGGAGCGCTTCCTCAACAAGCTTCGGGTCGACTCGCATCTGATTTCCCGTTTCTTCCAATGACTTAGATAACCAGCTTTCTATTAAAGTGGAGGTAACGGGCAAACCAAATCTCGATACGTTGCTAGAATGGTTGAGCAAATGCTGCAGCTCGCCTTTCAGCTCTAAGCGAGGAAGACTCTTTAACCAAGTTACTCCTCTCCTATGACTCCCATCTACTTCTTCAGCTTCAAGACTGCCTACATAAAAATAATCACCTAGATCACCCAAATGCACCTCGTCCTCATCGCCAACTATGACATAATCTCCATCCGTCATGTCATGTACGAAGGTGCTAACCTCCTCCAATGCAGCTTCTAGCTCTTGGCCATGAACATTATAGACACTAGCTAAGCGCTCCTTCAATTCCTCCCTGCTCGAATTTTCCAAGTCGCCTAAGCCTGACCAGCCAATACTTACATAGTTATGCTCGAGGTAAGCCGCCATGCGATTGACCCCATCTGTAGTCGATTTCATCTGAAACAAGTTCATCGGTTAATCCTCCTAGCCTTATTTGGGTTCCGTCCCATTACCGCACGGGCTGCATAAAATCCGCTTAGCGCTGCTGAGAGTGTTCCGGGCCCGGGGAATACTTGCTCGCCTGCAAACACTAACGCCGGATGAGCTCCCTTACTGCCACTAGGCTTACGAATGGCATTACGGACGGTAAGTGGAAAGCCTCCCACTCGGCTTTTACCGACATACTTCTTATAAGTCGTTGGTGTTCCAGCCTGTATATGTATTAAATGCTGACGAAATTCTGGATAAACCTTCTCGACCTCACTCACGATTGCCGTAATCATACTCTCTTTAGCCAAGTTATAATCGGCTTTCTCTTTCCCCTTCCAGTCTCTCGCTGGTAAATGAACTGAAATGGTGAGCAGAATCTCCCTAGCGCGTTCCTGATTATCATCATTAGCGGCAGGATGAGCGGTCACATATACGGGGCCATTACTCTCCGGAAGCAGCTTCTGATCTTGAGTTGGAACGATCTGCCAAGCAAACGGATGCCCTAATTTCGTTAATGTTTGATGCAGCTGATTAGTCAGTTCCTCCGATACGATAGCATCAATTCTGAAAGCTCCCCAGCCCTCAATCGTCTCAGCTTCGACTAATGCTTTTCCGTCCCATTGGAGGCCCGTTGCGTTAACGATTGTGTCAAATACGTACTCCTGTGTTCTACTGCTAATTAGCCACTGCTTACTCTCATAACGCATCTCTGTCACCGGCTTACGATGTAGCAGCTGCCCTCCAAGCTGAATAAATCGCTCCTCCAATTTCTCAACAAGACCACCGAAGCCTCCCTCAATGGCAAAGCTTCCATAGCGATAAATATCCAGTGCAAGCGCCGAGGGCAGAAGAGCTGCATGCTTACAATCCGTCTGAGCGGCATCGACTAGCTGAGCATTCAGGAAGGAGCGAAAAACAGTATAGTCACTTAAGCCATGCTTACGAAGTAAGTCTTCAACTGTTTGTAGGCTGTAAGGAGCTAGTCGCAGCAGCTTAATTGGCTTGCGGAGAATGAGCTTAGGGAAGCTACCGAGCTGGTAAAGTCGGTTAAGAGGAAAAGCAACCCGGGATCTAGTAACTGCAATTACCTGCTCCGCTACCTGAGAAAGCTCCCTCCAGAAGCGTAGCACGGAGTCCGACCGCTCGTGGAATACAGCAGCTAGCTCCTGTTCCCATAGCTGTCGATCCTGATAGAGTGACACCGTACGGTCAGGGAGAACGACATCCACGGCATGCTCCATAGCAACAGCATGGATATCCACGCCAATCTCATCTAACAATTCGCGAAAAATCCCATTGGATTCTAGTCCATAAGCCATTGTTGCCCCAGTTGGATAGGTTCGCCCACCACGAGTATAATGACCAGCACTACCCCCTGCGTAAGCAGCCTTCTCTAGGATAGTTACTTGATATCCCGCTTGTGCCAAATAGATCGCTGCAATTAATCCGCCGATTCCTGCCCCAAGTACACCTATCCGCTCGCCGCCCATATGTTTTATTCCTTTTCCATATTTATTTCATTGCCTTACAACCAGCCTACTCTTTCAAATATGCCAATCGCTTTCTGTCTATATGTCTCGAAATCAGCAAAATCGAGCTTCTGAGTCTTAAAGGTTCCCCAAGATTTTAATAGCTCCGGCACCTCCGCATCCTCATTAACCGGAAATTCGAAGCTCCCTTGCGCCAATAGCGACTGACCTTCCTTGCTCGTCATATATTCGACCAGCTTCAAGGCATTTCCTTCGTTACTGGAATAGCGAGCGAGACCGATCCCACTTATATTAAGATGTGCCCCTGTCGTCTCTTGATTAGGAAAGAACACACCCAGCCCGTCCGGAATACGTGCCTCCGCCGAATCGGCTGATACCGAAAGCTGACCCACGTAATACGTGTTCATAATCGCGACATCCCCGATACCCTCAGCAATTGCTTTTGCTTGGTCCCGGTCTCCCCCTTCAGGAGCACGTGCTAGATTTTTAACGATGCCGTTTGCCCATTGCTCCGCACGCTCTTCTCCATTCAGGGCAATAAATGACGCGAGTAGAGATTGATTGTACAAATTGGAGTGGGATCTAACGAGAACCCTACCCTTCCATTTATCTTCGGTTAAACTCTCGTAGGTTGATAATTCCTCTCTCCGAACCCTATCCTTCGCATAGACAATCACCCTTGCCCGTGTGGTAACACCAATCCAATAATGCTCGGGTTCCCGCCACTTCGGAGGAACCTGTTGATCTATCTTATCTGAAAAAAGAGGCTTAAGCACGCCACTGCGTTTAGCATAGTTTAATACTCCTCCATCCACGGTGAAAAAGAGATCCGCATCGGATGACTCTCCCTCCCGCTTCATCAGCTCAACCAATTCCTCAGCCGTGCCTTTTATCTCGTTTACCTCAATACCGGTTTCCTTGGTGAAGGCAGCGAACAAAGCGGTGTCCGCCGCGTAATGTCTAGCCGTATATACGGTAACGGCTTGCCCCTTCCTCACGGAAGCATGGGTTTGGAGCTGCGAGCCGTCATTTGACTGCTGAGCGTTTTCTTGCCCCATTTTCCCAGAGCCACTTATTCCGCAGCCCGCACAAATCAGCATCATCACAACCATTATCGTAATCCGCTTCATTAAATCCCCTCCCTTCATTAAACGGCACCTTCCAATCGTTGCTCCCCATCTGTTGAAATAGGAAGGATAATAGATACTGTCGTACCCACAGCTTCTCGACTGTCGATCTCAAGCTTCCCTTTGTAACGTTCAACTAAACGCTTAGCAATCGCAAGGCCTAAGCCGTTGCCTCCCATATCCCGGCTTCTAGCTTTATCAACCCGATAGAAACGGTCCATTACGTAAGGTAAATCCTTGGCTGGAATACCTATTCCGTAGTCGGTAATATCAAGGCATACATACTCGCCGCGCAACATGAGTGAAATTAAAATGGTTGTATTATGAAGGGAATATTTAACGGCATTATCTATAATGATGAGCATAATTTGCTCAAGGTGCTCAACGGATATGAGAACTGTCGCGCCACCCAGTGGTTCTAGCTTCGTTACCAGTTGGAAGCCTCGATAGATTGGAGCTACTCGTTTGACCATTACCCTAATGTGATCATCTAAGTCCGTTAATAAGGGGGTAGGAGCTAGGCTATTTTTCTCAGCACGGGACAAAGCTAGCAGCTCTAGTACAAGACCCTTCAAGCGGGTGAACTCCTGTAGCGAAGCCTGAAGGGACTCTTCAAGGACGGCTGGATGCTCTTTGCCCCATCTCTGCAGCAATGCCAGATGGCCCTCAATGATGGCAATTGGCGTTCTGAGCTCGTGAGATGCATCCTCAACAAATCTACTCTGCTGACGGAAAGCTTCTTCTACCTGATCCATCATTTCATTGAACAATAGCATGAGGGTCGATATTTCATCCCCATTGGCGGGGGGCTTCGTCCGCTCATGCAGCCCTTTATTTTTAACATTCCTAATCGTCTGCGCCATAGCCTGAAGTGGCTTAAGCAGCCTCCAGGACAATAGCCAGCCAACCAGAACGCTTAACACTACCGCAGCCAATGTAAAATAAACCATAAAGCGAGAGATAGCTGCACTCCACTCCTCATATTCCGCCATGCTCTTAACGATCTCAATCGTGCCCTTAAACTCAAAGATCGTTAACGGACTTCTCATCACTAGAAGAGTATGCTCGCCCCCTCTAGAAATAAAAACCTCCTGCCGGGAAATCGGCTGCGGCTCCACCCACTGCTCGGACACATTATTCGTTACGGTAATGACAGGCTTCCCTTTAGCATCCATAATTCGAATCCGTTGGTCGTCTCGATTAATCTTATCCAAATAGTGCCGAATCTCGGGGAGCTGCTCCTGTGTAAACCCGGACTCCCGCTCAAGAAAATAATTAAGGATGCCGTTCATGTTTCGCTGCGC